>NZ_SMKT01000018.1 GCF_004348735.1 Actinomadura sp. KC06
CCCTCCCGTCCCTGCGGCGCGCGCGCACCGGGGCGCGCGCGTGAAGAGCCCTTCCCCGTGAGGGGTGGATCACACCGATCGGGAGTCCTCTGGCCAGAACGGACAAGCCTGAGCTACTTTAGGGGAGCCTAACCTTAATGAGGGTGCCCTAAGCTAGCCTGGTCAGGCGCGTGGAGCACGCGTAGCCGCACGGAAGGTCCGTCAGCCGAATGTACGTCTGCATCTGCAACGCCGTCACAGAGGACGACGTTAACGGCTGCATGGCCAGCGGTTGCCGGACGGCCAGGGAGGTCAAGGCCGCCTGCGGCTTCAAGCCCGGGTGCGGAACGTGCACCAGGCGCATCCACACCATGGTCAGCGAGTACCGGACCGCCAGCGAGCTCGCGGACGCCCTGACCGGCGGCCCGGCCGGGCTGGCCGCCGTCCCCGAGCAGGGCCCCGGACGAGGGCCCGAACAGATCATCGCCGAGTCCGAAGAGGGAGGCGCCGCTCCGACCGCAGCCTGAGCCTTCCGGGCCCCGCACGGCCCCGCCCGCGACGGGCGGACACGCGCCTTGCGGGGGTTAGTGCTGTCCTGAAAACACCCGCCATGAAACCATGGACGCCATGGAAGGCGACAAGGACATCATCGCGCTGCTGAACGACCAGCTCACCGCGGAACTGACGGCGATCAACCAGTACTTCCTGCATTCCAAGATGCAGGCGAACTGGGGCTTCACCCGCATCGCCGAGCACACCCGCGACGAGTCGTTCGACGAGATGAAGCACGCGGAGCGGCTGACCGACCGGATCCTGTTCCTGGAAGGGCTGCCGAACTACCAGAAACTCGGCACCCTGCGGATCGGGCAGAACATCGTCGAGCAGCTGGAGGCGGACCTCGCCGTCGAGCTGGAGGCCGTGGCCCGGCTGCGGCCCGGCATCGAGCTGATGCGCTCGCGCGGCGACGTGACCTCCGCCCGGATCTTCGAGGACATCCTCGCGGACGAGGAGGAGCACATCGACTACCTGGAGACCGAGCTGAGCCTCGTCCAGGCGCTCGGCGAGCAGAACTACCTGCAGCGCCTCACCGACGCCCCCGGCGAAGACTCGATCAAGCCCGTCTGAGCGGGGCCCGTCCGAAGCGGCCGGGGCGCGTCCGATCGGCGGTCGCGGTCACGGCGCGTCCAGGGCCGGGGGCGGCATGCCGGGTGTGCGGCGCAGCACGTACGGCTGGATGATGCCGAGCCCCTGGACCGGGCGGCGCACGAGCCGCGTCACCTCGTACGCCCGGCTCGGCTCCAGTCGCGCGGCGAGCTCGCCATCGATCACGACGGAGCCGGGCCGGGCCATGGACGTCAGCCGGGCCGCGAGGTTCACCGTGGTGCCGAACAGGTCGCCCATCAGCGGCACGACGGGCCCGTGCGCGACGCCGACCCGCACGTCCGGGACCTCGGTCTCGTCCTGGATCGCGGCCGCGACCGTCAGCGCGATCTCCGCGCCGACCTCCGGCGTCTCCGCGCTGAACAGCACCTCGTCGCCGAGCGTCTTCACCAGCCGGCCGCCGCAGGAGGCGATGATGTCGGCGGCGGTCTCCTCGAACCACTCCACGATCCGGGCCAGCTCGATCTCCTCCAGCTCCCGGCTGACCTGCGTGAACGACACCATGTCCGCGAACCCGACGGTGGCCGGGGTGCGGCCCGCCGGGTCGCCGTTGTCCCGCGTCGCGGCGGCGGCCAGGGCGCGCGTCCCGGCCGCGGCGAGCTGCCGCCGCCAGGCGTGCACGACCAGCGGCTCGAACTCGCCGATGTGCTTCTCCGCGACGTCCACGATCGTCTGGACGGCCTCGGCGGACGGCGTGTCGTGCGGATCCTGCGTCAGCATGCTGTGCAGCAGGCTGACCTGCCACTCCGCGAGCCGGGTCATGGTCTGCCCGAACGCCCGGACGAGCCGGATCACGCCCTCCTCGTCGAGGACGCCGTCGTCCATCAGGCGGCGGATGCGGTCCAGGGCGGCGATGTCGCCCTCGGTGTAGGCGACCGTCTCGTCCGGCATCGACGGGTAGCCGAACGCGCGCCACACCCGTCCGGAGAACTCCCGGGAGACCCCGGCCAGGCGCACCGCGTCGACGCGGTTGTACCGCAGCTCGCCCCCGAGGAGGAGCTCTTCGATCTCCTTCGGATCCGGCATTCCGGCCGCCATCTTCCGCCCCTCAGTCAGCCGGCGCCGTGGGCCGCGGCGACGGCGTCGTGAATCGGTATCCGGACATATCGTCGCAGATCAGCAACTGATTCATGGCGGTGACCGCCGATGGTCTCCGCATGTTCACCGGACATGCGCCCTTCGCTGGACGTGCGCTCGTCATCGGACGTGGACGACGTCGCCGGCGCTGATCGTGCTGTCGCCGCCCGGTCCGGCGACGACGAGGCGTCCGGCGCCGTCGACGTCCCGGGCGGTGCCGGTCAGCCGCTCGTCGCCGGGCAGCTCCACCCGGACCTCCCGGCCGAGGGTGGCGCACAGGTCCTTGTACGCGGTGCGGAGCCCGCTGGTCTCGGGATCGCCGTCGAGCGCCGTCCACTCCCGGTACCAGGTCGCGAACTCGCGCAGGATCGCGCGCAGCAGCGGCGCCCGGTCGCTGAGCGGGGCGCCCTCGATGGCGAGGGACGTCGCCGTCTTCACCGGAAGCTCGTCCGAGCGCAGGCCGACGTTCAGCCCGACGCCGACGACGAGCCCGTCACCGGCCTTCTCCACCAGGATCCCGGCCAGCTTCCGGTCGCCGGCGAGCAGGTCGTTCGGCCACTTGAGCCGGACGTCCACGGCCACGTCGCCGCCCTCGCCGTCCGCGCCGTCGCCGAGGAAGCGCTCCCCGGTCTGCGACCAGGCCGTCATCCGGCGGACGGCGGTCGCGACGGCGACGCCGGTCAGCAGGGGCGTCCAGCCGAGCATCGGCACCGGCACCCGCGGGCGCAGCAGCATCGAGAACGTCAGGCCCGACCGCGCCGGCGCGGTCCAGGCCCGGCCCAGCCTGCCGCGGCCCGCGGTCTGCAGCTCGGTGACGAGGACGGTCCCCTCCGGCGCCCCGTCCGCGGCCCGGGCCGCGAGGTCGGCGTTGGTGGAGCCCGTCTCGGCCACGACCCGCACGTCCCGCCACAGGCCGCCGTCCCGGACGAGCGCGCGCCGCAGCGCCGCCTCATGCAGGGGCGGCCGGTCGAGATCCCCATATGGTGAGTCGCTCACCCGACCCATCCAACCCCACGTGCGAAACGATCGTTAGGGTGCCCTTCATGGATGGTGTGACGTTGCGGCGCGACGGGCATGTCGCGGAGATCGTGCTGGACCGGCCTGAGGCGCTCAACGCCCTGTCCACGGCGATGGCGCGGCGGCTCGCCGCGGTCTGCGCGGAGGTGGCGGCGGACGCGTCCGTCCGCGCGGTCGTGCTGGGCGCGGCCGGGGAGAAGGCGTTCTGCGTCGGCGCCGACCTCAAGGAGCGCAACGCCATGACCGACGCCGAGATCCTCGCGCAGCGTCCGGCGTTCCGGGCCGCGTTCGGCGGCGTCCTGGCCCTGCCGCAGCCGGTCATCGCGGCCGTGCACGGGTTCGCGCTCGGCGGCGGCTGCGAGCTCGCGCTGTCCGCCGACCTGATCGTCGCGGACGAGACGGCCGTGTTCGGGCTGCCGGAGGTGAGCGTCGGGCTCGTCCCCGGCGGCGGCGGGACGCAGCTCGCGCTGCGCCGCCTCGGCCCAGGCAAGGCCGCCGACCTGGTGTTCACCGGCCGCCGCCTCGGCGCCGGCGAGGCCCTGGAGTACGGCCTCGCCGACCGGAAAGTGCCCGCCGGGACGGCCCGCGAGGAGGCCCTCGGGCTCGCCGGCGTGATCGCGGGGAACTCGCCGGTCGCCGTCCGGGCCGCCAAGCGGGCCCTGCGACTCGGCGGCGGCGTGAGCCTGGAGGCGGGCCTCGACCTGGAGGAGAACGCCTGGCGCACCGTCGCGTTCTCCGCCGACCGCCGCGAGGGCATCGCGGCGTTCAACGAGAAGCGCAAGCCCATATGGCCGTCCTAGGCGGGCACCGCCGGGCGGGTCAGGACGCGTTGCCGAGGTCGTCGGAGTGTCCGGCCTCCAGGCGGGGCCATTGGGCGGTGGGACGTCCGCCCGTGCGGAAGAAGCCGCCGTCGATCGAGCCGTCGTGCGGCCAGCCGTCCGGCGAGTCCTCCCATTCCTCCTGGCGCCCGTAGACGGTCATGTCCATGAGCGGGTAGCTGTTGTCCAGGGCCTCGACGCCGCGGCCGTTCGTCCAGTAGGTCTCGAAGACGCGGTCGCCGTCCCGCAGGTAGCAGACCAGGTGGAACATGCCGATCTGGCGTCCGACCAGGAGGGTCTCGACGGAGTCCTGGGCCGAGTACCAGGGCATGTCCCAGCCCATGAAGTCGCGGTACCGGACGCTCTCCTCGTACGGCCCCTGGCAGAGCGTGGCGTAGGTGATGCCCGCGGCGTGCAGGTAGGACAGCTCGCGGACCTTCCCGTTGTAGTACGTGCAGCCCTCGCACTGCTCGGACGCGGGACGCCCCGTGTACCACATCATGTAGTAGGCGATCAGCTGCCGGCGGCCCTCGAAGGCGTCCAGCAGGGTGACGGGGCCGTCCGGGCCGATCAGCGGCGTGGCGGCGTCGACCTCTACCATCGGCAGGCGCCGGCGGGCCGCCGCGATCGCGTCGCCGGCGCGCGTGTGCGCCTTCTCCTGGACGCGCAGCTCGTCCAGCTGGGCCTGGAAGGTGGCGCGGTCGGTGATCTCGGGCGTCGGCGGTGTCGTGTCGGTGTTCATCGGGTTTCCTTCCTCTCGGTCGGTCTTTCGCCCCACCGACGAACGGCACCCGTCCGGGATCGACATCCGCGGCAAAATTTTGGTTCAGAGTTCGCGGAGGCGTCCGGCGAGGTAGCGGCGCTCGGCCTCGGTCGGCGCGAGCTTCAGCGCCTCCTCGTACGCGGCCCTGGCCTCGGCGGTGCGGCCGTCCCGGCGGAGCAGGTCGGCGCGGGTCGCGGGCAGCAGGTGGTACCCGTCGAGCCGCCCGGACGCGGTGAGCTCGTCGACCAGCTTCAGACCGGCCGGGACGCCGTCCGCCATCGCGATCGCGACGGCGCGGTTGAGGTCCACGACCGGGGACGGCGCCACCCGGCCCAGCTCGCCGTACAGGGTCGCGATCTGCGGCCAGTCCGTGCTCGCCGCGTCGGGCGCGGTGGCGTGGCAGGCGGCGATGGCGGCCTGCAGCTGGTAGGGCCCGGCACGCCGCATGGCCAGCGCGTTGTCGAGCGTCGCGACTCCCTCGGCGATCAGTTCCCGGTCCCACCGGGAGCGGTCCTGGTTCTCCAGCGTGACCAGCACGCCGTCGTCGTCCTTGCGCGTCGCGCGCCGGGCCTCGTGCAGCAGCGCCAGGGCGAGCAGCCCGCGCGGTTCGGGCTCGTCCGGCATCAGCCGGACAAGGACCCTGGTCAGCCGGATGGCCTCGGCCGCCAGCGCCCGGCGCTCGTCGTCCTCGTCGTAGCCCTCGTTGAAGATCAGGTAGAGCACCGCGAGGACGGCCGCGAGCCGCTGCGGCAGGAGATGGGCGGGCGGGACCCGGTACGGGATCCCGGCGTTCTGGATCTTGCGTTTCGCGCGGACGAGCCGCTGCGCCATCGTCGGCTCGGCGGTCAGGAACGCCCTGGCGATCTCGGCGGTGCTCAGCCCGGCCAGCGTCCGCAGGGTGAGCGCGACCCGCGCCGGGAACGGCAGCGCGGGATGGCAGCAGGTGAAGATCAGCCGCAGCCGCTCGTCCGGGATGTCCTCCGCGGGCGGCTCGTCCGGGTCGCGGGCCAGCACGGCGAGCTGGCGCAGCTTGGCCGCGCCCGCCGCGTCCCGGCGCAGCCGGTCGATCGCGCGGTTGCGGGCCGCCGTCGTGAGCCACGCACCCGGGCGGCGCGGGACGCCGTCGCGCGGCCAGCTCGCCAGCGCGACGGCGAACGCGTCCTGCGCGCAGTCCTCGGCGAGGTCCCAGTCGCCCGTCATGCCGATCAGCGTCGCGACGACCTGGCCCCACTCGTCCCGGTACGCCGCGTCGACCGCGTTCCGAACCTGCTCGCCGGAGGGGTTCATGCCTGTCTCCTGCGGGGGGCCGACCCCCCGCACCCCCCGGTTCGCTTCGCTCATTCCCAGACTGGACGGATCTCGACGCCGCCCCGGCGCGCGTAGGGATGGCCGGCCGCGATCTCGATGGCCTCGTCCAGGTTCGCGCACTCCACGACCACGACGCCGCCGACGAAGTCCTTCGTCTCGGCGAACGGCCCGTCCGAGACGAGCGTCTCGCCCTCGCGGACCATGACCGACGTCGCGTCCACCACCGGACGCAGGCGCAGCCCGACGATCTCGGCCCCGCGCCGCTCCAGGTCCTCCTGCCAGGCCTGATGCACCGGATCGGCCGCGAGGTCTTCGTTGCTCGGCGCGTCCTTCTCGTCGTCGCAGATCAGCAGCACATACCTCATCCCCCCGATTCTGCCCGACCACGGCCGACCCGAAGGGCGCTACGCGAGGGTCTTGGCCATGTGGACGACGTTGCGGCCGCCGATGTCCTCGCGGCCGGTCTCCTGATAGCCGAGGGACGTGTACAGCGCGATGTTCCGGGTCATCAGCTCGTTGGTGTAGAGGCGCAGGCGCGGGAGGGACAGCGCGCGGGCGTGGTCCTCGGCGAAGGACAGCAGGGTGCGGCCGATGCCCTGGCCGTGGCGGTCGGGGGCGACGGCCACGTTCTCGATCAGGAGCACGCCGTCCTCGGGGATGAGGACGATCAGCCCGTCCGGGCCCTCGCCGGTCACGAACACGTGGCCGGCCTCGATGAACGCGGCGTAGTCGGCGTCCATGGGGATCGGGCGGGCGCCGATGAGTTCCGCCCAGGGGGCGTAGGCGGCTTCGACTATCTCTTCTATGCGCGGCCGGTCGGGTGAGGTGGCGGGTCTGATCATGGTCAGCCGGTGTTCTGGAGTCCGGCGGCGACGCCGTTGACGGAGAGGAGGAGCAGTGCCTCCAGGTGGGTGCGTTCCTCGTGGTTCGCGACGCCCTGGCGGAGGGTCTTGAGGGCGCGGAGCTGCAGGTGGGAGAGGGCGTCCACGTAGGGGTTCCGGAGTTCTACCGCTCTGGAGAGGACGCGGCGGTTCTCCAGGAGGCGTTCGTGGCCCGTGACCGCCAGGACGAGGCGGCGGGTGCGGTCGTATTCGGTGAGGACGGTCTCGGTGAGTTCGGGACGTTCGCCCAAGGCGAGATAGCGCTCGGCTATTGCGCGGTCTGATTTGGCCAAGCTCATCTCGGCGTTGTCCAGGAGGGTGTTGAACAGCGGCCACGTTTCGTAGGCGTCGCGGAGCCCGGTGAGGTCGCGGCCGTCGTCGGAGACGGCGGCGAGGCCGCTGCCCAAGCCGTACCAGCCGGGGAGGTTGACGCGGGTCTGCGTCCAGGCGAACACCCAGGGGATGGCGCGCAGGTCCTCCAGGCCGCGGGCGGCCTTGCGGCGGGCCGGGCGGGAGCCGATGCGCAGTTCGGCGATCTCCTCCAGGGGGCTGACGCGGGCGAACCACGCGGCGAAGCCGTCCGTCTCGATCAGGGAGCGGAAGGCCGCTCGCGCGGCTTCGCTGATCTTGTCGGCGAGGGGGCGGAAGCGGGCGGCGGCCTCGCGCGCCCGGTCCTGGACGGCGTCCGTCGAGGCCAGCAGGACGGCGCTGGTCACCTGCTCGACATGCCGCTTGGCGATCTCGCCGTGGCCGTAGCGGGCGAAGATGACCTCGCCCTGCTCGGTGACCTTGAAACGGCCCGCGACCGAGCCGGGGGCCTGGGCGAGGATGGCGCGGTTGGCGGGGCCGCCGCCGCGGCCGAGCGAGCCGCCGCGGCCGTGGAACAGGGTGAGCGCGATGCCGTTGCGCGCGGCCCACGCGGCCAGGGCCTCCTGTGTGTCGTAGAGGCGGAGCGTGGCGCTGGTGGGGCCGAGCTGCTTGGCCGAGTCGGAGTAGCCGAGCATGACCTCCAGGCGGCGGCCGGTCTCGTCCAGGCGCCGGTGGACGGCCGGGATCTTCAGCATCCCGTCCAGGACGGCGGGGGCGCGCTCCAGGTCCTCGCCCGTCTCGAACAGCGGGATGACGTCGAGGACGGGCGCGCCGTCGCCGAGCGAGGCGGCCAGCGCGTGCACGTTGGCGATGTCGCCGGCGGAACGCGTGAACGAGACGATGTAGCGGTGGCAGGCGCGGACGCCGAAGCGCCGCTGGATCCAGGCCACGACGCGGAGGGTCTCCAGGATCTCCTCGGTCATCTCCGAGAGCGGGCCGCCCGCGGAGACCTCCTTGAGCGCCTGCTCGTGCAGCTCGGAATGCTGGCGGATCTCCAGCTCGGCCAGGTGGAAGCCGAACGTCTCGACCTGCCAGATGAGGCTCTGGACGCGTCCGTACGCCTGCCGGGGCGCGCCCGCCCCCGCGAGGGACTCCTGGACGGTCCGCAGATCGGCGAGGAGGCCGTCCGCGGACGCGTAGGCCAGGTCGGCGTCGCGCTCGCGGGTCGCGGCGATGCGGGCCGCCGCGTGCAGGAGGAACTGGCGGTGCGGCTCGCCGGGCGAGCGCTTGGCGATCTCGCCGATCAGCCCGGGATGCGCGGTGCGGGCGGCGGCGAGCGCGGTGCGCAGGTCCGCCGAGGCGGGCGTGGTGTCCTCGTGGACGGTCAGCTCCCGGCCGACCCTCGCGCACGCCGCCTCCAGCGCCCGCAGGACGTGATCGGCCTGGATCATGACCGCGTCGCGGGTGACCTGCGCGGTGACGTACGGGTTGCCGTCGCGGTCGCCGCCGATCCAGCTCCCGAACCGCAGGTACGGGCGGGCCTTCGGCGGACGGGTGCCGGAGTTCCCGAGGGCGCGGTCCAGCGCCCGGTAGACGTGCGGGACGGCCCGGAAGATCGTCTCGTCGAACGCGGCCATCGCGGTGCGGACCTCGTCCAGGGGGTCCATCTGGGCGGCGCGGCGCAGCGCCGTCCGCCAGAGCAGGTCGATCTCCTCGCGGAGGCTCCGCTCGATCTCCGCGCGCTCGGTCGCGCCGGGCGCGCCGTTCAGGCGGGTCATCAGGTCGCTGATCCGCTGGATGGCGGTGACGACGGCGCGGCGGCGGGCCTCGGTCGGGTGGGCGGTGAAGACGGGACGGAACTCCAGCCCGTCGATCAGGTCGTCGACGCGGCCGTTGCTCCCCCGGATCTGCTGGACGGCCGCCGCCACCGACCCGGGGACGGTGTCGCCGGTGTCGCGGTCCCGGAGCGTGCGGATGCGGTGGTGCTCCTCCGCCAGGTTCGTCAGGTGGAAGTACACGGTGAACGCGCGGGCGACCTGCTCGGCACGTTCCAGCGTCCAGCCGTCGACGAGGGAGGCGACCTCCCCGCCGCCGATCTCGCCGCGGCGGGCCGCGATCACCGCGTGCCGGAGCCGTTCGACGTCGTCCAGCAGGTCCCGTCCGCCGTACTCCACCAGGCCGTCGCCGAGCATCGCGCCGAGCAGGCGGACGTCGCGGCGGAGCATTTCGGGCATGTCCTGCCGGAACGTGTCGCGTGTCTTCGTGGCCACCCGCCCAAGCGTAACGACTCCCCCGCCTGCGTCCGCGCGCCACCCTTGTGGGGGGACGACCCCCCCACACCCCCCGTGAAAGTACGAAGTGGGGAGGTGGTTACCCTGGCGCGCATGGCCACGGAAGCCCCTGAACCCCCGGTGGAGTACGACGTCCACACCACGGCCGGAAAGATCGCCGACCTGGAGCGCCGCCGGTACGAGGCGGTGCACGCCGGATCGGCGCGCGCGGTCGAGAAGCAGCACGCCAAGGGCAAGATGACGGCCCGGGAGCGGATCGACGCGCTGCTCGACCCGGGGTCGTTCGTCGAGTTCGACGAGCTGGCGCGGCACCGGTCCACGAACTTCGGCATGGAGAAGAACCGGCCCTACGGCGACGGCGTCGTCACCGGGTACGGCACCGTCGACGGACGCCCCGTCGCCGTGTTCAGCCAGGACTTCACCGTCTCCGGCGGCTCCCTCGGCGAGGTGTTCGGCGAGAAGATCTGCAAGGTCATGGACCACGCGATGACGACGGGCTGCCCGGTCATCGGGATCAACGACTCCGGCGGCGCGCGGATCCAGGAGGGCGTCGTCGCGCTCGGCCTGTACGCGGAGATCTTCAAGCGCAACGTGCACGCGTCCGGGGTGATCCCGCAGATCTCGCTGGTCATGGGGCCGTGCGCGGGCGGCGCCGTGTACTCCCCGGCGATCACCGACTTCATCGTCATGGTCGACCAGACGTCCCACATGTTCATCACCGGGCCCGACGTGATCAAGACGGTCACCGGCGAAGAGGTGACGATGGAGGAGCTGGGCGGGGCGCACTCGCACAACTCCAAGTCCGGCGTCGCGCACTACCAGGGGACGGACGAGGACGACGCGATCGAGTACGTCAAGGCGCTGCTGTCCTACCTGCCGTCCAACAACCTGTCGGACGCGCCCGCGTTCCCGGCCGACGTCGACCCGGCGGAACCGGACGAGGAGCTCGACGCCCTCATCCCCGACTCGCCGAACCAGCCGTACGACATGCACACCGCCATCGAGCACGTGGTCGACGACGGCGAGTTCCTCGAAGTGCAGGAGCAGTACGCGCCGAACATCATCGTCGGGTTCGGACGGGTCGAGGGCCATTCGGTGGGCATCGTCGCGAACCAGCCGATGCAGTTCGCCGGGACGCTCGACATCGCCGCGTCCGAGAAGGCGGCCCGGTTCGTCCGGACGTGCGACGCGTTCAACGTCCCGGTGCTGACGTTCGTGGACGTCCCCGGCTTCCTGCCCGGCACCGACCAGGAGTGGAACGGGATCATCCGGCGCGGCGCGAAGCTGCTGTACGCGTACGCGGAGGCGACCGTCCCGCTGGTCACGGTGATCACGCGGAAGGCGTACGGCGGCGCGTACGACGTCATGGGGTCCAAGCACCTCGGCGCGGACGTCAACCTGGCGTGGCCGACCGCGCAGATCGCGGTGATGGGCGCGCAGGGCGCGGTGAACATCCTGTACCGGCGGGAGCTGGCCGCGGCCGGCGACCCGGACGCCCGCCGCGCCGAGCTGATCACCGAGTACGAGGACACGCTCGCCAACCCCTACATCGCGGCCGAGCGCGGCTACATCGACAACGTGATCAAGCCGTCCGAGACGCGCGGGCAGGTCGTGCGGGCGCTGCGCGCACTGCGGGAGAAGCGCAAGACGCTGCCGCCCAAGAAGCATGGGAACATCCCGCTCTAAACCGAACCTCCCAGGAGATCTGGTGACCGCTCAGGGCAAGCCCTTCCTCCAGGTCGTCCGCGGCGACGCGGGGCCGGAGGAGATCGCGGCGCTCGTGGCCGTGCTGACCGCCCGCGCGCAGGCCGCCGCGGCGCGGGACGGCGGTGCGCCGGAAGGCACGGCGCGCCCGTCCCGGTGGGCCGACAGGTCCCGGCTCGTGCGCGGCACGTTCGCGGCGGAACCGGCGCCGCGCGGCCCCGGAGCGTGGCGGGCGAGCGCCCTTCCCCGGTGACGGACGGGTGATGACGAGGTGACGGACAACCGTGGTTCGCGCCCAGCGGCGGCCCGTCACGAATAAGGTGGAAGGCCATGGCCACCTCGGAGTTCGTCCCACAGCCCGCGCGGTACGCGATTTTCGTCGACGCGGGGTACCTCTACGCGGCCTCCGGTGCGCTGCTGCTGAGTTGCGGTTCGAGGCGTGAGTACCGGGTCGCCGCCGAAAAGCTGATCAAGGCGTTGACCGACCATGCCGACGAGCAGCGCCGCGGCGAGCTGCTGCGGGTGTACTGGTTCGACGCCGCGCCGAAGCGGCAGCCGACGGTCGACCAGCGCGTCATCGCGAACCTGCCGCTGGTGAAGCTGCGGCTCGGGAACCTGAACGCGCAGGGCCAGCAGAAGGGCGTGGACGCCCAGCTCCGTGCCGACCTCGAGGCCCTCGCCCGGCACCGCGCGATCACCGACGCGGTCCTGCTGGCGGGCGACGAGGACATGCTGCCCGCCGTCGAGGCCGCGCAGCGCTACGGCGTCCGCGTCCACCTGTGGGGCGTCGAGCCGACGCACGGGTCGAACCAGGCCGAGTGGCTGGTGTGGGAGTCCGACACGGTCGAGGTGCTGCCGGCCGATTTCCTGCGCCCGTATTTCACGAAGGCCAAGCTGCTGCCGGCGCCCGCGCCGGGCTCGGCCGCGGCCGTCCGGGACGCCGCTGCCGCCGCTGCCGCCGCGAAGGGGACGAGCCCCGTCCCGTCGCCGTCGCAGGTGTTCGCCGGGCGTCCCCCGGCGGTCAAGCCGACGCCCGCGTCCGTCCGCACCAGCGTCCCGGTCCCGGCGGGCGCGACGCCCGCGACGGTGGCCGCGTCGATGAACAACGCCGCCGCCGCGGCGGCGGACGGCAAGCTCGGCCCCGAGCGCGACCACATGCTGGAGATCGGCGAGCATGTCGCGCAGAAGTGGATCTTCGAGCGGGGCCGGGACAACATCCGCGACCTGCTCCCCGGCCCGATCCTGCCGCCCGTCATCGACAAGGAGCTGCTGATCGAGGCGGAGAAGGAACTGGGCTCGTCGCTCCGCCCGTACCAGGAGGCCCGCACCTGGCTGCGGGACGGCTTCTGGGAGCGCGTCTACCGCGAGTTCGGCATCGGAATCGGCAAGTCCGACTAGCGTTCCCCTCGTGCCGGCAGCGAACGCGAACACGTTTTGCAATTAGTCGGACACTCGGAGTCGTCGCTCGGTATGGTCCCCGCGGTGATGGGGGGAGACCGCGCATGGGAGCTCACGAGGGACGATCACGCGCCGCCGCGGTCCCGCTCGCCGCGGCCCTCGCGCTGACCGGCGGCGTGCTCGCCGGGTGCGAGTCGCCCGTCCCGTTCTACCGGCCCGGGGAGGGATCCCCGGGCGGCCCGGTGGTCGGGCTCGGCGGGCCCGCGCCGTATTCGAGCGTCCGCCCGGGCACCGGCCCGTCCGCGCCCCAGCCCGACCCGCCGGGCGGCGGGGCGCCGGTCGGCGGACCCGTCTACGCCGCCACCGGTCCCGGCATGATCGCGCCGACCGCGCAGGGGATGCCGGCGCGGCTGTACGTCGCGAACGGGCGGGCCGTCGACGTGCTCGATCCGGTCACGCTCCGCCTCACCGGGCGCCTCCACACGGGGGCGGCGGCGTCGCGGGTGGTGCCGTCGTGGGACCTGCGGCGCCTGTGGGCCGTCGACCGCGCGAACGGCGTCCTCGTCTCGGTCGGGCCGCGCACCGGCAGGCTGGGCCTGCCGGTGAACGTGACGGGCGCCGGCGGGCTCTACTTCACGCCGGACGGGCGGGACGCGCTGGTCCTCGCCCGCGGGCCGCGCCGCATCGACGTCCGCGACCCGCAGACGATGCTGCTGAAGGCGTCGGTGCCGATGCCGTGCGCCGCCGGGCACGCCGACTTCACGCTGGACGGGGCGTCGCTCGTCACGACCTGCAGGTCCGCCGGTGGGATCGCGCAGGTGCATCTCGCCGGCCACGCCGTCACGGGGACGATCCGCCTGCCGGGCGGGGCCCGTCCCGGCGACCTGCGGTTGTCGCCGAACGGCGCCGTGTTCTACGTGGCGGACGCCGTCAGCGGCGGGGTGTGGCTCGTGGACGCCCGCCGGTTCGCCCTGGTGGGGTTCGTCCCGACCGCGCCGGGCGCGCGCGGCCTGGCGATCAGCAGGGACGCGCGCCGGCTGTTCGTCGTCGGCGGCGGCGTCCTCACCGCGATCGACTTCGCGACCCGGCGCGTCACGGCCCGGTGGCCGCTGCCGGGCGGCGGCTCGCCCGCGCCCGGCGGGGTGTCGTCGGACGGGACGGCGCTGTGGCTCGTCGACCCGACGGGCCTCGTCTACGCCGTGGACACCCGGACGGGGCACGTCCTGCGGAAGGTCATGGTCGAGGGACGTCCGATGGGGCTGACCGTCCACCCGCAGCCGGGCCGGTACTCGCTCGGAGGCACCGGCCTTCACCGGTAAGCCCTCCGCGGGTCAGCGGGAGCCGACGCCGTGCCAGTCGGGGAGGAGTTCCTCCATGAGCGCCTCCGTCTGGGGCTGGAGCCGGTCGTAGACCGGGTCGCGGGCGATGCGGCCGCGCAGCTCGTCCACGACGACCTGCACCTGCGCGACGTCGCCGGTGGCGTGGGTCGCGCGGAGCAGGTCGCGCCACAGGCCCTCGTCCTCGGGCGCGAGCCGCAGCCCGGCGCGCGCCGCGCCGACCGCGCCGCGCGCGTCGCCCTCGTCCAGCCGGAGCACGACGAGCCGGTGCGCGACGTCGATGACCCGCGCGGACGACTCGTACTCCAGGTCGTGGTCGGCGAGCCACGCGTACCGGCCGCGCGGCCGCCCGGCGAGGAGCGGGCCGCGGACGAGGTCCAGCGCGTACGCCATGTAGGCGGTCTCGGACGCGGGCTCCGCCGCCGACCGCCACACCAGCCAGCGGAACACGGCCAGGTCGACGCGCACCTCCGAGCCGAGCCTGATCCGGCCGCGGTCGTCGTAGTACAGGTTCGGGCGGCCGCGCGCGTCCCGGCCGAGCCAGTCCGACACCCGCGCCACGGACGCGTCGCGGACGGCCGCGCTCACCCCGCGCGGCCAGATCGCCCCGGACAGCACCGTCGGGTGGACGCCCTCCGGATGCGCGGCCAGGTAGACGAGCAGCTCGGTGCAGAGTTCGCGGCGGCTCTCGTCCATCGGGCCCGGCGCCTCGACCTCGATCGGGCCGAGCAGCCGGATCTCGACCGACGACTGCTGCGCGGTCGGCGGCTCCGCGCCGCCGGCCAGGCCGGGCAGCTCGACGGAGTCGAGCCGGTTCGCGGCCCGGAACAGCTGGAACACGCGGCGGTAGGCGTCGTCCGGGACGAGCTGCGCGTCGACGTCGAAGCCGAGCACGCCCGCCTGGAGGCGTCCGGCGGCGTCGACGTCCCACGTCCAGGTGGCGCCCTGCACGTCGCCGGGGACGAGGTACCCGGCGGCCATCCGGGTGCCGGTGCGGGCGAGCGCGACGAGCCGGTCCGCGTCCCGCTCCGACGGCCGGTCCGCCATGATCAGGTAGTGCGGCATCCACGCCTCGCCGAACACGCCGCGGCAGCGTCCGGTGAGCACCGAGTCGACCCCGGACGCGGCGAGCGCCTGCCGGACCTCCTCGCTGCGTCCCTCCAGCTCGGGCAGCGCGTCCGCGAGCGTGGGAACGGACCGGACCCGGTCCGGCGCGATCTCCGCCAGCCCCTCGCCGAGCTCGCCGTCGAACCCGACGAGCGTGATCCGCATGTGGTCGGACCAGCGGTTGGTGGCCAGCTCGATCGCGATCGCGGACAGCGCCGCCCGGCGGACGTCCTCGGGCCCGCGCAGCGCGATCAGCCCGTGCGCGGCCTCCAGGTCGACGAGAATGCGGCCGCTGTCGTTCGTGCCGATGGAGACCAGGCCGGGGTACGGGGCGAGGACATCGCCGAGGTCGGACGCCTCGAGCCCGGCGAGCGTGTCGCCGTGCAGCCGCCACACCTGGCCGTCGTCGAACGCCTGCCACGGTGCGGGCGGGTTCCGGTCGGCCGGCGCGATCCACAGGTCGAGGCTCTGGGAGCCGCCGATGTGCACGCCGTACACGGTCGGCAGCGCCCGGCCGCCCGCCGCCATCGACTTCGACAGATGCCGCAGCCCGAGATCCAGGAGCCGGGTCGCGTCGTCGTCGGCGCCGAGCCGCAGCGCCCGCTCCGCGTCCGCCGCCCCGCCCTCCGGCCGGACGATCATGTGCCCGGACGCGCGGTTCCACATCTGGGCGCGGCGGCGCCGTCCGAGCACGGCGAGCAGCCCGGCGGCGAGCAGCGCCGACGCCGCGAGCCCGTGCGGCCAGCCGACGTCGAACCGTCCGCCGGACTCCTCTTCCTGACCGGACCCCTGACCGGGCACCGACGCGCCGCCGCTGCCGGCCGTCCCGTCCATCTCCCCGGACGGGCCTGACGGCTGCGACGCCGGAGGCCGCGAGGCAGGCGGCTGCGAAGCTGGCGGTTGCGACGCCGGGGGCTGGGAGGCGGGTGGCTTTGAGGCTGGCGGCTGCGACGCCGGAGGTTGGGTCGCCGGAGGTTGGGAGGTCGGCGGCTTCGCGGTCGCCGGTGGGGCGGGCTGCTGCGGTTTCGGGTCGGGCGCCGGAGTGGTCGGCGCCGACTCGCGCGGCTGCTCCGGCTGCTCCGGCTTCTGCTCGGGCTTCTCCGGCTGGGCGGGCCGCTCCGGCTTCTCGGGCTTGTCGGGGACGGCGTGGCCGTACCGGTAATAGTCCTTGAGGTCCTTGGCGGGGATGACCTTGGCGCCCTTGGCGTCCGCGGGCATCTCCAGGATCCAGCCCGGACGGATCAGGCTGGCGATGGTGAGCCGCGTCCCGTCCGGCTGGATGTGGTTCTTGTTGAGCGCGAAGATCTCCTTGTACCGGCGGCCCTCGCCCAGGCACTTCTCGGCGATCTCCCAGAGGCTCTCGTGGTGGCGTCCCTCCGGCGGCTGCACCCGGTAGATCTTCGTGGTGGCCGACTCGTCGATCAGGTTCTCGGAGACGGACGTCTCGGCCCGGTCGGTGAGGTTCGTGCTCTGCGGCGGGGCCGGGGGCGGCTGGAACTCCTGCGCCTGCGTCTGCGCCGGGGGGCGCTGCGACAGGCCGCCGCCGCCCGAGAACGCGGGCACGATCACCGACGTCGCGGAGAACAGCAGCAGCGCGGCGACGACGAGGCGGTGCACCAGCGACTGCGTCCCGCCCGCCAGCGGCACCCGCGCCGGGACGCCGACGCCGCGGACACCCGCGTACACCTCGACGATCACGCACGCGGCGAGCTGGATCCACGCGAGCCACACCAGCGCGACCAGGATGCCGATGAGCGCGCCGGGACCCACCCGGTTCGTCAGGTCGGACGCGGTGGGCATGTCGTCCGGCAGCGGCGACCCGAACAGGATCAGCAGCGCGGCCGGGACGCCCGCCATCAGCACCGTCAGCGCGGCGAGCGCGCAGATCCCCGCCAGAACATCGCCCGCGCTGCGCCGCCGGACCCGGACCGGTGCCCGTCGCCCATGTCCTGTCACCATCGCGCCCCTGCCGTTCGCCGGTCGCCGCCTGCCGTGCGCTTGGACGTCGCACTCATCGTAGGACTGTTTCGGCCGCGGCTCACGGGTCGATTCCTCCGGGGTCCGGGCCTCCCGTGACGGGATGCGCGGTCGCGCCCGACGTCATCTGGAACTCGCCGAAGCCGGGGATGATCCCGAGCAGCTGCGGCCGGACGGTGATCTGGACGGTCACGGCCACCTCCTCCTCGTCGGCGTCGCACTGGGAGGCGGTCACCTGGTCGCGGTAGGCGGCGAGCAGGTCGCACGCGGCGGCGCGGGCCCGGCCGGGATCGAGGACGGGCTCGCCCGTCCGCCGGAGCTCGTCGGTGTCGATCTGGTTGGCGCCCGCGCGGGCGGCCTGCTCGGCCATGTCCGCGGCGCGCTGGCGCGCGTGGATGGCGAGGCCGCCGTCCACCAGCAGCCCGGCCAGCAGGAGGACGATGGGCGTGAACAGGACCGTGTACAGCGCGATCGTCCCCTGGTCCCGCCCGGCGGGCCGGCTGAAGCGCGCGATGAGCCGTCTCATTCGCCGTCCCCGGTGTCCGTGCCCCGGAACGTGAACGTGTCGATGGGGGCGATCGCCTCGCCCTGGAGCCGCTTGGTGCCTGGCAGCCCGATGAACGACAGGTCGCCGAGGTCGACGTCGCAGGTGATCGTCACGCCGACACGGCCGCCGGGCCGCCAGTCGGACACGTCGGTCACCACGCTCGGCCCGCCGGCGCACCATCTGCTGCCCCTGAGCCCCGCGGCGGCGGTGTCGGCGGCGAACGCCTGCGCGGACGGGGCGCTGCGGGCGATGGACGCCGCGCGCACCGCGTCCCGGGCGGCGCCGTCCACCTGGCTCTGCGCGTCCACCATCCGGCCGGCGGCGGCGAGGAACAGCAAGAACGCGACGAAGATGGGCGTCACCAGCACCATCTCCAGGGACATGGACCCGCGGTCCGGGAGTTCGACCGCCCTCATGGCCCGGCACCCCGCTCGCAGGCGGTGCCGTCGCCGACGTCCGGGCGGAAGCATTCGATCGGTCCCTGGGAGCGCTGCGAGACGTGGAACTTCATGAACGGGATGACGGACACCGCGGTCCCGCTGACCTCGACCCAGCGTTCGTCCCCGGCCTCGCCCGTCCGGACGTCGAGGCCGTCCAGCAACTCGGGGCCGATGGCGCGCGCGTCGCCCGCGGCCTTCGCGGCCGCGGCGCCCTCCCAACCGCCGCCGACCGGCGAGGTCCGCGCGACGCGGGCGCCCGACTGCGCCGCCGCGAGCGCGACATGGCGGGCGTGGAACACCATCGCGAACTGCACCACGATGAGCATCAACAGGATGAGGACGGGAGTGAGCAGCGCCCACTCCATCGACGACACCCCGGCGTCCGAGCGGAGCGTCAGCCGGTGTTGATGGTGTTGGCCTTGTCCGTGACCTTCTTGGTGATGACGGCGCCGATCGTGATGGCGAGCAGCGCCAGGATCGCGGTGATGATCGCCCACTCGATGGCGGACGCGCCCTTGCTGCGCTCCTCCTCGGAGCGGAGCCGGGCGAGCCGTGCGCTCGCCATGGCGCGCAGATAGGCGACGAACGGATCGTTGAACGGGTTGTGCTGACTCATCGGGGCACCTCCAGTGGGCCGTCTCGGCGGTGTCGGCATTCTCGGCGGCGGGCGTCATGAGGCGAGCACCCGGATCAGGGCCGGGTAGGCCAGGAAGATCAGGAATCCGGCGCACAGGAACAGCTGCGCGACCAGCATCGACTGGGAGCGCTCGCCTGCCTTGCCCTCCAGCTCGGACAGCTCGCGGCTGCGCATCGACGCGGCGCGGGCGGAGAGGGACTTGCGGATCTGCGCGCCGTCGTCGGCGACGAGCGCGAGCGCCCCGGCGAGGTCGCGCAGCTCGGAGATGTCGAGCTCCTCGCCGAGCCGGCCGAGCGACTGCCACGGCGTCTGCCCGGTGATGCGGGCGTTGGCCAGGGCGTCGCGGATGCGGTGCATCGCCCAGCCCTCCCCGACGTTCGACGCGGTCATCAGCGCCTCGGGGACGCCGCGTCCGCCCGCCAGGTTCATCGAGACGAGGTCGAGGAACGCGCCGACGACGTGCCGGAAGTCCTGCCTGCGGGCCTGCGCCTCCTGCCGGAGTTGCAGGTCGGGAAAGAAGAAGAAGATCGCGGCGAACAGCACGCAGATCCAGACCGGGACGGCGACCGACGAGCCGAGCCCGAGCAGCGTGAAGTACGCGACGATCAGCGGGACGAACAGCAGCGCGGCGGCGGGCAGCAGGAACTTCGTCGCGAGGAACCCCTCCAGGGACCGCTCGGTGATGGCGAGGTCGGCGCGGACGGAGCGCAGCCGCCAGCCGCGCGCCTCGCAGACCCTGGCCAGCTCACGCCCGAGCCTGGCGCGGATGCCGCCCACCTTCTCCAGCGTCGGGGAGAGCCGTCCGGCCTGCTGCTCCTCCAGGTCGCGGCGGCGGCGGGTGGCGTCGAGCGCGGCCATCCGGGCGGCGAGGCCGGGACGCTGCGGGAACAGCGCCCGGACGAGGACGTACAGGCCGAGCCCGACGACCGCGCCCGCGATCATCGCGGCGTTCAGGCCGTTCACGGGGCACCACCGCCGCCCGCGTCCCCTGCTTTAGACGGAGTGTGGCGGCCGCGCAGGGGAAGCTCTTGCGGGCCGGCGCCGTCGCCTTGCCAGCCCGCGACGGTGCTCGGCACCTCGCCCGGCACGCCCGGCTGGACGGCCTTGCGCGGCTCGCTGAGGAACCGTCCCGGCAGCTCGTACTTCGACAGCCGCCGCAGCCACAGGAACGCGGCGCCGTACAGCGCGACGACGACGCACAGGACGAGCTGCCCCACGAAGTCGTCGTACGGCTCGACGTAGGAGTGGTTGAACACGGCGAGGGCGAGGGCCGTCCCGACCGAGACGGCCACGACGATCCGGACGCTGCGCCGGGTGGACCGCCGGTCGGCCTCCACGCGGCGCCGCATGTCCAGCTCGGCGCGGGCCGAGTTCGCCAGCGCGCTGAGCATGTCGCGCAGGCCGGGGCCGCGGAGCTTGGAGTTCAGGATCAGCGCGGCGATCACCAGGTCGGCGGACGGGTCGTCCAGGTCGTCGGCGAACCGGCGCAGCGCGTCCGGCATCGGGACGCGGGTGTGCAGCCGGTCGACGAGGTTGCGGAGCGGCTGCTGCAGCGCGGGCGCGGCGGCGCGCTGCGAGGCGGGGATGGCCTGTTCGAGGCCGACGGCCCCGGCGATGGTGTCGCGGAGCGACTCCGTCCAGGCGGCGAGGCCCTCCAGGCGCATCATGGACCTGCGCTCCTCGGCGGCGCCGCCCGCGAGGCCGCTCCAGGCGAGGACGAGCGCGCCGGTCCCGGCGGCGGCGATCGGCCAGCGCGTCACGACCAGCACGGCCATGCCGACGATGACGGCGGTGGCGGTGCGGGTCGTGAACGTCCTGACGAGGTCCTCGCGGCTGCGCCCGCGGGCGGGTCCGGACCGCGCCGGCAGCCCGCGCAGCGCCGCGACCAGCAGGATCAGCCCGCCGCCCGCCACCGCGCCCGCGACGATGGCGAGGAGCACGTCCGGCGTGTACATCACCAGCCTCCGGCGGACGGGTCGTAGCCGTGATCGGCGAGCTCGGCGATGCACGAGATCGGCGCGGACGGGACGGCGTACCCGCCCGCCCCGAGCGCGAACACCTCCGACGACAGGACCCGCCCGTCCACGCCGGTGACCTCCCGGACGCTGGACACGTAGCGGCGCAGCCGCCCGCCGGAGGCGTAGTCGTTGCGCTTCTCGATGAACACGACGAAGTCGATCGCGCCCGCGATCAGCATGTGGGTCGCTTCGACGGGCAGGCGCTCGTCCGACTGGATCGCATACGTGGCGATGCGGTTGAAGACCTCGACCGAGGAGTTCGCGTGGATGGTCGACAGCGACCCGTCGTTGCCCTGCGACATCGCGTTCAGCATCGTGACGATCTCGTCGCCGAGCACCTCGCCGACGATCACGCGGGACGGGTTCATCCGCAGCGACCGGCGGACCAGCTCCGCCATCGTGATCGCGCCCTGCCCCTCGGAGTTCGGCAGCCGCTGCTCGAACGCGACGCAGTTCGGGTGCAGCTCGGGGAAGGCGTCCAGGCCGAGCTCCAGCGCCCGTTCGACGGTGATGAGCCGCTCGCTCGCCGGGATCTCGTTCGCGACGGCGCGCAGCAGCGTCGTCTTCCCCGCGTTGGTCGCGCCCGCGATCATGATGTTCTTGCGGGCGAGCACGGCGGCGCGGAAGAACAGCCCGATCTCCTGCGAGAACGTGCCGTTGCCGACCAGGTCGGCGAGGAACACCTTGCCGAGGCGGGCGCGCCGGATGGACAGCGCCGGGCGGACGGTCACGTCCATGATCGCGGAGAGCCGGGAGCCGTCCGGGAGCCGCAGGTCGAGCTGGGGGTTGGCGGTGTCGAACGGGCGCGACGACAGCCCGCTGTAGGCGGCGAGGATCTGGATCAGCTCGACCAGCTCCTCGTCGCTCTCGGCGACCGGCTCGCCCATCACCTCGCGCCCGTCGGCGTAGCCGATGAACACGCGGTCGCAGCCGTTGACGTCGATGTTCTCGATCTCGGGGTCCTCGAGGAGGGGCTGGAGCCGGCCGACGCCGAACAGCGCCGCGTGCACCCCGGCCGCGAGCGCCTCCTCCTCTTCGGCGTTCGGCGGGCGCCGCCCGGAGGTGATCTCGCCGCGCGCGAACTCCTCCAGCACCTGGCCGATGAGCGCGCGGGCGAACTGCCGCTCGTCCTCCCCGGACATCGGCGGCAGCCCGTTCGCGGCGTCCAGCCTGCGCTGCTGCGCCAGCCGGTCGCCGACCTCCTGCCGGAGGCGCTTGACGAGCCCGTGGTCCATCTACCGCCTCCCTTCCGCAGGCGCCGGCGCGTGCGCGGGCGGCGGCGCGGAAGCAGGCGGTGATGCCGGCGGCGATTCGTTCTGCGCGGACGGCGGGTTCTGCGCGGACGGCGGTGGCAGCGCGAGCGGCCGTCCGGACGGGATGCGTCCGACGAGGTCGCCGGCGACCTCGCGGGCGGAGCGGATCAGCAGCGAACGGTCCAGGCGACCGCCCCAGCGGCCGGAGAGCAGCTCGGCGCCCTTCGGGTCGAGGGCCAGGCCGCCGAGGACGGTCACGTCCGCCGGCGGCGGGCCCTGCGCCGGGTCGGGGGCGGGGCCGCGGTGCCTGGCGCCCGCGAGGATGCGGTCGACCTCGGCGATCGAGCCGCGGAAGTCGCGCGGGTCGGCGAGGACGAGCACGCCGACGGGCGGGCCGCCGCGCAGCTCCGCCGTCAGCGCCGCGACGCGTTCGCGCAGGTGGGCGACCTGCTCCAGGGTGGCGCGGGTGAGCAGCACGACGAGGTCGGCCTCGCGCAGCAGGCCGAGCAGCGGCGTGTCCGCGCCGAGCCGCCCGCAGTCGGCGATCACGTCGACGGGCGCGAGCCCGGCGAACGCGCGCCCGAGCGGGCCCCACAGCCAGGTCATCGCCTGCGCCTGCTCGGCGTTGGTGATCCCGACGAGCACGTCGAGGCCGCCGACGAGCCGCTGGCAGTGCTCGGCGATCTGGTCGGGCCGCAGGCCGCGGCGCGCGGTGGCGGCGAGGCTGAGCAGCCCGCGGGACGGGTTCAGCATGCCCTCCGCGCCTTCGCCGTCCTGCGCCGGGAGCCGGTACACGAGGTCGCCGCCCGCCTGGTCGCACTCCGCGACCAGCACCGGACGCGGCCACACGGCGCCGAGGGCGACGGCGGCCGTCGTGACGCCCGGCGCCCCCTTGTCGGCAGCGAGCGCGATGAGTGCCACCGTCAGTTACCGCCCGTGCCTGGATCCGGTGCGCCGCCGCCTCCCGAGGGAACGGGCACGGTCCCGCCGGGGCTCTGCGTCCCGCCGGGGTTCTGGGTGGTGCCGGGGTTCTGGGTGGCGCCGGGTCCGGGGGTCTGCTGGTCGCCGGGCTTGCCGGGCGCGGGCGCGGCGGGCGGCGGGGCGGCGTTCGCCCCGGCGGGGATCAGCGCGACCGCGATCGTCCCGGCGGAGGCCGCCTGCGTGACCAGCGCCGCGTCCGCGGGCGGGACGGCGACGTCCACGTTGGTCTGCTCGGAGCGGAGCCGGGCGCCGCCGAGGCCGCCGCTCCCGCCGTCGTCGCCGCTCATGCCGACGACGATCGCGTCCTGGGACAGGACCGTTCCGGGACGCGGCCCGCCGTTCGTCGCGCCGCCGACCGCGTAGAGCATGACGTGCCGGCCGACGCTGACGCCGGTGTCGCCGCCGCCGGACGGGAACTGGCCCGGTTTCAGCGCGAGCCCGACGATCAGGCGCCCGCTCGACGGGGCGTCCGCCGGGCTGATCATGGAGTTGGTCAGCAGCGCGCCCTTGACCAGCGGGACGGCCGCGATGTGGCGGGTCACCTTCGCCCGCTCCGTCCAGTCGAGGTACTGGATCCCGGTGTCGCCGACCTGGACCTCTTCGAGCGCGCTCGCCGGGATCGCCTGCCCGGCCGCGACCGGCTGGGCGATCCGGATCGCCGACACCCGCTCGCCGCTCGCCATCACGAGGTACGCGCTGGCGAGGGCGCCGCCGAGGATGAGCAGCAGCGCGAGCGCCGCCAGGGCCGGTTTGCGTTCGCGCGGGGAGGAGGGGAGCCGCTGCCCGCCGGACGTGCCGAGCCCCGTGCCGCCGAGCCCCGCCGCCCCACCGCCGGAGATGGTCGCCTGGTTGGACTTCATCGCGCCCTGCTTCCCGCCCTCCCGCAGACCCCGTCCGACGGGGTCCCCGCATCACCGAGCGATCCATGCTTGCGGGGGCGGCAAGGTCACGTCAATGGATTCGGTGAACGCGTGCCGTCCCGTCTCCGGGCATAGTGCGATGACCTGCGAAGTCGTCGGTCACTCCGGTTTTTACCATCAGTCACATCCGTCACTGACCACATTGTGGACACCCGAATGCCGCCGGGCGCCGCCCGGCACGCGTCAGGGTTTCAGGCCGATGAGGCGCGCGAGGAGCGTCATGGTGTGGTCGAAGTAGCCGGCGCGTGCCGTTTCGTCGATCACGTTGGCGTATTGGCCGAACACCTCAAAGCTGACAGTTCCATATAGACCGGCCCACGCCGTGAGGGCGCGGGCGATCACGTCGTCGGGGGCGTCCATGTGGACGATGGCGCGCACGCGCTCCAGGCCCTCCACGAACGAGGGAGTCTGGGGCGGGCGCGGCACGTCCGGCACGTCCAGATCGATGGCCCCCGCGGCGTGCGCCTCGGTGACGATCCGGGCGAACACGACCGTGTCGCGGACGGCGGCGGTGACGGTGTCGTCCGGCGCCTCGTAGCCGGGGACGGGCGACCCGTACAGCAGGGCGTACTCGTGCGGATGCGCGAGCGCCCATTCCCGGATGGCCCTGCACACGGCGAGCCATCGTCCGGCGAAGTCGTCCGCGCCGCCCTCGGCGTGCCGGGCGTCGGCGCGCTCGGCCGCCTCGCCGATCGCGTTGTACCCGTCGATGATCAGCGCGGTGAGCAGGTCGTCGCGGCTCGGGACGTACCGGTAGATCGCCGAGGACACCATGCCCAGCTCGCGGGCGACCGCGCGCAGCGACAGCCCGCCCGCCCCCTCGGTGGCCAGATGCCGCCGGGCCGTCTCCGTGATCTCCCGGATCAGCTCCGCCCGAACCCGTTCCCGTGCCGTGCGAACCGCGCTCATGGCCCGATGCTAGCAGAGCGTCGCCCCAAAACCAGAGCACTGCTCTTGACATCGCCGCTCGCACAGGAGAGCATTGCTCTCGTAACGGAGCACCGAACACTAGGAGAGCATCATGGGCAAGCACGTGATCGTCGGAGCTGGCCAGGTCGGCGCCCACCTGGCCGGACGGCTCGTCGAGCGCGGGCACGACGTCGTCGTCGTGACCCGGTCCGGCTCGGGGCCGGACGGCGTCGAGCGGATCGCCGCCGACGTGACCGACCAGGCCCGGCTGACCGGGATCGCCGCGGGCGCCGACGCGCTCTACAACTGCGTCAACCCGCGCTACCACCGCTGGACGCAGGACTGGCCGCCGATGGCGTCGTCCTTCCTGGGCACCGCCGAGGCCACCGGAGCGGTCCTGGTGACGCTGAGCAACCTCTACATCTACGGGCCGGTGGACGGTCCGATGACCGAGGACCTGCCGCTCGCCGCGACCGGCGCCAAGGGCCGGGTGCGGGTCAAGATGTGGCAGGACGCGCTGGCCGCGCACCAGGCGGGCCGCATCCGGATGACCGAGCTGCGCGGGGCCGACTACTACGGCCCGGGGAGCACCGACCAGGCGTACATCGGCGAGGTCCGGTTCGTGAAGCCGCTGCTGGCGGGCAAGCGGGTGTCGTTCATGAGCGACCCGTCCGTCCCGCACGCCTGGACGTACACGCCGGACGTCGCCGAGGCCCTCGCCATCGCCGGGACGGACGAGCGCGCGTGGGGACGGCCCTGGCACGTCCCGACCGCCCCGGCCGTGTCCACGCTCGACGTCGCCGAGCGGCTGTGCGAGATCGCGGGCGCCCCGGCCCCGCGCGTCTCCGAACTGCCGCGGCCTGTCTTCAACGCGATCGGGCTGTTCTCGCCGATGATGAAGGAGCTGCGCGAGACGCGGTACCAGTTCGACAAGCCGTACGTGCTGGACTCCTCGGCGTTCCAGTCCACGTTCGGGATGGCGCCGACCCCGCTGGACGACGGACTCAAGGCGATCATCGCCGCCCACCGCGAGCGGACGCCCGCTCCTCATTAAGCTGAGCCCTTGTCCTGACGGCATCGGAGGGCACGGAATGCGGATCTCGTTCACGGCACTCACGGGCGCGGGACCGCGCGATGTCGTGATGGACGTCGACTCCGAGGCCACCGTGGACGGCGTCGCGCAGTCGCTCACCGCCCTCCTCGACGGCCGGACTCACCGCCTGGCCAACGACGCCCTCCTGGACACCGGCGAGCTGCCGAGGCCGGACGAGCTGCTGAGGTCGGGAGGCCGCGCGGGACGTCCGCGGCGGGCCCTGTGGATGGACGGGCGGATGCTCGACCCGGAGGCCCTCGCCGTCAAGGAGCTGCGGGACGGCGCGGTCGTCGCGGTCGAGCGGCGCGGCGCCGCCGCCACCGTCCTCGCCGAGCCGACCGGGCTGGTCGAGGTGCGGGTCGTCGGCGGCCCGGCGGCCGGATCGGTGCACCGGCTCGGCCTCGGGGTCAGCACGATCGGGTCCGGCCGGGACGTGGACGTGGTGCTGGACGATCCGTCCGTCCCGGCGCGGTCGCTGCGGCTCACGGTCGGGCGGGAGACCGTCCAGGTCGAGGCGTCCGAGCCGACGATGCGAGGCGCCGCCGAACTGGACGGGACGCCGCTGGCCGCGACCGCGATCTGGCCGGCGGGCGGCCGGCTGCGGGTGGGCTCCAGCGTCCTGGCGCTCGGTCCGAGCGGCGCGCCCGACGCCCACCTGGAGCCCCTGCCGGAG
The DNA here is from genome assembly GCF_004348735.1 of Actinomadura sp. KC06. Classification (GTDB taxonomy): domain Bacteria; phylum Actinomycetota; class Actinomycetes; order Streptosporangiales; family Streptosporangiaceae; genus Spirillospora. The sequence continues at coordinate 26,599 of NZ_SMKT01000018.1, forward strand.
GGCGGCCTCGCGTTCGACCGGCCGCCCCGCCCGCGACCCGTGTTCCATGTCAGGAGGCTGGACGTCCCGGAGCGTCCCGAGCAGGGGCCGCTCGATCGGCTCCGGGTGTTCGGACGCAGGTCCCTGAAGGAGTTCGGCCGCAGGTCCGCCGAGTTCGACGCCGAACTGGAACGGCTGCGCCGCGAGGACGAGGCCGAACGGCGCGCCCTGCATCCCGACCCGGCGGAGATCCTGCTCACCGCGACCGGGCCCCGGCGGCGGCTGTGGGAGCGCCGCCGCGGCGACCCCGACGTCCTGCAGCTGCGGATCGGCCTCGCCGACCTGCCCGCCCGGATCGAGTTCACCGGCGACACCGCCCGCCTTCCGCCCGTGGACGCCAGGTTGGTGCCGGTGACGGTGCCGCTGGCCGAGCTGGGCGTCGTCGGGGTGGCCGGTCCGCGCCGCGCGTCCCGCGCGCTGGCCCGGTGGACGGTCGCGCAGGCCGCCGTGCTGCACAGCCCCCGCGACCTGGCCATCGTCGTCCTGGCCGCCGACCGGGACGCCGGGGACGAGTGGAACTGGGTGCGGTGGCTGCCGCACTGCGCGCCCCGCGAGGGCGAGGACTGCGTCGCTCTCGTCGGCACCGACCCCGAATCGGCCGCGCACCGCGTCACCGAGCTGGCGATCCGCCTCACCGAGCGGCGGCGCGCCGCCGACCAGGCGGAACCGGTCCCCTACGACATCCTGATCGTGCTGGACGGGGCGCGCACCCTGCGCCGCATACCCGGGATGCCGATGCTCCTGTCGCGCGGCGCCGAGTTCGGCCTGTACGGCATCTGCGTGGACGACGACGAGCGCCTGCTCCCCGAGGAATGCCGTGCCGCGGCCGTGTGGGACCCGCAGAACCCCGCGACGGTCCGCCTCCGGGGCCCGGGATACGACTTCCCCGTCCTGGCCGACCAGGTCTCGCCCACCTGGACCGACCGGGTGGCGCGTGCACTGGCGCCCGTCCGGGACGTGCCGCGCGAGGCCGCCGCAGACCCGGTCCCGGCGGACGTGCGGCTTCTGGACGTCCTCGACATGCCGGAGCCCACGGCCGACCACATCCTCCGGACGTGGACGCGCACGGGAGGCCGGACGGCCCGCGTCCCCATCGGCGCCGGCACCTCACGCCTGCCGTACGAGCTCGACCTGCGCGCGGACGGGCCGCACGCCCTCGTCGCGGGAGCCGCGGGCGCGGGCACGTCGGAACTGCTGCGGACGCTCATCGCGTCCCTCGCCGCCGCGAACCGTCCCGACGAGATGACGTTCGTCCTGATCGGCACCGACGGCGGCGCCAGGTTCGGGGAGTGCGCCCGCCTCCCCCACACGGTCGGCGTGGTCACCGGCCTGGACGACGGGCACGCCGCCGAACGCGCGCTGGAGTCGCTCTCCGCCGAACTCCGGCGCCGGGAGGACGTCCTGCTCGACGCGGGCGTGAAGGACATCGACGGCTACGACCGGCTGCGTCGCGGGAGGCCCGATCTGGCGCCCGTGCCGCGTCTCGTCCTGGCCGTGGACGAGTTCGCCGCGATGGCCGCCGACGTGCCCGAGTTCGTGACGGGCCTGGTCGACATCGGGCGGCGCGGGCGGCCCCTCGGCGTCCATCTGGTCCTCGCCACCAGGCGTCCCGCCGGGGCCGCCGGAATCGCCGCCGACGCCGACGTGCGGATCGCGCTGCGCGTCACCGGCCCGGACGAGTCCACCGAGGTCCTCGGTTCACCGGAAGCCGCGCAGATCTCCAAGTCCACCCCTGGACGCTGCTACATCCGCTCTGGCGGGTCGCCGCCGCGGGCCGTCCAGGTGGCGCGGGTCAGCGGCCGCCGATCCGGGGCCGGGGCCGCCGGACGCGGAGCCACCGTCGTCCCGCTCCCCTGGCAGAGCCTCGGACACCCGCTGCCCGACCCCCGCAAGGCCCTGGGAGCGGACGACGACGCCACCGACCTCGGCGTTCTCGTCCAGGCGATCGACGAGGCCGCCCGCCGCGCGGGCATCGTGCGGGAGCCGTCGCCGTGGCTGAACCCGCTGCCGGAGCGGTTCACGCTGACGCCCCGGAACGCCGCGGGCGGCTCCGTCGTGGACGTCCCGCCGATCCCGTTCGGCGTGACCGACCTGCCCGCCGTCCAGTCCCGCGAGGATCTGGCCCTGGATCTCACGTCCGGAGGCCACCTGTACATCGCCGGGTCCGTCCGATCGGGCCGCTCCACCGCCCTGCGGACGATCGCCGGGTCCCTCGCCGCCGCCTGCTCCCCCTACGACGCGCACCTGTACGCCATCGACTGCGGCGCGAACGCGCTGCTGCCGCTGACGTCCCTCCCGCACTGCGGCGCGGTCGTCGCCCGCGACCGGCTCGACCGCTGCGACCGGCTCCTCACCGCGCTCACCGCCGAGACCGCGCGGCGCCGGCGGGTGCTCGCCGAGGCGGGCTTCGCGTCCCTCGCCGAGCAGCGCGCCTCCGTCGCCGCCACCGACCGCCTCCCCTGGATGGTGCTGCTGCTCGACGGCTGGGAGGTGTTCCTCGGCGCGTTCGAGCACTACGACCAGGGCCGCCTCGTCGACGAGACGATCCGGCTCCTGGACGAGGGCGCCGCCGTGGGCCTGCGCGCCGTGGTCACCGGCGACCGCTCCGGCCTCGGCGGGCAGATCTCCGCCGCCTTCGGCCGCCGCCTCCTCCTGCGCATGGACGACCCGGACGACTACGGCTACGGCGGCCTCAAGGACAGGCAGGTCCCCACCGCCATGCCGCCCGGCCGCGCCCTCGAACCGGCCGGGCCGGACGCCCCGCCGCGCGAGTCGCAGATCGGGCTGCTGGCGGACGACCCGTCCGGCGCCGCGCAGGGCGCCGCGCTCCAGGAGATCGCCCGCACCTGCGTGTCCCGCTACGGCCGCCTGCCCCGCCGCCGGCGCCCCCTGCGCGTGGACGAGCTTCCCGACCGCGTCACCTACCGCGAGGCGATGTCGCTGGAGCGCGAGTTCCTCGCCCCGTCCGCGCTGTGGGCGCTCGTCGGCGTCGGCGGCGACACCCTCGCGCCCGTGGGCGTCGACCTGCTCAACGACGGGCCGGGCTTCACCGTCGCGGGCCCGCCGCGCTCCGGCCGCTCCACCACGCTGCGGACGATCGTCCACTCGCTGCTGGACCCCGCGGTCGGCGGCGGCCTCGTCCCCGTCGTGCTGGTCACGCCGCGCCGCTCGCCGCTGCGCCTGCTGTCGGGGCATCCGGGCGTCCTCGGGCTGCTGACGTCCGGCGCCGGCCCGGCCGACCTCGCCGCCGCCATCGGCGACGAGCACCGCTACGCCGTGGTCGTGGACGACGCCGAACTCCTCGACCGGACCGGCCTGGACGACGCCCTCCGCGACGTCCTGCGCACCGCCCGCGACGGCGCGCACGCCGTCGTCGTCGGCGGCGCCACGGCCGACCTGGCGGGCGGCCGCCGCGGCTTCCTCACCGAGGCCCGCCGTTCCCGGTCGGGCGTCCTGCTGTCGGTCGAGTCCCCGGACGACGGCGACCTCTTCGGCCTGCGCCTTCCCCGCAACGCCCCGCTGGGCGGCCCCACCGGCCGCGGCCTGTTCATCGCCGCGGGCGCCGCCACCCAGGTGCAGGTGGCCCTCCCGCCTCCGGCCGGCGCGGACTGATCACGCATTCACCAGGGACGGCGGGTGCGGGTCCCGACCTCGGGGGGATGGGCCGGGACCCGCGGCTCATGGAGGCGTCGACCGGCGTCCGCCTCGATCGTTCCGCCGGGAGTCGCGGTCCCGGCCTTTCGCCTCGCAACGCTGGAACGTTTCCAGGCGGCGCCGAAAGAATGGCGACAGCCTACGCCGGGACGATCACATCGATCCAGTGCCGAACGGCGGATCGGCCTGCGTTAGGGGGCCTTTCCGCCCATGTGGGCGTGTCCGGATGTGGCCACATGCGCCTTCCAGGCGGTGCCGCGCACGCCTTGTGACGCACATAGTGACTCGTCGTCAAGTGTCATAAAGAAATGGGAGCCGCGCCGTCACGGACGGCGATCAGCAGGGTCGGCCGTCCGGCCCGTCCACCCGACGCCCCCGGAGGCCGAGCGGACGCACGCCACCGCCGCCGGGGAGACGCTTGCCGATGCGGACCCCCTACGCACCCTTAGATGTGCGCTCTTGGGGAGGGGCTTACGAAACCGCGGAACGGCGATTATCTAGACTGCGTGAGGTTGTGAGGGAGGAGACCCACGTGCGCAAGGTCCTGATCGCCAACCGCGGCGAGATCGCGGTCCGCATAGCCCGTGCCTGCCGGGACGCCGGGCTGGCCAGCGTCGCGGTGTACGCGGAGCCCGATCTGGACGCCCTGCACGTTCAGGTCGCCGACGAGGCGTTCACCCTCGGCGGGCAGACCGCCGCCGACAGCTACCTGAGCATCGAGAAGCTGCTGAAGGTCGCCGCCGAATCGGGCGCGGACGCCGTCCACCCCGGCTACGGGTTCCTCGCGGAGAACGCCGACTTCGCCAAGGCCGTGCAGGACGCCGGGCTGACGTGGATCGGCCCGCCGCCCGCCGCGATCACCGCGCTCGGCGACAAGGTGCAGGCCAGGCACATCGCCCAGAAGGTCGGCGCGCCGCTGGTCGCCGGGACCAAGGACCCGGTGTCCGGCGCGGACGAGGTCGTCGCGTTCGCCGAGGAGCACGGGCTGCCGATCGCGATCAAGGCCGCGTACGGCGGCGGCGGGCGCGGCCTGAAGGTCGCCCGGACGCTGGACGAGGTCCCGGACATGTACGAGTCCGCCGTCCGCGAGGCCGTCGGCGCGTTCGGGCGCGGCGAGTGCTTCGTGGAGCGGTATCTCGACAAGCCGCGGCACGTGGAGACGCAGTGCCTCGCCGACAAGCACGGCAACGTGGTCGTGGTGTCCACCCGCGACTGCTCGCTGCAGCGGCGGCACCAGAAGCTCGTCGAGGAGGCCCCGGCGCCGTACCTGTCGGACGAGCAGGTCGAACTGCTCTACCGCTCGTCCAAGGCCATCCTCAAAGAGGCCGGGTACGTCGGCGCCGGAACGTGCGAGTTCCTCGTCGGCCAGGACGGGACGATCTCCTTCCTGGAGGTCAACACCCGCCTCCAGGTCGAGCACCCCGTCACCGAGGAGGTCGCCGGGGTGGACCTCGTCCGGGAGATGTTCCGCATCGCCGACGGCGAGGAGCTCGGCTACGGCGACCCCGAACTGCGCGGGCACTCGATCGAGTTCCGGCTGAACGCCGAGGACGCGGGCCGCGGGTTCCTCCCCGCCGTCGGGACGCTCACCGCGTGGGAGCCGCCGACCGGCCCCGGCGTCCGCCTGGACACCGGCTACGAGGCGGGGCAGACCGTCCCGCAGGCGTTCGACTCCCTGATCGCCAAGCTGATCGTGACGGGCGCGACGCGGCGGCAGGCCGTCGAGCGGGCGTGCCGCGCGCTGGCGGAGTTCGTGATCGACGGGATGCCGACCGTGCTGCCGTTCCACCGCGCGGTCCTGGACGATCCGGCGTTCGTCCCTTCCGACGACGCGACGCCGTTCTCCGTCCACACCCGGTGGATAGAGACCGAGTTCGACAACCGGATCCCGCCGTACGAGACGCCCGCCGCGGGCGACGAGGCGGAGGAGGGCGAGCGGGAGCGCGTCACCGTCGAGGTCGGCGGGCGGCGTATCGAGGTCGTCCTGCCCGCGGGTCTCGGCGCCCTGCCGGGCGGGGCCGCCGGGGCGGCGCAGCCCGCGCGGCGGCGCGGCGGCAAGAAGGGCGGCGGCGCGCAGGCGTCCGGCGACTCCCTGGTCAGCCCGATGCAGGGCACCATCGTCAAGATCGTCGTCGAGGACGGCGCGACGGTGGCGGCCGGCGACACCGTGGTCGTGCTGGAGGCCATGAAGATGGAGCAGCCGATCACGGCGCACAAGGCCGGGACGCTCACCGGCCTGTCCGCCGAGGTCGGCCAGACCGTCTCCGCCGGCGCCGTCATCTGCGAGATCAAGGACAGCTGACCCCAGAACGGCCTGCACGAAATCCGTCTGCCGGAGGACGCATTCTGCCCCTATATGGGCAGACTGGAGGCATGAGCACCGACCACCGGGCCATCCGGGCGGCACGCCGGGGCGCCGTCTCGGCGATCGTCGCCGCCGTCGCCCTGCCGGCGTTCGCCTTCACCGCCCCCGCGCAGGCCGCCCAGGCGCAGCCCGCCGCAGCGCAGACCACCACGCAGACCACCGCGACGCAGACGACCGGCCGTTATGACAACGTCGGGCAGATCGCGAAGGGCCTGATCGACTCGCGGCTGTACGTGACGAGCGAGGCGGGGAACGTGCTGTCCCCGTCCGACCGGAACGAGATCACGTCGGCCCTCGGCGGCGACCGGGACGCCGACATCCGCGCCGTCGTCGTCGGGAACGGCGTCACCAAGAGCGAGGTCGGGCAGATGCTCCCGGCCGTCGCGGAGCGCGTCGGCAAGGGCGGGACGTACGTCGCCGTCACCGCCGACGGCAGCCGCATGGGCGCGATCTCCAAGAAGCTCGACAAGGAGGAGATCAACCAGCTCGTCACCCGCACGAACGGCACGCCGCTGAAGGACCGGCTGATCCAGTTCGGCGGCCTCGCGGAGCAGAAGGTCGACGACAAGGCCCGGTCCAGCGCGATCGGCATGTACGTGACGCTCGGCGTCCTGCTCATGGTCGTCGCGGTGGGCGCCGGCGGGTTCCTCGTCGTGCGCAAGCGGCGCCTCGACCGCGAGGCCCGGCAGATGGCCGACCTCAAGGCCGGCGTCGAGGAGGACGTGACGCTGCTCGGCGAGGACATCGCCCGCCTCGACCTCGACGTCATGGACAAGGGCCTCGACCCCGACACCCGCGCCGACTACGAGCACGCCATGAACTCCTACGACGAGGCCAAGCGGGAGACGGCGCGCGCAGCCAAGCCGCAGGACATGCAGGCCGTCACGACCGCGCTGGAGGACGGCCGCTACTACATGACCGCGACGCGCGCCCGGCTCGCCGACGAGCCGGTGCCGGAGCGGCGTGCGCCGTGCTTCTTCAACCCGCAGCACGGACCGTCCGTGGAGGACGTGACGTGGGCGCCGCCCGGCGGTGTCGAGCGTTCCGTCCCGGCGTGCGCGGCGGATGCGGAGGCCGTCCTTAAGGGGACGGACCCGGACGTCCGCATGGTGCCGTCCGGCGGTACCCGGCGGCCGTACTGGGACGCCGGCCCCGCCTACGGCCCCTACGCGGGCGGCTACTACTACGGCTACGGCGGGATCGACCTGCTCAGCGGCATGATGATCGGCACCATGCTCGGCTCGATGATGAGCGGCGGCTGGGGCGGCGGCTACGGCGGCGACGCAGCGGGCGCCGGCGCGGAAGGCGACGTCGGCGGCGGCTGGGACTTCGGCGGCGGCGACTTCGGCGGGGGGCTCGGCGGCGGCGGCGACTTCGGCGGCTTCTGACCGTCGTCCCGCACGACGGGGATCACCGCGTCGTGCGGGACGACGGCCACGAGCCCGGCGGCCAGTCCCCAGGGTCGCACCGCCTTGTCGACGTGCCCGACCAGTTCGGGATCGTCGCTGGTCTCCAGCAGCGCGGGCAAGGTCGCCCGACGCCACGACGACGATCGCGCCCAGCCCCAGGACCACGAGGGCCGCGCCGAGAACGTCCATCTGCCCCACCTCCGGCTCGGTCGCGGCTGCGCTCTCCTCCACCGTCGGCGATGGGGAGGGGCGCCGCCATCGGGCCGGGTGCCCATAACGCGCGGGGCCCATCGTGCAGGCGGGCGCGGGGTGTCCCGCATGGACAAACGCCGACGTCATGCGGTGACGTGGACCTATGAGCAGGACACCCGCGTCGGCGCTGTACTGGCGCATCCTCGGAATCAACGGGCTGATCTTCGCGGCGGGCACGGTGGCGCTGGCGGTCGCGCCCGTCACCGTGTCGTCGTTCGTCCTGCTGCGGGAGCTGCCCGTGCTGGTGGTGGGGCTCGCCGTGATGATGGCGGCGAACGCGGTGCTGCTGCGCGCCAGCCTGGCGCCGCTGGAGGGGCTCACCGCGCTGATGGCGCGGCTCGACTCGCTGCGCTCGGGCGACCGGCTGGCGACCGGACGCAACGGCGACCTGTTCCACCTGGTCGACCAGTTCAACGCGATGCTGGACCGGCTGGAGGCCGACCGCAGCACCAGCACCGCCGTGGTCCTGGACGCGCAGGAGGCCGAGCGCCGCCGCATCGCGCAGGAGCTGCACGACGAGATCGGGCAGAGCCTCACGGTCGTGCTGCTGGAGCTGAAGTCGGTGGTGAACCGGGCGCCGGAAGAGGTGGCGGAGGAGCTGCGCGGCGTGCAGGAGACCGTCCGGTCGAGCCTGGACGAGGTGCGCCAGGTGGCGCGGCGGCTGCGTCCGGGGGTCCTAGACGATCTCGGCCTGACCAGCGCGCTCACCGCGCTCGCCGCCGACTTCTCGGAGGCGGGCGGGCCGCGCGTGACGCGCCGCGTCCAGACCGGGCTGGAGGGTCTCGGCGCGGACGCCGAGCTGGTGATCTACCGGATCGCGCAGGAGGGCCTGACGAACGTGTGGCGGCATTCCGGTGCACGGAACGCGGAGCTGTCGCTGGCGCAGGACGACGACGGCCGCGTCGTCCTGCGGGTCGTGGACGACGGCTCGGGCCCGCCCACGGAGGTCGGCGCCGGGATCCATGGGATGCGGGAACGGGCGATGCTCATCGGCGCGCAGCTCACGATCGGCCCGTCCGGAAGCGGCGGCACGGGCACCGAGGTCAGGCTGGTCATCCCGCCGTCCGGCGCACGCCGGGCCGTGCCGTAGATCAGGGCTCGACGAGGCCGACGCGGATGGCGTACTTGGTCAGCTCCAGCCGGTCGCGCATGCCGAGCTTGCCGAGGATGTTCGCGCGATGCCGGTCGACCGTCTTCACGCTGATCGTGAGCGTCTCCGCGATCCGCTTGGACGAGTACCCCTCCGCGACCAGCTTGATGATCTCCTCCTCGCGCGGGGTGAGGACGCTGTCGGGGGCGTCGCCGTCCCGGTCCCGGGCCAGGTATTCGCGGATCAGCGCGGTCACGGCCGCCGGGTACAGGAACGGCTCGTCCCGCATCGCGGAGCGGACGGCGCTGAGCAGGTCCCGGTCGGCGACGGACTTCAGCACGTACCCGGACGCGCCCGCCTTCAGCGCCTCGAACAGGTACTGCTCGTTGTCGTACATCGAGAGGATCAGCGTCCGCACGGATGGGAACCGCCGCGAGATCTCCCGCGCGGCCTGCAGGCCCGTCATGCGCGGCATCGCGATGTCGAGGATCGCGAGGTCGACGCCGCCGCCCGCGCAGGCGTCGATCGCCTCGGCGCCGTCGGCGGCCTCGGCGACCACGGTCAGGTCGGGTTCGGCGTCCAGGATCAGGCGGAGCCCGCGGCGCACCAGCGCGTGGTCGTCGGCCAGCAGAATCCGGGTGGCGGACTCGCGCGTGTGCACCCGATCACCTCCGGTCTCGTCCTCATCCTAGGCTCGGGACACCGCGGGAGATTCCCGCCACCTGCAGATACATGATCCCTCCCCGCCGATATGGGGCCCGGACCCGATATCGGCGCGGGCCGCCGCCGCAAAGACTGGACAGCGTACGCAGAAAGGGGCGGACGCATGTCTCAGCGATTCAGCGGCGCACGCCGTCCCCCGCTCACGGCGCGACGGCGGCCGTCCTGCGACGGGCCGTTCCCCGGCGTCAGGAGGAGGGATCTATCAGCGCGAGGAGCAAGGCTCTCCGGGAGCCGGAAGGACACCGTCAGGATGCAAGCGCGGGACATCGCCGTACAGGTGCCGACCGTGACGTCGGACGACCCGATCGCCCACGCGATCCAGGTCATGGCGCTCGGCCGCCTGCCCGGGCTGATCGTGATCGACGAGGAGCAGCGGCCCCGGGTCGTGCTGCCGGGCACGCAGGTGCTCCGGCTCGCGGTGCCCGCCGCCTACCAGGAGGACCCCGCGTTGAGCCGGGCCGTGGACGAGGCGCACGCCGACGTCTTCTGGCACGAGCTCCGCGACAGGACGGTCGGCGACTGCCTCGGAACGCACACTCCCCGCCCGGTGATCGTCAAGGCGTCCGCGACGCTGCTGGAGCTCGCCACGCTGATGGCGCGCCAGCGCAGCCCGCTCGTCGCCGTGGTGGACGACGCCGGGCTCCTGGCGGGCGCGATCACGCTCGACCGGCTGCTGTCCGCGCTGGCGCTGGCCAGGCCGGACGACGGCTGACCCGGCGGTCCCGTGCGCATAGGGGCGTGCGGTGAGCGCTGCCGTAGCGCTCGGGATCTTCGTCGTCGCGTTCTTCTTCATCGCGACGGAGAAGGCCGACAAGGTCAAGGTCGTCCTGATCGCGGCCGGTGCGATGACGGTGCTCGGGCTGACCTCCGGCGGCGAGGTCTTCTTCTCCGAGCACGAGGGGATCGACTGGAACGTCATCTTCCTGCTGCTCGGCATGATGATCGTCGTCGGTGTGATCAAGGGCACCGGGCTGTTCGAGTACCTGGCGATCTGGGCGGCGAAGCGGTCGAAGGGCAGGCCGTACCGGCTGCTGGTGATGCTGATGGCCATCACCGCCGTGGCGTCGCCGTTCCTGGACAACGTCACCACGATCATGCTGGTGGCGCCGGTGACGGTGGTGGTCTGCGACCGGCTGCGCATCCCGGCCCAGCCGTATCTGATCGCGGAGGTGCTGGCGTCCAACATCGGCGGCGCCGCCACCCTGATCGGCGACCCGCCGAACATCATCATCGGCAGCCGCGCGGGGCTCACGTTCAACGACTTCCTCGTGCACATGACCCCGATCGTGATGATCATCTTCGTCACGTTCGTGGTGATGTCGCGGTGGATCTTCCGCAAGGCGTTCACCTACGACGAGCGGTACGTGGACGAGGTGATGGCGCTGGACGAGCGCAAGGCCATCACCGACCACGGGCTGCTGGCGCGGTGCCTGATCGTCCTCGGGCTGATCATCGTCGGGTTCTCGCTGCACTCGGTGCTGCACGTGGAGCCGTCGATCGTGGCGCTGGTCGGTGCGGGCGTCATGCTGCTGGTCACGAAGGTCGAGGTGGCGGACGTCCTCAAGGAGGTCGAATGGGGCGTCCTGGTGTTCTTCATGGGCCTGTTCGTGATGGTCGCGGGCCTCGGGCACACCGGCGTCATCGAGGGCATCGGCGAATGGGCCGCGGACGCGATCGGCGACAACTACTTCGCCGCCGCCACCAGCCTGGTGTTCGGGTCCGCCGTGCTCGGCGCGTTCTTCGACAACATCCCGTACACGGCGACGATGGCGCCGATCGTGGAGGGGATGGCCGAGGGCGCCGACCCGCAGACCGCGGACGCGCTGTGGTGGTCGTTCGCGCTCGGCGCCGACTTCGGCGGGAACGGGACGGCGGTCGCCGCGAGCGCCAACGTCGTCGCGATCGGCATCGCCGCCAGGACCGGTCACCCGATCAGCTTCTGGCAGTTCACCCGCTACGGGATCGGCATCACGGTCGTGAGCACCGTGATGGCGTGGGCGTACGTGGCGCTGCGCTACTTCTGACGCGGGGGTGGCCGGGCGCGCCTAGTAGGCGTGCTCGGCCATCAGCCGCCGGGACGCCTCCGTGATGCTGCCCGACAGCGACGGGTACACCGCGAACGTGTGCGCCACCTGGTCGACGGTCAGGTGCTGCTGGACGGCCATCGACACGCCCAGGATCAGCTCGCTCGCCCGCGGCGCCACGATGACGCCGCCGAGCACGATCCCCGTGGCCGGACGGCAGAACAGCTTCACGAAACCGTCCTCGAAGCCCTGCATCTTGGCCCGCGCGTTGGTGAACAGCGGCAGCATGACCGTCCGGGCGTTGACGTCGCCGGAGTCGACCATCCGCTGCGTCACGCCGACCGACGCGACCTCCGGGTCGGTGAAGATGTTGGACGCGACCCAGCCGAGCTTGAGCGGCTGCACCGCCTCCCCCAGCGCGTGCCACATCGCGATGCGGCCCTGCATCCCGGCGACCGACGCCAGCATCAGCACGCCGGTGCAGTCGCCGGACGCGTAGATGTGCGGGACGGACGTCCGCGACACCTTGTCGACCTCGACGAACCCGCGCGGGTCGCAGCGGACGCCGACGTCCTCCAGGCCCATGCCTGCGGTGTTCGGGATCATCCCGACGGTCATGAGGCAGTGGCTGCCCTCGATCTTCGTCCCGTCCTCCAGCGTGACGATCACGCCGCTCCCCGACCGCTCCACGCCGGCGGCCCTGGACCGCGACATGACGTTCATCCCGCGCCGCAGGAACACCTCCTGCAGGACGGCGGCGGCGTCGGCGTCCTCCGTCGGCAGGATCCGGTCGCGCGACGACACCAGCGTCACCTTCGACCCGAGCGACAGGTAGGCCCCCGCGAACTCGGCGCCCGTCACGCCGGACCCGACGACGATCAGGTCCTCGGGCAGTTCCGGCAGGTCGTAGAGCTGGCGCCAGTTCAGGATGCGCTCGCCGTCCGGCTCCGCGCCGGGCAGGACGCGCGGCGTCGCGCCCGTCGCGATCAGCACGTTGTCGGCGGGGATCCGCCGGTCGCCGACCGCGACGACATGCGGCTCCACCAGCCGCGCCTCGCCCCGGACGATCTTGACGTCCTCGTAGGCGAGCCGCTCGGCGACGTCGAACGACTGGGCGCGCGCGAGGTCTTTCACGCGCCTGTTGACGGTGGTCATGTCGGCCTCCAGCGCGCCGACGATCCCGTCCGGGCCGCCGTTGAAGCGCACGCCGAGGCCCTCCGACTCCGACATCACCGCGATGCGGGTCGAGGTGGCGATGAGCGTCTTGGACGGCACGCAGTCGGTGAGCACGCACGCGCCGCCGGGGCCGTCCCGTTCGACGACGGTCACGTCGGCGCCGAGCTGCGCCGCGACCAGCGCGGCCTCGTAGCCCCCCGGCCCTCCTCCGATGATCACGATTCGGGTCACATCTTCCATTGTTTCCTACTCACGGCGATGAAAAGTCCCGTCGTGGACCGGTTTCACGGAGCGCGCCGATGCCGATACGGCCTTCCTCCCGGCCCGTAAGGGCATGTGGCGTAACCTTGGCCAACGTGGCACTGTACGCGGCGTACGCCTCCAACATGGATCCCGACCAGATGGCGAGCCGGGCTCCGCACTCGCCCATGCGCGGCACCGGCTGGCTGGCCGGCTGGCGGCTGACCTTCGGGGGGCAGGACAAGGGCTGGGACGGCGCCCTCGCGACCGTCGTCGAGGACCGGTTCGAGCAGGTCTTCGTCGTCTACTACGACGTGCCCGCCTGGGACGAGAAGGAGCTCGACGCCTGGGAGGGCGCCGCGCTCGGCGTCTACCGCAAGATCAGGGTCCGGGTGCAGACGCTGGACGGCGACGTGCTGTGCTGGATGTACGTCCTGGACGACTACGAGGGCGGGCTCCCGTCCGCGCGCTACCTCGGCATCCTCGCGGACGCGGCGGAGAAGGCGGGCGCGCCCGACGACTACGTGAAGGCCCTGCGGACCCGTCCGTGCGCGTCCCTGGGCGACTAGCCGGTCGATCCGCGCCGGTAGTGTCGGCGACGTGAGCAACGACGCTTTTGCGCTGGCGCGGGCTGCCGCGGACGAGTTGCGCGCTCGCGCGTCCGCCGACTCCTTCGACGTCGCTTTGGTGATGGGTTCGGGCTGGGTCCCGGCCGCCGACGCGCTCGGCCAGCCGTCTACCGATGTGCTGGTCACCGAGCTGCCGGGCTTCGCGCCACCGGCCGCGGAAGGGCACGCGGGACGCGTGCGGGTGGTGGAAGTCGCCGGACGCCGGGCGCTGGTGTTCCTGGGCCGGACGCACCTGTACGAGGGACACGGCGTCGACGCGGTCGTCCACCCCGTCCGCACCGCCCTGGCCGCCGGAGTCACGACGATGGTGCTCACCAACGCGGCGGGCGGCCTGCGGCCCGAACACCAGAAGGTCGGCGACCCGGTGCTGATCTGCGACCACCTGAACCTGTCAGGCGCCAACCCCCTCACCGGCGCGACCTTCCTCGATCTGACCGAGGCCTACTCCGGACGGCTGCGGACCCTGGCCAAAGAGGTCGACCCGACACTGGCCGAAGGCGTGTACGCGGCGTTCCGCGGCCCGACCTATGAGACACCCGCCGAGATCCGGATGCTGCGCACCCTCGGCGCGGACCTGATCGGCATGTCCACCGTCCTGGAGACCATCGAAGCCCGCCGCGGCGGCGCCGACGTGCTGGGCATCTCCCTGGTCACCAACATCGCGGCCGGGCTGGCCGGCGAGCCCCTCGACCACGAAGAGGTCCTGGCCGCCGGACGCGCCTCCGCCGGACGCATGGGCGCCCTCCTGGCCACCGTCCTGGCGAAACTGTGAGCGACCTGCGCCGCGCCGCCGAGGAATGGCTGGCCCAAGACCCCGACCCTGAGACCCGCGCCGAACTCCGCGCCATCCTGGACGGCGGCGACGACGCGGCCCTGGCCGACCGGTTCGGCGCCCGGCTGGAGTTCGGCACGGCCGGGCTGCGCGGCGAACTCGGCGCCGGACCCAACCGGATGAACCGGGTCACGGTGATGCGCGCGGCCGCAGGGCTGGCCGCCTGCCTGCCGCCCGGCGGCCGGGTGATCGTCGGCTTCGACGCCCGGCACGGCTCACGGCGGTTCGCCGACGACACGGCCGCGGTGCTCAGCGGCGCCGGGCTGCGGCCCGAGGTGTTCGCCGAGCCGGTGCCGACGCCCGTCCTGGCGCATTTCACCCGCGCATTTGATGACGTCGTGGCGGGGGTGATGGTGACGGCCAGCCACAACCCGCCCCGCGACAACGGCTACAAGGTGTACTGGGCCGACGGGGCGCAGATCGTCCCGCCCACCGACACCGAGATCTCCGCCGCGATCGATGCCGTCGGCCGCGTGGACGAACTACCGCTCGGCACCGCCTGGCCCGTCCACCAAGGCGCAGACCTCTACCTGGACGCGGTGTCGTCCCTGCACCTCGGCACCCCCGACCCGAGCCTGTCGATCGTCTACACGCCCCTGCACGGGGTCGGACGCGACGTCCTCCTCGCGGCGTTCGACCGCGCCGGATTCGCCGCCCCCGCCGTCGTCGCCGAACAGGCCGACCCCGATCCCGACTTCCCGACCGTCGCCTTCCCCAACCCCGAGGAACCCGGCGCGCTCGACCTGGCCCTCGCGCTCGCCCGCGAATGCGGCGCCGATCTGGTCATCGCCAACGACCCCGACGCCGACCGCTGCGCCGTGGCCGTCCCCGACGCCGGCGGCTGGCGCGTGCTGACCGGGGACGAGGTCGGCGGGTTGCTCGCCGAGCACGTCCTGCACCACACCACCGGGCACGACCGCCTGATCGCCACCACGATCGTGTCGTCGTCGCTGCTGGGTTCGATCGCCGCCGCGCACGGCGTCCGGTTCGCCGAATCGCTGACCGGCTTCAAATGGATCATGCGCGCCGGCGGCCCGTCCGACCGGCTGGTGTTCGGCTACGAGGAGGCCCTCGGCTACAGCGTCGGCGACGACCACGGGGTGCTCGTCAACGACAAGGACGGCATCACCGCCGCCATCGCCGTCGCCGCCCTCGCCGCCCGGGCCCGCCGCGACGGCCGCACGCTCCTCGACCTCCTCGACGACCAGGCCCGCCGGTACGGCCTGCACGCCACCGCGCAGCTCTCCATCCGGGTGGACGACCCCTCCCTGATCACCACCACGATGACCCGCCTACGCGCCGCTCCCCCGACCGACCTGGCCGGACACACGGTCGAATCGTTCGACGACCTGGCCAGCCCCTCGGACGGCCTGCCGCCCACCGACGGCCTGCGATTCCGCCTGGCCACAGGCTCGCGCGTCGTCATCCGCCCATCCGGGACCGAACCCAAACTCAAGTGTTACTTGGAAGTCGTCCAACCCGTCCACGGCGACATCGCGACGGCACGCGCACGCGCCGCATCCGAGCTGGACGCCCTCCGCGAAGCCGTCTCCGCGGTCCTCAGCTGACCGCCCCCACGATCACGATCACGACCAGCAGCGCCAGCGGGACGCCCAGCGCCGCCAGCGCCGGAACCGACCACGTCACCGTCCCCTTGGCCGACTCGTCCGCCGCCTCCTTCGCGGCGGCGGCCCGGTCAGGCGCGCCCGACTTCGTCCTCGGACGCTGCCGGTCGCGGATCTCGTTCAGCTGCTGCGCCGCGAACGCGGCCGGCGTCCGTCCCCGCAGGTCGAACTCCTGCTGCTTGGTCGCTTCCTTCCGCGCCCGCGCCTCCGCCTTCGCTTGAGCGCGCGGCGACGTCTGGTGCACCCAGGCCCGCGACTCCAGCTCCGCCCCGTCCGGGCCGGTGAACCGCACCGTCACGGCGTTGGTGCCCTCGATCCGCCGGACCGCGGCCCACGGCGCCCGGACGTCCCGCAGCGGGTTCCGGATCGTGACGGCGTCGTCGTCCCCGATGATCGCGGGCCGCAGCCCGACCGCGTACGCGACCCCGGAGCCGAGCAGCAGCAGGACGCCGATGCCGAACGTCATCGGCGTGTAGCTCGCGTCTCCGGTGATGCCGAACAGCAGGTCGGCGAGGTTGAGCGCGGCGAACGCCAGCCACGCGTACGCCGCGACCCGGCCGCCGGTGGAACGAATGGTCACCATGGCTCGATCATGCCAGGGGCCGGGCGCCGCTCCACTTGAGCTGCGCGAAACCGGGCTTGATCACCCCGTTGATCAGTTCGAGCCGCTCGGTGAACGGCGCGAACGCCGACTTCATCGCGTTCACCGTGAACCACTGCAGGTCGTCCCAGCCGTAGTCGAACGCCTCGACGAGCTTCGCGAACTCGTTGGACAGCGTCGTCCCGCTCATCAGCCGGTTGTCGGTGTTCACGGTGACGCGGAAGCTCAGCCGCCGCAGCAGCCCGATCGGATGCTCCGCGATCGACTTCGCCGCGCCCGTCTGGATGTTGGACGTGGGGCACATCTCCAGCGGGATCCGCTTGTCCCGGACGTAGTCGGCGAGCCGCCCGAGCCTGGGCTCGTCGCCGTCCACCTCGATGTCGTCGATGATCCGCACGCCGTGGCCGAGCCGGTCGGCGCCGCACCACTGGATCGCCTGCCAGATCGACGGCAGCCCGAACCCCTCGCCCGCGTGGATGGTGAAGTGCGCGTTCTCCCGCTGCAGGTACTCGAACGCGTCCAGATGCCTGGTCGGCGGGTACCCGGCCTCGGCGCCCGCGATGTCGAACCCGACGACGCCCGCGTCCCGGTACCGGACGGCCAGCTCCGCGATCTCCATGCTCCGCGCCTGGTGCCGCATCGCCGTGACGAGCGTCCCGACCCGGATCCCGTGCTCGCGGCCGCCTTGCGCGAACCCGTCCAGGACGGCCTCGACGACCTGCTCCAGCGACAGCCCGGCCCGCAGATGCTGCTCCGGCGCGTACCGGACCTCCGCGTAGACGACGCCGTCCTTCGCCAGGTCCTCCGCGCACTCGTACGCGACCCGCGTCAGGGCCTCGACGGATTGCATCACCCCGACGGTGTGCGAGAACGTCTCCAGGTACCGCTCCAGCGAGCCCGAGTTCGCCGACTCCTCGAACCACGCCCGCAGGTTGTCGGCGTCCATGGACGGCAGTTCGCCATACCCGGACTCACGCGCAAGATCCGCCACGGTCCCGGGCCGCACCCCACCGTCCAGGTGGTCGTGCAGCAGCACCTTCGGCGCACGCCGGATGTCCTCAAGAGTCGGCCGAACGTTCATGCCCCGAATCTACCCGCATCCATGGGCTTAGGTCGTCGGCCTCCTCGCCGACGACCTGCATGGCCGCATTGCCGCAGCATTCATACCGCTATTGCCATTACCGGGCCGAACAGTTCCGCGCCATCCGCCCGTACCCCGCCATCACGACCTAAACATGGCATCGACCTGCTCGATCCAGACGCCCACGGCAAGGGCCGGAGTCTCTGCTGCTTGCTGCGCCGGAAAATCCGCTCATCCAGTCTCAGATTGCCGAGCAGTCACATCCACAACAAGTTTTGCATCATGCTCCGGACCGGGCTTGAACACTGGCCTGACGCGTCACCGCATGACGCCGACGGTCTCTTTGAAATTTTATCCGTGCAGGTGGGAGCGCAATTCTTGATGGCCGCGCCACAGGCGCGGGTTGACACACGGGGACGGCATCACACAGCATCGAAATGTCTACCGGCCGCTGGCGAGCCGTGTCGGTTCCGCGCGAAAAGATGGAACGAACACTCGTTATTCGGTCTGGAGTGACTTTTCATGTCCGAGGTGTCCGGCCCCCGACCTGGTGAGAACCTGTACGGAGACGAAGCAGCCGATGCGCCCGGAACGGATGCGGTCGGCGTCGGCAGGTCGGTCGTCACCGCCGAATCCGACCCGAGCGAGATGAGCGAGTTCGCGATTCTGCCCAAGGACGCCTACACGAGTGAGGAGTACCTGGGCGTCGAGAACAGGCGGCTGTTCAGCGTGTCCTGGATGTTCGCCGCGTTCGTGCGCGACGTCGCCGAACCCGGCGACGTCGTCCCGGCCATGGTGCAGGGCGTACCGATATTCGTCGTCCGCGATGAGGACGGATCGCTCAAGGCATTCCACAACGTCTGCAGCCATCGCGGCAGCCAGTTGGTGTGCGAACCGCAAAAGGGCCAGAAGACGATCGTGTGCCCTTACCACGCGTGGACCTACAAGCTCGGCGGCGAGCTGGCCTGGACGAAGCATTTCGCCGGCGTCAACGCCACGGAGCTGCCGGACCGCCAGCAGAACAAGCTGGGGCTCAAGCAGATAGCCGTGACCGAGTGGCTGGACTTCGTCTTCGTCAATTTCTCCGCGATGCCCGAGCCGTTCGAGAACTCCATCGCCGAACTCCGGGCACGCTGGGCCGATTATGATCTCAGCGTCATGAGGCACGGGGCCTCGCTGACCTATGACTTCAAGGCCAACTGGAAGCTCATCGTGGAGAACTTCCTCGAGAGCTACCACGTCCCCTTCATCCACAAGACCCTGAACACCTACTCGCCGTTCTCCCAGCGCTACCAGGTGAAGCTGAGCGACCGGCTGATGGGCATCGGCACCGGTCTTTACGAGCCCGACTCCATCAACGGTCTGAGCCTGCCCAAGTGGCCCCTCAAAGGCGGCGCGGACACCGTGCGCGCCGAGTACTTCAGCGTGTACCCGACCTTCCTGATCGGCGTCATGCCCGATCACCTCTTCGCCTGGATTCTGGAACCCATCAGCGCGGGACGGACGATCGAGCACCTCAATTTCTATTTCGTCGGCGAAGAGGGCGCCTACGCGGAGGAGTACGCACCGCACCGCAGGCAGACCCTGGACAACTGGAAACAGGTCAACGACGAGGATTGGGAGATCATCCAGCGGATGCATGCGGGAATGCAGTCACCGGCCTTCCCCCACCCGCTGCTCTCCCGAGAGATGGAGCGCAATATCAACGCGTTCCAGACACTCATCAGGACACATGTGGGCCTGCCTGGCGAGGCCAAGACGACGCTGGTGTCCTGACGAGTTCAGCGTCCACTCCCATCGCGAAAGGAACCCATGAGCGGCGCGTCCTTCAAGTCCACGGACATCGATGCGAATCACGACGTCAGTCTGGAGAACATCAAGGCATCACATGCGCTCTCCGGCGATGTGAGCGCCCTGGACGCCTACTACCAGGACTGGGCGGAAACCTATGATGCCGACGTTTCAGCCGAAGGATACGTCGGCCCCGCCTTCACCGCGCATCTGGCCGCGGCGGCCGTCGCCGACGCCGGGATGGAGCCTTCCGACGTCACCGTGCTGGACGCGGGCTGCGGCACCGGCCTGGTCGGCGCCGAGCTGGCCAGGTCCGGCTTCGGCGCGGTGGACGGGGTCGACCTCAGCCGGCCGATGGTCGAGAAGGCCCAGGCCACCGGGTTCTACCGGAACCTCGTCGGCGGCGTGGACCTCAGCGAGCCCATCGACTGCGTGGAGGACGAGCACTACGACCTGGTGACCTGCTGCGGAGTGTTCACCGTCGGGCACGTCGAGGCCGAGGCGCTCGACCACATCGTCGCACCCGCCCGCGCCGGCGCGTTTCTGGTGATCAGCACTAGGAACAGTTACCTGCGCGAATCACGATTCACACAGCATGTGGACGAACTCGTCGGCGACGGCAAACTCGAATTGCTGAAGGCCGACGACGACGGGCCCTACATCGACGAGGAAGGCGCCACCTACTGGGTCCTGCGGAAGTAGCAGGGAACAAAACAGGGAACAAGGGGGTCGATCTCCATGCTCCGCGAGAGCTCGGGAGGGTTTCGCGGCCGGTGGGGCATGGTCTGCGCGGGCACGGCACTGATCGGCACCTGCTATGGATTCGCCCGTTTCGCCTACGGGCTGTTCGCACCCGAGTTCAACGAGACCTTCGCCATCTCATCGACGATTTCGGGGATCATCGGCTCCGGTAGCTATATCGGCTACTGCGTGGCGATCGTCCTCAGCCTGATTCTGACCGAGCGGGTCGGCGCCCGGCGGGTCGGGGTCGGCGCGGGCGTGGTGGCGACGATCGGGACGGCGACGGTGGCACTGGCGCCATCGTCCCTCGTCCTGGCCGCAGGCGTGCTCGTCGCGGGATCGAGCACCGGGATCGCCTCGCCTCCGATGGCCGCGGCCGTCAGCCGCTGGGTGCGCGAAGGGGTCCGGGACCGTGCACAGAGCGTGGTCAACGCGGGCACCGGGATCGGTGTTCTGGTGTCCGGGCCCATAGCCCTGGTGCTCATCGACCAGTGGCGATGGGCGTGGGGCGTCTTCTCCCTGCTCGCTGCCGCGGTCACGCTGTGGATCTGGCTGACCGTCCCGCACACCACGTCGGAGGGCCGCGGTCCGGCCGGTGAGCGCGGGTTCGTCCCGGGAACGGCGCTCCTCCTCCTCGGTGCGTTCCTCATGGGCCTGAGCAGCGTGGCCATGTGGACGTTCGGCCGTGACCTGATCACCAGCGAGGGCGGCGCCGGACCGGTGGTGTCCACCTCGATGTGGACGGTGCTCGGCGCGGCCGGGTTCGTCGGCGCGCTCAGCGGCGATCTGATCGCGCGTTCCGGCCTCGCCCGGTCGTGGACGATGGTCATGATCGCCATCGGTGGCGCCACCGCCCTCCTCGGACTCGCGCCGGCGTCGGCTCCGGTCGCGTTCCTCGCCGGCGGGGTCTTCGGCGCGGCCTATGTGGGCTTGTGCGGTCTGGTGCTGCTCTGGAGCACCTCGCTCTACCCCGAACGCGCGTCGTTCGGCGTGGGTGTCTCGTTCATGATGATCGCGGTCGGACAGACGGTGGGGGCGCCGCTGGCCGGGGCCCTGACCGACGCCGCGGGCGGTGTCACCGCGTTCTACGCGTGCGCCGCCGTCGGGCTCCTCGGATCACTCGTGCGGCCGGGGACGAAGCCGGACGGTGCGTCCGACACGCCCGCGCCCATCGTCGCCGCCCACCGGAGGGACTGACATGCGCGGTGTCGTGCTGACCGGATTCGGCGGGCTCGACAAGGTGGAGTACCGCGACGACCTGCCAGACCCACGTCCCGCCGCGGACGAGGTGGTGGTGCGCGTCGCGGCCGCATGCCTCAACAACACCGACGTGTGGACGCGCCAGGGGGCCTACAGCGCTGGCGACGAGCCCACCGGCTGGTCGGGCGAGCCGATCTCGTTCCCCCGGATCCAAGGCGCGGACGTGGCCGGCCATATCCACGAAGCCGGCTTCGGCGTGCCGGACTCCCGCCGGGGAGAACGCGTCCTGATCGATCCGATGGTCTACACGGGCGGTGAGCGCGAGCTGGTCCGGCCGCGGTATCTGGGCAGCGAGATCGACGGTGGATACGCCGAATTCGTGGCCGTGCCCGCGAGTAACGCGCACCGGATCGAAAGGCGATGCGGCGACGCGGAACTCGCCACCTTCCCCACCGCGTACCTCACGGCGCTCAGAATGCTCGAACGCGCGCGGGTGACGCGGGGAGAGACGACTCTGATCACCGGAGCGTCCGGCGGGGTCGGGTCCGCGCTCGTCCAGCTGTGCCGGGTGCGCGGCGCGCGGACCGTCGCCGTGACCTCGCCGGGAAAGGTGGAGCAGGTCGCCCGGCTCGGCGCGGACACCGTGCTGACCCGCGACGAGCTGCGTGCCGCCGGACCGGTCGACGTCGTCGCCGATGTGGTGGGAGGCCCGCTCTTGCGTGAGCTGCTCGACGAGATCATCCGCCCGCTCGGCCGGTATGTGACCGCCGGGGCCATCGCCGGCCCGCTCGTCGAACTCGATCTGCGGAGGCTCTACCTCAAGCAGATCGAACTCATCGGTTCGTCCTTCGGCTCGCATGAAGATTTCTCCCGGCTGGTCGAATTGATTGAGAACGGCTCCCTCCGGCCACTGCTCGCGCACACCTATCCGCTGGCCGAATTCGTCAGAGCACAGCAACACTTCATGCGCAAGGACTTCGTCGGAAACATCGCGCTGGAAATGGGGTGAGGAGTTGCCTCGACCACTGCACTCGATCGACAGACCCGAATGGAGGATGGGATGCGAATCGTGGTCGACTGGAATCGCTGCCAAGGAATCGGCATGTGCGAATCCATCATGCCGGACGTATTCGAGGTGGACCAGGACGGGCAGTTGACCCTGCACACCGACACCGTCATGGAGGGCAAGGAGGCGGAAGCGGCCGAGGCCGTGGCCGCCTGTCCGAGCGAAGCCCTCTCCCTCGAGGACTGATCCTCATGACCGGGACGCTGGTCGTTGTCGGCGCGTCGCTCGCCGGCCTGCGGGCGGTGGAGGCGGTGCGCGCCGACGGATGGGACGGCCCGATCTCGCTGGTGGGTGCGGAGGAACATCTGCCGTACGACCGGCCGCCGCTGACCAAGGACTATCTGTGCGCCGACGAATGCCCCGACACGACCTACCGCGGCAGCGCCAGACTCGCGGACGAATTCGGTGTCACGCTGCATCTCGGAGAGCCCGCGACCGCTCTCGACGTCGACGAAGGAACCGTGGTCGTCGGCGACCGTCCGATGCGCTACGACGCCCTGGTTCTGGCGACCGGATCCTATGCGAGATCATTCCCGGGTACCGGGAACCTGGACGGCGTCTTCACGATACGGACGCTGGACGACGCTCGTGCCCTGCGCGGCGCTCTGCGTGTCGGCTCGCCGAAACTGACCGTCATAGGCGCCGGTTTCATCGGCTCGGAAGTGGCCTCGGTGGGCCGGGAACTGGGCCTCGATGTCACGGTGGTGGAAAGGGCGCCGACACCTCTGGCGGGTGCGATCGGTGAGCGCATGGGGCAGGCGCTCACAGAGATTCACCGGCGCAATGGCACAAAAGTGATCACCGGGGTGGGCGTCGATGGAATCGTCGGCGACACCCGCGTCCGCGCGGTCCGGCTCGCGGACGGACGGGACGTCCAGACCGACGTCCTCGTCGCGGGCGTGGGCGCGGCGCCTTGCACGGAATGGCTGGACGGCGCCGGACTGACCGTCGAGGACGGGGTGGTGGCCGACGCGACCTTGGCCGCGGCGCCCGGCGTCTACGTCGCGGGCGATATCGCACGCTGGCCCAACGCCCTGTTCGACGACGTCCTGGACGGCCCGATGCGCCTCCAGCACTGGACGTCCGCGGCCGAACAGGGGGCACGTGCCGCTCGCAACGCCGTGGCGCCGTCCCGTGCGCAGCCCTATCAGACGATCCCGTACTTCTGGTCGGACTGGTATTCGAGCCGCATCCAATTCGTGGGAGTGCCCGATTCGGATCGCCACGACGTGGAAACAAGTGTCGTGGCGGGTGACCACACCGGCGGCGGTCCGTTCACGGCCCTCTATTGCGCGAACGATCGAATCATCGGCGCGCTGGCCGTGGACATGAGAGCCGAAGCGATGAAGTATCGCCGCCTGATAGCCCAGAACACCGGTCGGACGGCCGCTCTGGAGTTCGCCGAAAGCCGGCGCCGATGACCGGGCCGCTCGCCGGGCGTCGGCGGGCGTCGCATCGACCCGGTGCGACGCCCGCGTACGGTCCCGACACGGCCGCCCGGAGGTCAGGGGCCGTCAGCGGCTGAGGCGCTGGTAGCGGCGGACGGCGAGCGGCAGGAAGATCGCCGTGAGGACGATCGGCCAGACGATCGCCATCAGCATGGCGTGCTGCTCGATCCAGGTGTCGCCGACGGCGGCCGGGTTGCCGAACAGCTCGCGGGACGCGGTCACGGTGGCGGAGACCGGGTTCCACATCGCGATCGTGCCCAGCCAGTCCGGCATGAGGGACGGCGCCACGAACGCGCTGGAGATCATCGCGAACGGGAACGCGACCGCGAACAGGCTTCCGGCGGCCTCCTCGTTGGGCACCAGGAGGCCCAGCAGGACGCCGATCCAGATCAGCGCGAACCGCAGCAGCAGGAGGAGCCCGAAGGCGGCGAGGGTGTCGAGCACGCCGCCGCTGGAGCGCCAGCCGATCGCCAGCGCGGTCAGCGCGAGGACGACGAGGTCGAGGGACGCGCCGATCAGGTCGCCGACGCCGCGTCCGGTGACGACGGCGGACGGCGACATCGGCATCGACCGGAACCGGTCGGTGACGCCGCGGGCGCTGTCGTAGACGACGACGTACGCGGTGTTCATGAAGCCCATCGCCATCGTCATGCCGAACATGCCCGGCATGAGGAACTCCTGGTAGTCGCCGCCGCCGGGGACCGACATCGCGCTGCCGAACACGTAGCCGAACAGCAGGACGGAGACGATGGGGAAGCCGAGCTGCCAGGCGATGTTGCTCGGCTGCCGGACGTAGTGGGTCAGGCCGCGCAGGACGATCGTCCAGCAGTCGGCCGCCGCCCAGTAGAGCCGCGTGCCGAGCGCGTCATCGTCGGCGGTCTTGGCCTGGGCGTTCACGCCTTCACCTTCTCCTTCTTCTTCGGAGCCTTCTTCGGGGCGTCGTCCTCGCTCTCGGCGCGGTGGCCGGTGAGGCGCAGGAACACCTCGTCGAGGGTAGGACGGCGCAGCCCGATGTCGTCGACGCCGATGCCGTCGTCCTGGAGGGTGCGGGCGACCTCGGTCAGCGCGGCGACCCGTTCGGTGACGGGGGCGTGCACCCGCGCCGCCGTCTGGTCGATCTCCGGTTCGGCGGACGCGACGCGGGCGACGACCGCCGCCGCGGCGGACAGGTTGGCGGGGTCGCTGACCACGACCTCGATCCGGTCGCCGCCGATCAGCCGCTTCAGCGACTCGGGCGGGCCGTCCGCGATGACCTTGCCCCGGTCGAGGACGGCGATCCGGTCGGCGAGCTGGTCGGCCTCGTCCAGGTACTGGGTGGTCAGCAGGACGGTCGTGCCCTGCGCGACGAGCGACCGGACCGAGGCCCAGACCTCGTTGCGGCCGCGCGGGTCGAGGCCGGTGGTCGGCTCGTCCAGGAACAGGACGTCCGGCGCGAAGATCATGCTGGCCGCGAGGTCGAGGCGGCGGCGCATCCCGCCGCTGTACTCCTTGAGGCCCTTGTCGGCGGCGTCGAGCAGGTCGAAGCGCTCCAGCAGCTCTTCGGCCCGTTCGGCGGCGCGCTTCTTGCCCAGGTGGAACAGCCGGCCGAACATGCGCAGGTTCTGCCGTCCGGTCAGGACCTCGTCCACCGCCGCGTGCTGGCCCGCCAGCCCGATCCGGCGGCGCACCTGCCGGGGCCGGGTGGCGACGTCCAGCCCGGCGACCTCGGCGCGGCCGCCGTCCAGCCGGACGAGCGTGGTCAGGATGCGCACGGCGGTCGTCTTCCCGGCCCCGTTCGGGCCGAGCAGGCCGTAGACCATGCCGTTCGGCACGGCCAGGTCGAAGCCGTCCAGTGCCCGTTTCTCTCCGTAGATCTTGCGGACCCCCTCGGCGAGGATCGCGTTGTCCGGCATGCCGCCTCCTAGTTCGCGTATGCCCTACGCAAATTAGCGTACACTATACTCGAAGTGAAGCCGGACCCGCGCGATAGCGTCGTGTCCGGACGCCGGCGGGCGGCGCCGGACATGGGAAGAGCAGGACGGACGATGGCAACGGAGCACGGCGACGACCGCGATCTCGGACGCAGCCTGAAGCTGCTGTGGGGTGACCGGACCCGGCCGCCGCGCGGCCGCCCGCCCGGGCTCAGCCTCGACCGGATCGTCACGGCGGCCGTCGAGGTCGCCGACGAGCTCGCCCTCACCGACGGGATCGAGGCGATGTCGATGCGCTGCATCGCGACCCATCTGGGCGTCGGCACGATGACGCTGTACCGCTACGTCCCGGGCAAGAGCGAGCTGCTCGACCTCATGCTCGACCGCGTCATCGAGTTCCCCGAAGAGGACCCGGAGCAGTGCGCGGACGACGGGCGCGGCTGGCGCGAGATCATGGCGGCCGACGCCCGCGGCCACTGGCGGCTCTGCATGGACCATCCCTGGTACCCGTTCGTGGACCAGAGCCGTCCGCTGCTCGGCCCGAACTCCCTGCGCGGGCTGGACCAGCTCCTCGGCCAGCTGCGCCCCTTCGGGGCCGACGACCGGACGCTGATGATGATGATCGGCGTCCAGTACGACTATGTGCACGGCGTCGCGCGCAGCCACATCAACGAGCTCCGCGCCGAGGCGCGGACGGGCGTCAGCAGCGAGGAGTTCTGGCAGGAGCAGACGCCGACGCTGGAGAGCGCCCTGAACAGCGGCGCGTTCCCGAACATGGCCAGCCTGGACGAGAAGACCTTCGACTTCTCCTACGAGCAGCTCTTCGAGTTCGGCCTGGCCCGCATCCACGACGGTTTCGCGCCCGTCCTGGACGCGCCTTCGGGTGACGCGCCTTCCGGGTAAGGCCGAGTCAGCCCGGGACCGGGAACGCGACCGGGCTGCGGTGACCGTCGCGGTCGACGGCGCGGACGCCGAAGAACGCGTTGTCCTTGGACAGGTCGATCTTGACCCCGGTGACGTTCCCGACGGGGATGACGTGCGTCCAGTCGGGGCTGGTCGTCTCCCGCCACACGACCTCGTACCCGGCGAGGTCCGGCTCGGCGCCGCGGTCCCAGACCAGGTCGGTGTCGTTGGTGAGCTCGCTGGTGCGGACGCGGGCGTTCTTCGGCGTCCCGGGCGCCTGGGCGAGCGACCACAGCGCGGCGGCGTTCACCTTGGCGACGCGGGCGATGTACGCGAAGTCGCAGAACTCGGGCAGGTCGCCGTACTGCTTGCCGTCCTCGACGCGGACGTCCTGGTGCTGATGGGCGTAGTCCTCGTGGGGCTCGGTGAAGCGCGCGGCGGGGTAGTCCTGCTCCAGGTAGCCGATGTGGTCGCCGCCGCGCAGGTAGCGGTCGCGGCGGTAGATCGTCCGGACGTGCATGCCGGTCGCGTCGTTGTCGGCGACGGACGAGACGAACCGGGCGAGCTGCCGGGACGGGGAGTCGTTCTCGCCGCCGACCGAGCGCCGCACGTCGCCCTCGCCCGGGGACTCGGCGGTCGGCACGCCCTCGGCGAACAGCCGCAGCGAACGGGGGTCGCGGGTGCCGTCGTCGGCGGTGCTGCTGCCCACGATGTCGTTGGTGAACATGCCCTGCACGTCGGCGCCGGCCGTCCTGTACTGCTTCGCCTGGTATCTGGCCCCGTACAGGCCCTGCTCCTCGCCGGCCACGGCGGTGAAGACGAGGGTGGCCTCAGGGCGGCGCTTCGCCATCACCCGGGCCAGCTCCATGACGACCGCCACGCCGGACGCGTCGTCGTCGGCCCCGGGCGCGTCCGCGGTGGCGTTCATGACGTCGGTGACCCGCGAGTCGTAGTGGCCGGACACCACGTAGATCCGGTCGGGTGTCGCCGATCCGCGCAGCGTCGCGACGACGTTGGTGATGCGGGTCGCGGTCGGGATGCGCGGCCCCGGCTCCTGGACGTACGACTGCAGCTCGGCGGTCATCCGCCCGCCGGACGCGGCGGCGTAGCGCTTCATCTCCGCGAGGATCCAGTCGCGGGCGGCTCCGATGCCGCGCTCCGGATCGTCCTGGACGGACAGCGTGTGCCGGGTGCCGAAGCTCACCAGCTTCCGGACGATCGCCTCGATGCGGTCCTGGTCGATCTCGCGCAGCAGCGCCCGCAGCTCGGCGTCCGGCCGCTGGTCGGTGACGGGCTTGCCGGGGCCGTCCGGCCAGCCGCGCTCCTTCGCCGCCGCGGGCGCGGCGGTCAGCGCGACACCGGCGCCGGTCGCGGTGACGGCGGCGGCCGCCGTCGACAGGGAGAGGAACGTCCTGCGGCTGGCGGCGGTCCGCGTCGGCTCGGTGGGGGGCGTGTTGTCGGCGGGGGATGCGTTAGTGGCCACGCATCGATCTTTCTCCGTATCGCGGCGGTGTCCAGGACCAGAGGCGACAGTCATCGCCCCGCCCAGGTGTGGACAATTGCGATATGGCTTTCATCCACGAGACCACGATGACGCCCGGCAAGCTGGAGCTGCTCGCGGCATGGCTGCCCGCGCGGCCCTGGTACGCGGGCTCGCTGGACGCGCCCGCGCTGTCAAGGTCCGGAGGCTTCCGGCTCGACGACCCGGAGGGCGCGGTCGGGATCGAGTTCATGGTGGTCACGGACACGTCCAGCGGCGCCCCCGTCGCCTACCACGTGCCGCTCAGCTACCGCGGCGCGCCGCTCGACGGGGCCGATCGGGCGCTGATCGGCACGTCCGAGCACGGTGTGCTGGGACGGCGCTGGGTGTACGACGCCACTCGCGACCCGGTCGCCGTCGGGCAGCTCCTCGCGCTCCTCCAGGGCCGTGCCGAGCCGCAGCACCAGAGCCGGAGCGACACTCCTGACACGTCCGTCGTCAGCGACTTCACCGGCGACGGGGCTTCGGCGCTGGTCGCGCTGACGTCCGTCGAGGACGCCCGGCACGGCACCGACGTCACGGTGGAGGCCAAGCCTCACGGCGCGCTGACCATCCGGGTCGTGCGCGTTCTCCGCGAGAATCAGCCCGGGACGGGCGACGCCCTGGGCTCCGTCACCGCCGAGTGGCGATCACCGGACGGCGGCCGCAGCCGCGGGCCGTTCGCCGTCCTCACCGCCTGACCCCCAGCGATTCCGGGTCAGTGGGCGCCGGCCTTGGCGTATTCGCCGATGCCGCCTCCGAAGTCGAACGCGACGCACGGCTCGTCGCCGACGACCCACGCGTCATGGCCGGGCGACACGACGAACACGTCGCCGGGACCGACCTCCCCTTCGGCTCCGTCCTTCGTGCGAATGCGCATCCGTCCCTGGACGATGTAGCCGTTGTGGTGCACTTCGCAGAGGTCGGTGCCCGCGATCTCCTTCACGGACTCCGTCCAGCGCCACCCGGGCTCGAACGTCGCCTTGCCGAACACCAGCCCGGACAGGTTGACGAGTTCGAGGTGCCCCTTGGACATGTCGCGCCGGTCGTCCGGCTTGTCGATGCTCTTGATCTCCAGCATGATGGGTCCCCCTTTCACCATCAGTTCCACGCTTGCACCGGCCCTGACCTGCGTCAAGGCATCCGAACACCCGATATGAAGAGGCGACGTGGAGTATTTCTTCTACTGCCGTGACCGGCCGGAGAGCGCGGCGCTGCGTTCGGAGCTGGTCGAGGCCCACTGGACGTTCATGGACCGCTACGCCGAGACGATGATCGCGCGCGGCCCCACGCTCACGCCGGACGGCACGGCGGCGACCGGCAGCCTCCACATCGTCGACCTGCCCGATCCGGCGGCCGCCCGCGAGTTCGCGTTCGACGAGCCCAACTACCAGGCCGGTGTCTACCGCGAGGTCCTCGTCCGCCGCTGGCGGAACGTGCTGGGCCGCACGATGTGGGAATTCACCGGAGCGGTCGCCGGATACCAGCGCTTCCTGATCCTCGCGCAGGCCAAGCCGGAGACGGGCGCGTCCCGCGATGCGCTGGACGAGGCGCACCACGGCTACCTCGACCGCGGGTACCGCGAACGCCTCATCGCCTACGGCCCGCTCTTCTCCGAGGACGGCGCCGAATGGACGGGCACCGCCCTCCTGGTCGAACTGCCGGACCGGGCCGCCGCCGAGTCCCTGATGGCGGACGAGCCCTACGCCCGGAACGGCCTGTACGAGACCGTCGAGATCCATCCCTGGGAATTCGGCGGCCGCAGGTGATCTCGGTCTAACGGCCGGGCGTCCCGCGACGTATCGTCGCATCGTGATGCTGCTTTCGGTCAACATCGGCAAACCCCGGACGAACCCCTGGAACAAGGCCCCGACGACGGGCATCGACAAGCGGCCGGTCGAGGGCCCGGTCATGGTCGCCGCTCCGGAACCCACGGCGTCAGGAGCGGTCGGCCTGGCCGGCGACAGGACGTTCAGCGCCGGTCACGGCGGGCCCGACCAGGCCGTCTACGCCTACGCTCGCGAAGACCTCGACTTCTGGCAGGACGAACTCGGCAAGCCCCTGCCCGACGGCGTCTTCGGCGAGAACCTCACCACCACCGGAATCGACGTCAACGGCGCCCTGATCGGCGAGAGGTGGCGGCTGGGCTCCAGCGTCGTCCTGGAGGTGAGCTGCCCGCGGATTCCCTGCCGCACCTTCCAGGGCTGGCTGGACGAGGAGGGCTGGATCAAACGGTTCACCCAGACGGCCCGTCCCGGCGCCTATCTGCGCGTGATCGAGCCAGGCGAGATCCGCACCGGCGACCCCGTCGAAATCGTGTACCGGCCCCAACACGACGTGACGGTGGCCGTCGCCTTCCGAGCCCTCACCAGCGAATCCGAACTGCTGCCGCGGCTGCTGCCGATTGACGCCCTGCCAGAGGAACAGAAGGCCAAGGCCCGTCGGCGCATCGCCTGAGCGCAGGGGAAACAGATCGGCCCGGCCCGGACGCGTCCGGGCCGGGCCGATGCCCCCGCGGCTCGGCCGGGCCTCAGCTCGCGATCGCCGCCGCGAACATGCCGGGCTCGTACGAGCCGCCCTGCATGCGCGTGATCACGCCGAGCCGGTTGGCCGCGTTGACCTGGGCGATCAGGGAGACGAGCGCGGCGATCTGGTCGTCGTCGTAGTGCTCGCGCACGTCGGCCCAGGTCTCGTTGGACACGCCGTGGTGGGAGTCGGCGAGCCGGGTGCCCTCCTCGGCGAGCGCCAGCGCGGCACGCTCCGGCTCGGTGAACACGGCGGACTCGCGCCAGGCGGCGACCAGGTTGAGCCGGAGGGCGGTCTCGCCGGCCGCCGCGGCCTCCTTGGTGTGGAGGTCGACGCAGAAGCCGCAGCCGTTGATCTGGCTGGTGCGCAGCGACACCAGTTCCTGCGTGGTCCTCGGCAGCGTCGACTGGTGGATCATCAGTCCGGCGTTGCCGAACCGCTTGGAGTACCTGGCGCCGAACTCGTTGCTCATCAGGTCGATACGGGATTCCATGACGTCTCCTCGCTAAAGGTCTTGAGCGCCGCCGCCGTCCGGTTTCGCGGCGTCCTGACGACATGGAGACCCCGCTCGTCCGGGCCCTGTGACGTCCCCGTCCATGTGACCTGCGCCACCGGCAGGGGATGTCACACCACGGCGGGGGCCGGAGTCTTGTGGGTGGGACGATCGTCAGCGAACGGGGAGGAACCGTCCATGAACGAGCCGGAGCAAAGCGGCGACGGCCGTCCGGACCCCGCCACCGGGACGTTCATCGCCCACCGCAACCTGCTCTTCACCGTGGCCTACGAGCTGCTCGGCTCGGCCGCCGACGCGGAGGACGTCCTCCAGGAGACCTGGCTCAGGTGGACGAAGGTCGATCTCGCGACGGTGCGGGACCGGCGCGCCTACCTGGTCCGGATCACCACCCGCCAGGCGCTCACCCGGCTGCGGACCCTCGGCCGCCGCAAGGAGACCTACGTCGGCCCCTGGCTGCCCGAGCCGCTGCTGACCGCGCCCGACGTGGCGGAGGACGTCGAGCTCGCCGAGAGCGTCTCGATGGCGATGATGCTGGTGCTGGAGACGCTCACGCCGCTGGAGCGGGCGGTGTTCGTGCTCCGCGAGGTGTTCGACTTCGGGTACGACGAGATCGCGGGGGCCGTGGAGAAGAACCCGGCCGCCGTCCGGCAGATCGCCCACCGGGCGCGGGCCCATGTCGCCGCGCGCCGTCCGCGCGGGGCGGCCTCGCCGGACGAGACCCGGGGCGCGCTCGAGGCGTTCCAGCGGGCGCTCGAGACGGGCGATGTGCAGACCCTGCTCGACGTCCTCGCGCCGGACGTCGTCGTGATCGGGGACGGGGGCGGCGTCAAGCAGGCCGTGCTGCAGCCCGTCGTGGGCGCGGACAAGGCGGCCCGCCTGTTCACCGGGGGCCTCGCCAAGGTCGACGCCGTCCTGACGGTCGAGCCGGTGCAGATCAACGGCGGCCCGGCGCTGCTCCTCCGGCTCGACGGGGAACTCGACGGCGTCCTCGCCATGCGGTTCGACGACGGCCTGGTCAGCGGCTGCTACTACGTGCGCAATCCCGAGAAGCTGTCGCGGGTGGAGCGCGAAACCGCGGTGACCCGCTGACCGACCCGTCCTGGCTCGGCCAAGACCCGGGGGCCTGGGACGGCCCCCGGGTCGGCGAGTGTCGCGCGGATTACGCGGGGATCTCTCGCAGGACGCGCGAGCCCCACGGGCACCAGGTCAGGCCGGGAAGGAACGCGCCGCCCGCCTCGTCGAGGTGCTCTTCGACGTAGGAGATGGACGCGTCGCAGACCTCGGTGGCGATCTCGAAGAACTGGATCGTGGCCGGGTCGAGGTGGTAGCTCCAGCCGGGGTTGTACGGCGCCGGCTGCTTGACGATCTTGCCCATGACCTGCGGGTTGTCGGTGGCGGTGCCGTTGATCAGGTCCCGGGCGTGCTGGATCTCGGCGGGATCGGTGAGTTGAATGACGGCCTCGTCGTCGCCGGCCATGTCGGTGAAGACGAAGTACGCCGCGGCCGACGGGGCGGCGTCGGCCGGACGGGCCGCGGCCACGACCAGCAGCGCGGCTAAGGCCAGGGCCACGGCTCCCGCGATCGCTCGCGGGCCCTTGATCGTCATCTGCTGCACGGGTTACCTCCGGTGGGTCGTGAAGAGATCACGGGGTGCTACGGCTTGATCATCACATGGCCGGGACGGTGTCCCCCGGCGTCCGCCGGACGGCCCTCGGCGCCTCGCCGGCGGCCCTCCGCATCGACCTGCCCGCTAACCTCGGAGCCAGGTCCGATTCCGGTCATTCCACCCGTTCTCAAGGGCCCTGGGTGGTCACGTGGCGTCGCTGTCGGCGTCCTCTCGCACCAGTGCGCGCACGGCGACGGCCTGGGGAGCGTCGAGTTCCTCGAATATGGCGAGCGCCCGCCGCCAGGTCCGTCTCGCGCTGTCGATGTTTCCGGTATCGCTCTCAATTCTTCCGAGGGTGTAAAGCGCGAGAGCCACGCCGTGGCGATTTCCTATCTTGCCCGCGATGGTCAGCGCTTCCCCGCAATAGATGGCGGCCTCGTCGTACTGCTTGAGGTGATAGTGGTTGTGGCCGAGACCGAACAGCGCCCGGCTCCGGCCCCACTGGTCGTCGATGCGGTTGAATATGGCGAGGGCTTTTCGCAGGTGGGCGATGGCGTCGTCGTGGTCGCGGCAGGCTCCGAGCAGGTCACCGAGCCCGTAGAACGACCAGGCCACGCCCCATTCGTCGTCGATGGCGGTGAACAGGCGCAGGCCGCTCCGGCAGTTGTGCAGAGCGGCGTCGAACTGCCGGCGGTCCCGGTGGGTCATGCCGAGGACGCTCCGCGCCGACGCCTCTATCCACAGCTCGCCGATCTCCTGGGAAATGGCGATCGCCTGCTCGAACTGCTCGACGGCGTCGTCCAGGCGGCGAATATCGCGGTAGGCGTTGGCCAGGCTGGCGCGGCTGAACGCCTCCGCGAACCTGTCGCCGTCATCCTGGGACGCCCGGACGCCCAGGCGGCTGGTCGTGATCCAGTCACTCCATCGTGTCGCGACGCTGAAATAGCTCCAGAGGATCTGCGGCAGTTTCTTCGCGACTTCGTACCGGCCGGACTCCACCGAATGGTGAACGGCGGCCACCAGATTGGGCCGCTCGGATTCGCACCATGCCACCGCGTCGGTCGGGTTCCGCAGCTCGATCGGCCGCACGCCCGCGGGCGGCGGGCCGAGCTCGATGTGGCGGCGCAGCGGCATGATCACCCTGTCGGCGCTCAGCGCGGTGTGCATGTACCAATGCAGGACGCGGCTCTCGGCCTCTTCGCGCTCGGCGACGGATTCGTCCTCATGAGCCCGGTCGACCGCGTAGGCGCGCAGGAGATCGTGGAAGCGGTAGCGGTCGTGCGAGGTCTCCTGGAGCAGATGCGCACCGGTCAGCTTGTCGAGCAGCAGCCGGGCGCCTGGACCGTCGGTGCCGATGAGGGCCGCCGCTCCGCCCCGGCCGACGTCCGGCCCGGGATGGACGCTGAGCAGCCGGAACGCCCGCGCCTCCGCCGGGGTCAGCGCGTCGTACGACCAGGAGAACACCGCTCTCACGGCGGTGGCCTGGTCATCGTCGGTGGCCAGCAGGTCCAGCCGTCGGCGCTGGTCGGCGAGGTCCCGGGCCAGATCGGCCAGGGCCGTGTGCTTCCTCGTGCGGGTCAGCTCAGCGACCAGGCGCAACGCCAGCGGCAGGCAGGCGCACAGCCGGGCCAGCTCGGCCGCCGCGTCGGGCTCGGCGTCCGCCCGGCGTGACCCGATGTCCTGGCGGAGCAGTCGCAGCGCCTCCTTCTCGGCGAGCAGATCGAGGCAGAGGCGGTCCGCGCCTTCGCGCACCGTGAGCCCGGACAGGCGGCCGCGGCTGGTGACGAGCACCATGCACCGCGACGATCCGGGCAGCAGCCACCTGACCTGTTCGGACGACGCCGCGTTGTCCAGCAGGATGAGGATTCTCCGGCCGCTGGTCCTCGTCCGGAACAGCGCGGCGCGCTCCTCCAGGTTCGGCGGGATCGCGGCGGGGGCCGTGCCCAGGGCCCGCAGGAACCCGTCGAGGGCTTCGGCCGGTTCCATCGGCGGCCCGACGGGGTCATAGCCGCGCAGGTTCACGAAAAGGGACCCGTCCGGGAAACGGTCTTGGACGCTGTGCGCCCACCGCACCGCCAGGGCCGTCTTCCCGACGCCGGCGGTCCCGGAGACGACGGCGACGGTCGCCGCGGACGGGTTCGCACCGGCGTCGTCCTGGAGCCGGTCGAGGTGCGCCAGTTCCTCGTGACGGCCGATGAATCCGCGAATGTCAAAGGGAAGCTGCCTGGGAGCCGCCGACCGCTCGACCGGCTGCGCCGACGCGAGGCCCTCCATCGGACGTGGGTCGGCAAGGTCGGCTGCCGGGTGGCGGCCCGCGGTGTCGTCGCTTTCGGCCTGGTCGGGACGTCCCTCGCGCGATGAACCGGCAAGTATCCGATCCTGCAGCCGCCGCAGCGACGGCCCCGGCTCGATCCCGAGCTGGTCGACGAGATGGCCGCGCGCTTCGGTGTAGGCGTACAGGGCCTCCCCGGCCCGGCCCGCCTGGCACAAGGCCACCATCAGGTGTTCCCAGAGCCGTTCGCGCAGCGGGTAGTCGGCGACGAGCCCCCGCAATTCCCCGATGACCTCGCAATGCCCGCCGCACCTCAGATCGGCTTCGATCCGCTGTTCGAGGACCGATAGCCGCCTTTCCTCCAACTGCATTGCTCCGGCTTGCGCCCGCGGGGAAAGCCCCAGCCCGCCGAGCGCGGGTCCCGTCCACAAGTCCAGGGCGCCGCGCAGGAGGCGGGCCGCCTCGGACGGGTCTCCGCCGCTCAGGGCCGTCCCTCCCGTGCGGGCGAGCTGCTCGAATTCCAGCAGGTCCAGCTCGCCTGGCTCGGCATGGAGCACGTAGCCGGGCGTGCGGGTGGCGATCCGTCCGGCCGCCTCCCGGCCGCCGCGGCGGAGCGCGGAGCGTAATCGGCTCACATGCACCTGGACGAGGTTCTCGGCCGTCGCCGGATGCCGCTCGCCCCACAACCAGTCGATGAGGCGATCCCTGGACACGACCTGGTTGGCGTGCAGAGCGAGCAGGCCGAGAACCGCGAGTTGAGCCGGACGGCAGGCGCCGACCAGGTTCCGGTCCGCATTCCAGACTTCAACAGGACCCAGCACTTTTATTCGCATGGCCGCCCCACTCAGTGCGTCAAGGCTCGTCCGGTCGCAAATCATGATCACGGCCAGTCCGGCGGCCGGCCGGGCCGGGCCGGCCGCCGGGCGTCCAGCGCATGGCCAGCGCTCGTCAAGCCGGCGGGCAAGCGTTCCGCCAGCCGCACCTGCCACGGTGCGCGAGGAGCCTGATCATGGACGGAGAACGGTCGGCGAACGCGTCCCGTTCCCCGATGTCGACGCGGCCGCGAGGGGGACGCGATGGAGCAGTTGACTTTCCGCATACTCGGTCCACTTGAACTCCGGCGGGGCGAACGTCCGGTCGACCTGACCTGCCAGCAGGGGGCGCTGCTGGCCGCGCTGCTCATCGACGCGAACCGCGCGGTGCCGACCGACCGCCTCGCCGAGGCGCTGTGGGGTGAGAGCCTCCCGGCGGCGGCGTCCAGCAGGGTGCGCACGCTCGTCTCCGACCTGCGCAGGGTCTGCGACGCGGACCGGATCCTCACCGCCAGCCGCGGCTACCTGGTCCGCGTCCGGCCCGGGGAGCTGGACGCGGACGTCTTCGCGACGATGATCGACGAGGCGCGGGAGGCGTCGGCCGAAGGCAGGCTCGAAGACGCCAGGACGTTGTACGACGCGGCCCTCGGGTTGTGGCGCGGCGAGCCCGCCTGGGACCTGGCGGGGACGTCGGTGTGCGCCGAGGTGTCGCGATTACGGGAGTCCTGGCGGGCGGCGATGGAGGCGCGGGCCGAGGTCAAGCTCACGCTCGGCCTGTGCTCGGACGTCATCTCGGAGATGCGTCACCTCGCCGCCGAGTACCCGCTGTGCGAGCGGCCGCACGCGCTGCTCATGCTCGCGCTGCAACGCGACGGAAGGCTCGCCGAAGCGCTCGCGGTCTACCGCGACCTGCACGCCCGGTTCGTGGACGAACTCGGCATCGAGCCGTCCGCGGACCTCCGCGACCTGAACCGCGAACTGCTCACCGAGGAACCGGGACCGGCGGTGGCCGGTTCTTCGGTGCCGGTAAGGCGGCGCGGCCCCTGCCTCCTGCCCGCCGACACCGCCGACTTCGTCGGACGCTCCGCGGAAATCGCGGCGATCACCGCCGAACTGTGCGGGGAGGCGATCGCACCGCCGATCGCCGGCATCTGGGGCGTGCCCGGCACAGGGAAGACCGCGCTGGCTCTGCATGTGGCGCACGCGCTGCGGCCACGCTTCCCGGACGGCCAGCTTTTCGCATGCCTGCGCGGCAGCAGCGCCGAGAGCGGCAGCTCCGGCAGTGGCTCTGGTGGCGCGGCTCCCGGGCCGCGGCGCTCGGCGGACGTGCTGGCCGAATTCCTGCGCGTCCTCGGCGTGGACGGCGCCCACATCCCGGAATCCGCGGACGAGCGGGCGGCGATGTACCGGGACCTCATCACCGATCGCCGCGTGCTCGTCGTCCTCGACGACGCCCGTGACGAGGCACAGGTCGAACCGCTGCTTCCGGGCACGCCCGGCTGCGCGGTGC
The DNA here is from genome assembly GCF_004348735.1 of Actinomadura sp. KC06. Classification (GTDB taxonomy): domain Bacteria; phylum Actinomycetota; class Actinomycetes; order Streptosporangiales; family Streptosporangiaceae; genus Spirillospora. Next base: position 64,157 of record NZ_SMKT01000018.1, read on the forward strand.
TGGTGACGTCCCGCTTCCCGCTGCTGGGCCTGCCGTGCGCCTCCTGCGCGGTCCGGCTGGACGGACTCCCCGAACCGGACGCCCGCGTCCTGCTCGGCGCCATCGCGGGACGCGAACGCGTCGCCGCCGACCCGGTGGCCGTCGGCGAGCTGCTCGACGCCTGCGGCGGCAGGCCCTTGGCGGTTCGCATCGCCGGGGGCCGCCTCGCCCTGCACCCGCATCGCTGACGGCCGACGCGGCCGGGCGAGGCCCGCCGACCGGATGCCGCTGCCCGGTCGGCGGGCCGTCTCGCGGCTACGGGCACTTACCGAAACCCACGTAGTCGATGTTGTGCTTGACGACGTTCCAGAGCCGCTTGTGGCCCTTCACGCCGGGCTTGACCTTGATCGTCCGGCACAGGCCCAGACGCGGGACGGAATCGGTGTAGAACACCTTGATGTAGTTCGTCCCCTTGCAGTGATTGTTGAAGTAGAACGTCGTGGAAGCGCCTCCGGGCGACCAGGAGATATTGAACCTCTTCCCCTTGGGCTTGTTGCACTTCCGGGACTTGCGGTGAATGGCCATCGTCGACGCGTCCGCGGCCTTCGCCGACACGGTGGTCCCGGTGGTCCCCGTTGCCCCTGTCGCCTGGACCGGGCTCGCGGACGCGACGGCGGGAACCGAAACGATGGCCGCCGCGATCGCCACCGCGGCCGTCCTGCCGAGCAGATGACTCATGCCGATACTCCTTTGATCACGGCCACAGGGGGCACTTTCCGAAGTCCACGTGCATCAGGTTCTGGTAGTAGATCCGGTGCAGCTTCTTGCGGCCCTTCACGCCGGGCTTGACCGTGATGTTCTTGCATTTTCTGCCGTTGGACTGGTACCAGACCCTGATGTAGTTCTTCCCCTTGCAGTGATTGTTGAAGTAGAACGTCGTGGACGAGAAGCCGTCGGCCCAGGAGATGTTGAACCTCTTCCCCTTCGGCTTGGTGCACTTCCGGTGCTTGCGGTGGACGGACATCGTCGACACGTCCCCGGCCTGCGCGGACGCGCCGGCCGCGACGGCTCCCGAGGGTCCGGCGGCCCTGGCCGGAGCCGCTGACGCGGTGGCGGGAACCGTCCCGATAAGGCCGGCGGCCATCACCACGGCCGCCGTCACACCAATTGTGCGGTGCATCGCAGAACCCTTCCTAGTCGGCGTTCAGGGCGGGCGCCTGGGGGCGCTTCTTCGAGGCTTCGACCTTGATGATCCAGCCCGGCCGGGGCTTGAGGGACTTGGAGCCCTTGGAATTCTTCTTCACGGTGAAGGGGTAGGAGAACACCGCCCCACCGCTGTTCTTGTAGTACACCCTGACGTACCATTTGTGGCTGCAGGGATTGTTGTAGCTCAGCCGCGTCCACCTCTCGTTTGGAGAGTCGTTCTTGATCTTGAACTTCTTCCCGGCCGGCTTCGAGCACTTCCAGGACTTCGATGTGAACGCGGGCGCTGCGGCGTCGGCCGTCTCCGAGGTCGGGGCGGCCGAGACAGGCCCGGCCATCACTCCCAGGAGAACCGCCGTTCCGGTCAAGCAGATCGCGGTTCGCACATTTTCACCCCTGTTCCGATGAGCGACTTCATGTAGAAAGGCATCTACATACGCTCGGAGAGTAGGAGGCGTCCCGCCTGATCTGCGCCTGATGCGCGCCTGGGGCCAGGAAAGCGAAACGCCCAGGGGCCTCGCTCGACCGGCCCCTGGGCGAATGGGTGCGAACCCGCACCGCGAACGGTTACGGCGCGGGAACCTCCCTGATCAGGCGGGACGTCCAGGGGCACCAGACCAGGCCGGGCAGGAACGCGCCGCCCGCCTCATCGAGGTGGTCCTCGACGTAGGGAATGGTCGCGTCGCAGACCTCGATGGCGACATCGAAGAAGTCGATCGTGTCCGGGTTGTAGTGGTAGCTCCAGCGCGGGTTGTAGGGGGCCTGCCGCTTGATGATCCGGCCGACCACGTGCGGCCTGTCGGTGGTCTCGCCGCTGATCAGCTCCCGGGCGTGCTGGATCTTGGCCGGGTCGGTGAGCTTGAGGACGGCCTGCTCCCGGCTGATGTCGGTGAAGACGAAGTAGGCCGCCGGGTCGGCGCTGGCGGGCGTGGTGTTGGCAACGGTCAGCGGCACGACGAGAGCCAGGGCGACGGCCGCGGCGATCGCCCGGACGCGCGTCTTCGCCGTCCGCAACGCGGACGGTGCGGTGAACTTGTACACGTTCCCTCCGTAGTTTCCGGCGGGCCGCTGCGGTGCGACCCGAGCGCTACATACCCAGCGCAACCAGTTAACTACTGTACGTGTCATTTTCTGGCCATGCGCACGGTTGAGTCCCTGGCGCCACTGGACATAATCAGGGCACGTTCGATCTCGCCGGTCAGCAGGAGGAGGAGTCGCCCATGTCCATCCGCCGGGTCATGCCCGATATCCGATCAGAGGCCATCGAGGAGAGCCGCGACTTCTACGGCCGCCTGGGGTTCGAGGAGGTCATGAACCAAGGCTGGGTCGTGACGCTCGCCTCCCCGTCCAACCCCACGGCGCAGGTCACCTTCATGACTCACGACAAGACCGCGCCGGTCGTGCCGGACATGAGCGTCGAGGTGGACGACGTGGACGCGGTCCACGCGCTGGTGCAGGAGAGCGGCGCGGAGATCGTTCACCCCTTGCAGGACGAGGAGTGGGGCGTGCGCCGGTTCTTCGTCCGCGACCCCAACGGCCGCGTCGTCAACGTGCTGAGCCACCGATGAACACCAAGGCCAAGCTGATCACAGGCTTAGGCGTCGCCGCCGCCGCCCTGCCCGTCCTGACGTCGCCTCCCGCGGCCGCGGCCCCGCCGCACCGCGACCCCACGATCGAGATCACGACGGTGAACGGGTCGGGTTGCCGCCCGGAGACCGTGACCGTCACGCCCCGGTCCAGCGGCTTCACCATCCGGTACAGCGACTACTCCGCGAAGATCGGCGGCGACGCCCTCCCGACGGACTACCGGAAGAATTGCCAGCTCGGCCTGCGGATCATCCCCACGGAGGGTTTCACCTACGCGGTGATGGCCGTCGACCATCGCGGGTCGGCGCAATTGGCGCCCGATGCGACGGGTGTTCTCAAGGCGTCGCATGAGTTCGCGGGCTCCCCGAGGCAAGCGCAGACCACCCATTCGTTCAAAGGGCCCCTCTCCGGCGGCTGGCAGGTCGCCGAGAAGATCGACCCCGGACAGCTCGTCTGGGCGTCGTGCCGCGAGGAGCGCAATCTGAACATCTCCACGGAACTGCGCGTCAACGCCGTCGACCGGACCACGGCGAACACCTTCGACATGCACTCCGGCCTCGGCAGCGCCTACCACTTCGCGTGGAAGACATGTTGATGAAAACGGCACGCACAGTATTCGCGGGGATGGGTGCCGCATTCGCCCTGCCCGCGCTGACCGCCCTGGCCGCCGCCCCCGCGTTCGCCGAGGGCTCCGATCCCCCACCCGGCAGCGTGACCGTCGAGGTGGCGAGCGTCAGCGGCCCGGGGTGCCCGACCGGGTCGACGGGAATCGCCGTTTCGGACGACAAGAGCCGCATGGTCGTCACACGGGAGAACATCCGCGCCGAGGCGGGCGGCACCTCGTCCCCGCAGGCCGCCCGGGTGAAGTGCATGCTCTCCATCAGGGTCCACATTCCGGCGGACTACACCTACGCCATCAGGACGTTCGACTACCGCGGCTACGCGCACCTGGAGTCCGGCGCCACCGGCACTCTGAGATCGGAAGCCTACTTCCAGGGCATGCCGAATCCGTCGCCGAGAATCTTCACCCTCAATGGACCGTACTTCGATGACTGGCAGTGGGTCCTTCCCGACACCGGCCCGGCGTACAAGCCTTGCGGCGAGCAGCGCAGTCTCAACCTCACCGCTGATCTGCGGGTCCAGCTCGGCACGTCCGACCCGTCCAAGAAGAGCTACATGGAGATGGACGGACGAGAGGTCTACGAATTCATCTGGAAGAAGTGCCCTATCGCCTCGGGAGGAGAGTGAAGGAGAACGAGCGGCTTGTTCTGCGCGCGAGCGCGACCTCGCATTTCACGCGGCGCTCGACGGAATTCCTGCTGAGCCCGAGCCCCTGACCGATCAAGCGATCCGGTCTGAGCGGCACAGGTGCCTCGAACGTGACGTCGACGCGCACCGGCCAGTCCGCGTCGAGCGGCGGCACTTCCGGCGTATCGAGATGCCACGCGCCGTCCCAGTCCAGGGTGAACCGGTTGCGGCGGGCGACCAGCGGATCCAGGAGCACTTCCTCGACGAGCCGCGGCTCATTGTTCTCGAAGCCGCGCAGCCGCCGGACCGACCGGACGGGGACACGTTCATGAACCGCGAGCTTCGCCGTCGCGCCGCAACGGACGCAATCGACCAGGAGCCACACGTCGAGGAGTTTCTTGTTGGCGTTGACGCGGAACATCCGCCTTTCGGCCGTAGCCGTCGCCGACCCGCACTCCAGGCACCGCACGGACAACAAAGGCAGGCGGACAGGCCGCACTGCCCAGGACAGCACGAAATCATCTTTATGGGGTTGTGAAGACACGATCTCTCTAGACCAGATGCAAGGCCGTGCTCAGACGGCCTGAAACGCTAAGAAGCCAGGGCATCCCGGCGGAGGCCGGGACATGGTCCGGCCTACGAAGCGCTGGTGATGCGGGTCAGAGAGAAATAGCGGGCGTGTTCACGCGCGTGTCCTCACGATCTTCGACGATGCACGCACGGTACACACGCGTCCGCCTCCACCGTCAACCCATTTTCCGGCGGGCGCCGTGCTCAGGGCGTCCACGGCAACTGGTCCGGGGATGTGTCGAAGCGCGTGCGGCGCCGTTCGTCTAGAGGTACAGCCCCGAACAGGGCGCCCCTTACACCCACGTGAAAGAGGATCGTCATGCACGCCGACGAAGAACTCGCCTCGATCCCGGTCCCGCGCCGCCTGGCCGAGCGGCGGGCCTACGCTCGAAACCGGCTCGAAACCGGCTTCCAGATGTGGCTGGCCACCGGCAGCGACGGCCATGGAGCACATCTGATCCCCGTGGCCTGTACCTGGGACGGCTCGGCCCTGTACACCGCGACCTTCGCCAAGAGCCGCACCGTCGCCAACGTCAAAGGACACCCGCAAGCGCGGGTCGCTCTCGGCGACACCGCCGACGTCGTCATGATCGACACCAGTGCGTCGCTTGTGAACGTCCCCGACGTCGACGCCGACATCGCCGAGCGCTACGCCAAGGTCTCCACCGACCCCCGCGCCTACCCGGAGGGCAGGTTCGTCTACCTACGCCTGCGACCCACGCGCATCCTGGTCTGGAACGGCCTTCACGAATTCGTCGGCCGCACGGTCATGCGGGACGGCCGATGGCTAGATGAGCCAGTCGACTGACCAACGGGTCACGTCCTGAGAGACATACAGAACTCGTTGCCTTCGGGATCAGCCAAGACGACGTTGTCCGGGTGCCGAGCCTGCACGGTCGCCCCGAGCGCGATCAGGCGCTGGATCTCCGACTCCGGGTCCACGGCGTGCAGGTCAACGTGCACGCGATTCTTCACGCTCTTGGCCTCGGGCACGAGCTGGAACCACAGACGAGGTCCTCCCTCCGCCGATTCGACGAGCACGGTCGGGTCGTCCTCGACACTGGTGATTCCCAGGGAGCGCAGCCGCGCCAGCTCCGCATCGTCGTACGGCGCGACGGCGAAGCCGTCCAGCGCCGCGGCCCAGAAGCGGGCCGTGGCCGCGGGGTGAGCGCAGTCGAAGACGATGTCACGGAGTCGCGCCATCCGCCCATGATCCACGCGCCCGCCGGACGATGTCACGCGGGCCGCCGCGTCCGGCCGACCAGAAATACCCGTCGATCGGTCATCCGGCGACCACCCGGACACGAATCTCGGGTGATTGCTCGCGGGCGGCGTAACCACCCCCATGCGAAGGGACGGAATCATGAAGAACACGCGCGTAGCGCGGATCGGAAGGCGGACGGCGATGATCTCGCTCGCCGGCGTGGCCGCCGCGTCGGCGCTGGTGGGCACCGCGTCCAGCGCCGCGGCCGCCCCGACCGGCTGCGCCGGCCGGCAGGTCGACGGCCAGAACTACGAGAGCCGGTGCACCGGCGGCACCGGAGAGCACCGCGTGTGGGCGCGGCAGTACGTCCCGTTCCTCGGCGACCTCGATTGCTTCGGGCCGTGGGTGCCGGCGAATGCCGTCTCGAGCGTGACCTGCAGCATCCACCAGACCGTCTTCGTCACGCACCAGACCCGGGGATGACGCCCGACCGGTGACGGCGGCGGCCCGAGATCAAGGGCTGTTCCGGTGAAGGGTCGGCCGGGGTGGCATGCGGCCGACCTGATCACCACTTGAGGAAGACCTTCATGTCGTACTGATTGCCCAGGACCGAAGTCTGGTCCAGCGAGATGGAGCCTTCGTGACCGTCCTTCACAATGGTCCGCTGGCAGTTGAGCTCTTGGCGGTAACACTCGGCTACCTGGTCCTCGCTGAAATTGTCACCGGCGTCCTTCAACCATTTCGACACCGACTCGAAGGGGGTCGGGTCGGCGCAGATGCCGGGCGGGTTGCAGATCACTCGCCAGACCGCGATGTATTGATCGTTCTTGTCGTCGACCTGACCGCCTTCGTAGATCCTCATCCCTTGCGGCCCGCCCAGCTCGGCGACCCAGGCTTCGAGAAACCGCTTGGGCTCTCCCTGCTTGTGGACGACCACGCTGATCACGACGGCCAGGCCCGCGACCAGGACAACAAGCAACGGGATGATCACAAGCGGATTCTTCGACCGGCTCCGCCTCGTCCGATACGGGGGACCGTACGGCTGAAAGGGCGGCCGAGGCCCACCGAGCGGCGGCCCCGGCGGCCCGTGAGGCCCCGGGTATCCATGCGGCGGCCCCTGGGGGCCAGGCGGACCGGGCGGACCTTGGGGAGGCTGTGGAGGCTGCATAACGCATCACACAGTACCGATCAACGCACGCACATTTACCGAACACCACGAAATGCGACACCGACGAGACGATCAAGCAAGCCATTTCATCCGAGGCGACTTGTTCGCCACACTGAACGCGAAATTGGGCCCGTCCGAATCCCGGGAACGAAGACCGGCTTGTTCAGCAGCACCACTGCGCTGGAGACTGGACGCTGTGCGACAAGCATTCGCTCACGAGGCGGTCGTCGTCATGGACCCCGGCGACGACATCCGGGCACCAGGCGCGGCCATCACAGTCGCGCTGTGCGGACACTGGGAACACCGGTCACCATGCCCGCTGGCCCCACACCACACCGACGCGCAGCGGTCCGGCACCCGGGTGCGACTACGAGTGCTGTTCGCCAGCGAACCCGCAACCGTAGCCGACGTCCGAACTCGCATCGAGCAGGCCCTGTCCGAGTCCGCCCTCACCGGCCCCGACGGAATGACCACACACTGGCGACTGCTGAACGCCCAGCCCAGCACCGTCCGCCCCAGCGAAGCCGAACACGCCGAACAGCTCATCCAGAGCTAAAAGCACCACTAACCCAGATCGAACTCGCTCGTCTTTACCTGGTCGGCGAACGCCCGCCAGGCCGCACGACCGAACGTGAGCTTGGGGCCGTCCGGGTTCTTGGAGTCACGCACCATGATCACAGGGACGAGGTCCGCGACCTCCAGGCACTCGCCACCCTGGTGAGCGCTGCGACTGCTCTTTACGCCACCGGACGTCTGTCGCTCCCATGGCTAACGCTCCAGGTCGAACTCGTCCGCCTTCACCTGGTCGGCGAACGCCCGCCACGCCGCACGACCGAACGCCAGCCTGGGGCCGTCGGGGTCCTTGGAGTCACGCACCGCGATCACAGGGGCAAGCGCCGCGACCTCCACGCACTCACCGCCATACTGTGAGCTGCGACTGCTCTTACGCCAGGGGGTGCATGACACAACCGAGGTGCTCATAGCTGCTCCAACGCATCGTGGATCATGGCCAACGACTCCTCGGCGGAGAGCGTGTGACCCTGGATCAGGTCCCACGCTACGACTTTCAACGCGACCCTGTCGCGCTGCTTCAGCAGTACTCCCTCTGCGGAAGCCTCCGTATAGGCAACATCCGGCTCGTTCTCGAAGCCTAGGATGGTGAAGCTTCCCGCCAGCCCAGCGTGAAACCCCGCAGCGTACGGGACGATCTGCATCTGGGTCTGCGCCCGCTGCCCTACCTCCAGCAGATACCTGAGCTGGTCACGCATGACCTCCTTACCGCCCACATTTCGACGGATAACGTCCTCATCCAATATTAGGAAAGTGTGCGGTGGGTTCTCTCGCTCGAAGATCGACTTCCTCTCCATACGCTCGGCGACGAGCTTTGATGTAGCGGAGCCCATCGTCAGGCTGATGACCGTGCGTGCGTACGCCTCCGTCTGAAAGAGCCCGCCGATCAGGTTGGTGCTGAAGACACGGACGTAGTTGGACCTCTTCTCGTAGCTGAGGTATTCGGGAAAGCCTGGCGGGAGGATGGCGAGGTGGCGGGTTTCGTTGATTCGTTCCAGGAGGCGGGCGAACAGGCCGTCCGTGTTGAAGAAGGTGTCGAGGGCGGCGGTGAACTCCTCGGACGGCAGGTTCTTGCATAGCTCGACCTGGCCGACGTAGGAGTCGGCGAATCCGAGTTTGGCGGCGAGGTCCTTCTTGGTGAGACCGGCCTGCGTCCGGCGCCATTCGAGTTCCTTCGCGTACGTGACGATGGCCGGGGCCTCGTAGGGCTCGGATTGTGCGGGCATCTCGACCTCCGGGGGTTGTGCACCCGGGGGGTGGGTGCGATCGATCTTGCCTGTGGTGTGTTGCTGGTGGTGCACGGTCCGCTCCTAAGAGTAGTCGAGCGTGTGAGGGTGGTCACACGGAATTGGTCGAGGCGAGGAACCAGAGGATTCCGAATGGACGCGCGAGTGCGGGACGAGCAGGAATTGGGGCGGCTGCGGGCCGACTTCGGCGGGTGGCGGATCTGGCGGGCCGTGAAGCAGGACGGACGGCTCGGCGAATGGGTCGCCAGCCTGCATGACCCGAGGGTCGGGGTCGAGCCGACGCTGATGTTCCCCACGGCGTCGCTCCTGCGGGAGGCGCTGCTCAGGCAGGCGGAGCGGGCGCAGGTCAGGAGCCTTTGATCACGACGGTGGCGGGTTCGCCATCGTCCTCAAGCGCGGCGCGGTCGGTGCGCATCCCCCCGAGCCCACCGGCCGCGCCGCTTCCACGGAGGTGAGAGGTGTGAGCGCTGGGAAGCATGCGGTACTGCCCAACGAGCGGGTCGTGCATCTGGGCGCGCTGCGGGACGCGGTGGACGCGCGGCGGGAGCTGGCCTGCGGGCTGATCGAGCGGCGCGGGGTGACGTGGGTGAGCGTCGTCCGGGTCGGCGGGTCGGGGCGGCTGGTGGAGGTCGGGTGCGACTACGTCCGGGCGGCGTGGTGGTTCACCTGGAGTGACGGGCGGCCGATCGCGCCGGTGCGGAATGTCGAGGGTGTTGTGGCCGTGCTGGTCCGGGAGCTGGCCGGGGGTCGGTGAAAAGGGGACGGCCCCGCCAGGTGGCGGGGCCGTCCATTTGTCAGCGGGTTAGTGGGAGGGTCAGGGTGCTTCCTCGCAGGTCGACGTCGACCTTGGTGCCCGCCGGGTAGCGGAGCGTGTAGGCGTGGTCGGTGGCGAGGATCATCAGGCCGATGCGGTGGCCCTTCTTGAAGACGTAGTCGTAGGGCTGCATCGGCCAGGAGAACGTGTACTCCTCGCCGGGCTTGACGGGGGTGCTGTGCGAGATGGAGTGGCGGTTGCGTATGTCCATCCAGCCTCGCGTCACGATCTTGAAGGGGCTGACCTCGGTGGTGTACTTGCGGACGGCCCGGCAGCCCTGGTCGGTGGGAATGGAATCGCCGTAGCACCAGGTGTCGTTCGTCCGGACGTAGCCGGAGACGCGCTCGTCGGTGCCGTAGTCGACCAGAATGGCCGACAGGTACGGCGACTTGCCATTGATGGCGGCGCGGAGTTTGACCTGGGCGGTGCCGCTGAGCTTCACCGATTCCTTGAGCTCGGGCGTGAGGTAGATCAGGCGGTTGGGGTCGGACTCGTCCGGCTTGGCGGCCAGCTCTTCGGCCTTGCGGGACGGGTCGTCGATGAGGTGCTGGGTGCCCTTGCCGGGCTTTCCTAGGCCGTCCTGGTTGAGGCCCAGGCGGACGGGG
>NZ_SMKT01000190.1 GCF_004348735.1 Actinomadura sp. KC06
CTTAGGAGGCGTTTGTACAGCTTGCCGGTGGGGTGGCGAGGGAGCTCGGCGCGGAAGTCGACCGAGCGGGGGCATTTGTAGTGGGCGAGATGGTCGCGGCAGTATGCGATCAGCTCGGCCTCCAGGGCGGGGCCCGCGTCGTCCATGGACAGGGGCTGGACGACGGCCTTCACCGCCTCGCCCATCTCCTCGTCGGGGACGCCGATCACGGCGACGTCCGCGACCTTGGGATGGACCGCCAGGACGTTCTCGGACTCCTGCGGGTAGATGTTCACCCCGCCGCTGATGATCATGTAGGAGCGGCGGTCGGTGAGGTAGATGAAGCCGTCCTCGTCCACGTAGCCGATGTCGCCGAGGGTCGTCCAGCCGCGGCCTTCCGGGTCGCGGGACGCGGCGGTCTTCGCCTCGTCGCCGTGGTACTCGAAGGACGGGCCGTTGCCGAAGTAGAGCGTGCCGGGGGTGCCCGGCGGGAGTTCGCGGCCGTCCTCGTCGCAGACGTGGACCTCGCCGAGGAGCGGGCGGCCGACGGTGCCGCGGTGGGTGAGCCAGTCCTCGGCGTTGGTGTAGACGAAGCAGTTGCCCTCGGTGCCCGCGTAGTACTCGTGCAGGACCGGGCCCCACCAGTCGATCATCCGTTCCTTGATCGGGACGGGGCAGGGCGCGGCGGCGTGCACGGCCGCCTTCAGGCTCGACATGTCGTAGCGGGCCCGCGTCTCGTCCGGGAGCTTGAGCATGCGGATGAACATGGTCGGGACCCACTGGCTGTGCGTGACTCGGTACTTCTCGATGGCCGCTAGGGCCTGTTCAGGGTCGAACCTGTCCATCACCACGACGGTCGCGCCGAAGCGGTGCAGGGTCATGCTGTAGCGCAGCGGCGCGGCGTGGTAGAGCGGCGCCGGGGACAGGTAGACCGAGTCGGCGTCGGGCTGGAAGAGCAGCGACAGAAGCCCGTAGAGGATGTTCTGGCTCCCCATGGGCCCCTTGGTCAGGGTCGGCTTGACGCCCTTGGGACGGCCGGTCGTCCCGGACGAGTACAGCATGTCGACGCCCTCGCACTCGTCCTCGATCGGCGTGGGCGGGTGCTGGGCGATGCGTTCCTCGTAGGAGTCGTAGCCCCGGGTCGTGCCGCCGAGCATGAGGCGCAGCGGCACGTCCGGTGCGGAGCGGGCGGTCTCGACCGACGCGTCGGCGATGAACGCCTTCGCCCCGCAGTTGCCCACGATGTAGGCGAGCTCCTCGGGCTGGAGCCGCGTGCTGACGGCCGTGTAGTAGAGCCCGGACCGCTGGGCGGCCCAGGCCACGGCCAGGAAGTGCGGGTGGTTCTCCAGCATGAACGCGATGTGGTCCCCCGGGCGCAGCCCCTCCGTGCGGAGCAGCTGCGCGAGCCGGTTGGACTCCTCGTTCAGTTCCCGGAAGGTGACGGTCCTCCCGGAGCCCGCCATGATGACGGCGGGCTTGTCGGGCGTCTGTGCGGCGATCTGCCCAAGGTGCATGGCCGCACGGTACCGGCCTGGCGGCCGGTGTGGAATGCCGTTCGGTTGAGCGGGCGGAGTGAGCGGTCAGACGAGCATGTGATCGAAGTCGCCGTCCTTGGCTCCTCCCACGAAGGCCTCCACCTCCTCGCGCGTGTAGACGAGCACGGCTCCCTCGGGATCACGGGAGTTGCGCACGGCGATCTCCCCGCTGGGGAGTTCGGCCATCTCGACGCAGTTACCGGACGGATTGCTCCGCCGGCTCTTCTGCCAGACGAGTTCGCCGCGCCAGACGTCCAGCATCTGTCGGCCGTCCATCGTTGGTCTGCCCCCTCCAGGCGTCTCAGCCTCCGCGCGGGAGGCCGCGATCTCGCCCCACCCCACACAATGGTACGAGATGCACGTGCATTCGTTCTTGCATCGGTTCATGCAGACGGTCTTGCATCTGCACGACTTGAGGAGCAAGATAGCGAACGCTCGCCGGTGACCACCCCGCACGCCTCTGAGGTTGTTGACCATGACCGTTGACCAGGCAGACGAAGTCGCAGCTCCCGCCGCCATGGGGGGCGGCAGGCCGCGGCACGCCCCGGCTCTTCACCCGTGGCCCGACGCGCCCCCGGCGCCGCTCGGCCCGAACACCCCCATGAACGTCTCCGCGAGCGGCCCGGCCCACGGGCCCGCGAGCGCCCCGGTCGCGGTGCCGGGCCTGGCGGGGCTCTGGCCCGCGCCGCACTCCGGCACCCCGCGCATGGCGCGCAAGGTGTTCCCCGCGGAGATCACCTCGCCCCGGTCCGCGCGCGAGTTCACCCAGGTCACGCTGGACGGGTGGGGCCTGTCCGGCGCCGCGGGCGACGTCGTCATCGCGGTGTCGGAGCTGGTGACCAACGCGCTCCGGCACGGCATGGAGGGACTCCCCCAGCCGCTGCCGCTGTGCCCCATCCAGGTCGTCCTGATCGGGCACCCGCGGCGGCTCGTCGTGTCGGTGACCGACCCGGGCGGGCGCGCGCCCGAGCCCGTCCCGAGCGACCCGGCCGGGTTCGTCGAGGGCGGCCGCGGCCTGCTGGTCGTCGGCGCGCTCAGCGACGCGTGGGGCTGGGCGCGGCTCGCCACCGGCGGGAAGGCCGTGTGGGCGGCCTTCGACCTGCGGGTCAGCCCTCCATCGCCGCCGGAAGCGACTCCGCCTGCAGCGGCCGGACCCCAGGACGCTCCAGCTCGCTGAGGAAGTCCCGGGCCCAGCGGTCCACGTCGTGCTCGATCACGCGGCGGCGCATCGTGCGCATCCGCCGCGCCTGGTCGGCGGGCTCGGCGTCGAGCGCGGCGAGCAGCGTGCCCTTGAGGCCGTCGATGTCGTACGGGTTGACCTGGAACGCGCCGCGCTTGAGCTCGGCGGCGGCGCCAGTGAACTCGCTCAGCACGAGCGCGCCGCGCAGGTCCTTGCGGCACGCCACGTACTCCTTGGCGACGAGGTTCATGCCGTCCCGCAGAGGTGTGACGACCATCACATCGGCGGCCAGGTAGAGCGCGGTCAGCTCGGGACGGTCGTACGAACTGTGCAGATAGTGCACGACCGGAAATCCGATTTCTCCGTATTCGCCGTTTATGCGGCCTACCTGCTGCTCGATCTCCTCCCTGAGCAGCTGGTACTGCTCGACCCGCTCCCGGCTCGGCGTGGCGATCTGCACGAACACGGCCTGGCCCGGCTTGAGGCGGCCGTCCTCGAACAGCTCCCCGAACGCCTGCAGCCGCTGCGTGATCCCCTTGGTGTAGTCGAGCCGGTCCACGCCGAGCAGGACCGTCGCGTCGCCCAGGTCGGTCCGGATCTCCTGCGCCCGCTCCTGGACGTCCGGACGCCCCACCAGGTCGTTCAGCTCGCCCACGTCCACGGAGATGGGGAACGCGCGAGCCCGGACGACCCGGTCGTCCCAGTACACGTCCTGCTTGACGTGGCGGGTCTCCAGGAGCCGCCGACATAGCCGCACGAAGTTGGCCGCCGCGCCCGGGAGCTGGAAGCCGACCAGGTCGGCGCCGAGCAGCCCCTCCAGGATCCGCCGCCGCCACGGGAGCTGCCAGAACAGCTCCACCGGCGGGAACGGGATGTGCAGGAAGAAGCCGATGCGCAGGTCGGGACGCAGCTCGCGCAGCATCTGCGGGACGAGCTGGAGCTGGTAGTCCTGCACCCAGACGACGCCCTCCTCCGCCGCGACCTCCGCCGCCGCCTCGGCGAACCGCCTGTTCACCTGGACGTAGGCGTCCCACATCGAGCGGTCGTAGACCGGCGGCGCGACGACGTCGTGGTAGAGCGGCCAGAGGGTGGCGTTCGAGAACCCCTCGTAGTACAGCTCCACCTCCCGCGCGGTCTGGGTGATGGGGTGCAGCGCCATGCCGTCCTCCTCGAACGGCTCCAGGCGCTCGTCGGGCGCGCCCGTCCAGCCGATCCAGGTCCCCTTCCTGCGCCGCATCACCGGGGCGATGGCGCTGACCAGGCCGCCAGGACTGCGCCGCCAGCGCGGAACGCCGTCCGCTCCGACGGTCCGGTCGACCGGAAGCCGATTGGCCACCACTACGAACTCACTACCGCGCGACACTGCGACCCGCCTCTCCAGGAAACTCCCAGTGATCACCATGCCCAGAAACGGACATCAGGAACATCTTGTCACTTCGACGTTAAGGCGAGATGTACCGAAAAGGACGGTGTCAGGCCAGCGGGGCTGCCGCCGGCGGGGATTGGATCGAGCCATATTCCTTTCCCGGCAGGTAACTCATGTTTACCGGGCCGTCATGCCGTGGGTGACTCGATGAAAAAGAGTTATCTAGATCACACTGGCAGTGCCCGACATGTTACGTGAGCCGGCGCTCACGTACTGCACCGGGAGCCCTCGCGAGCAGGCGTGCGGCAGGTTCGCCCGGATCGAGCTGCGCGGCCGCGAGTCGCGCCGACACGACGCGCAGCGCGTTGTCGCGGGCACGCCTGGCGGACGGATCGATCCCGTGGGCCGCAATGCCCGTCGGTTGGTGCACGACCCGGAGGATCGTCGGCGCGCCCGGCACGCGCATGCAGTACAGGTCGATGCGCAGGTCTCCCGGATCGGGCGAGCATGCGGCGTCGGGCAGGACGGTCACCCGCACGACCCCGTCCAGCTCCGCGGAAGGGGGCTGGGCCGCCAGTCGGACGCGATGGTCGCCGTTCTCGTGCTTCCAGCCCGCCCAGGCGCCCGGGCCGATCTCGCCCGCGATCACCGCGAACGCCTCGAACGGCTCGCGCAGCAAGGACGGCTCGCGCCGCGAGGACGGCTCGGACGGCTCGTGCGTCCCGGGGCCGGGTGGCGGCTCGGACAGCAGGTCCTCGACCCGGAGGCGCTCATCGCGGGCGCGGCGGCGGTAGACGTCGGCCAGGGCCCGGACGCAGCCGCCGTCGCCGCTCACCCGCTCCACGAGGACGATCACGTCGTACGGGTCGTAGCGGTCGCGGGCGGCGAGCCGGGCGGCGATGTCGGCCCTGAGGGACGCCTCCTGCTGAGCGAGGCGTTCGGCTTCGGCCGTCCATTCGCGATCGCCCGCGGGGTCGCCTACGGCGTCGCTCGCGGGGTCGCCTACGGGGTCGCCCGCGGGGCCGCCCGCGTGCGCCAGGTCGCGGGCGTCGCGTAGGTCGTCCTGGAGACCCCGGAGCCGCGCGGCGTCCGAATGGAGCGGCTCCAGGGCCTCCAGGCAGCGCCGGAGCCGCCGCACCGAACGGAAGTCCCGGTGGACGGACGGGTCCGCGAGGCGTTCTTCCAGGGCGGCGTACTCCGCGGCGATCGCCTCCAGCCCGTCCACGCCCATGGTGCCCAGGATCCCAGCGAACCGGGATCCGCGCACCGGCGGGCCGTGGACGGGCCGGGCGAACAGGCCGACGGCCCTGGGGCGGTGAGCGCGTCGGCCGGAAGGCCGGACCGGTCTGGTGGGGGCGGACCGGGTCCGGCACGGTCAAACCGAGTCAGGCCGGATCAAGCTGATCGGGGATCACACGTGACGGCGGGCCGGGTCAGGCCGGGACGGACTCGCGTTCCGAGGCGTCCTCGCGGCGGCGGCCCCAGATGAGGCCGTCCAGCGAGAACCGTCCCGCACCGGTGCCGGCGAGGAGCAGCGACGCCGCGAAGAGGACCATCACGTACTCGTAGCCGCCCTTGTCCAGGAAGAAGCCCTGGTCCATGTGGACGTAGTAGAACGCGCCCGCCATGTTCGCGGCGAGCAGCACACCCGCGAGCGGGACCAGCAGGCCGATGATGAGCGCGATGCCGCCCAGCAGCTCGACATAGGTGGCGAAAGCGGCGGCCGCGTCCGGCAGCGGGATGCCGAGCTCGTCGAACCCGGCGGCGACCTCGGAGTGACCGGTGTCGGCGAACTTCTTCCAGCCGTGCGCGACGAACATCACGCCGATCGCCAGCCGGCCGATCAGCAGACCGGCGTCGGAGAGGACGGGGAAACGGCGGGGTGGGAGCATGCCTCGGTCTCCTCTTGTTGAAGGTTCAAATATGAACTTCCTCCGACGCTAGCAGACTTGATTCAAATCCAGACCATCTTGAAAATTCAGCTCGCCTTCTAACCAACTAGAATCACCAGGCCACTTACAATCGCGGCATGAACCAACCCCGGGACGCCCTCGCGCCGCGGGAGCTGCGCGCCTGGATGGCCTTCCTGGCCGCCGGCCATCTGATCGACCACGAGATCGAACGGCAGCTCAAACGAGAGGGCGGACTGTCCCACGCCGAGTTCGAGGTGCTGGTCGGGCTGAGCCTCGCCGAAGGCAACCGGCTGCGCATGTCGGACCTCGCGCGCGTGGTGATGGTGTCCAAAAGCCGGCTCACGTACCAGGTCACACAGCTCGAACGGGCCGGGCTCGTCCGCCGGACCGGGAACGAGGCCGACCGGCGATCGGTGTGGGCCGAGCTGACCGACGAGGGCGCCGAGGTGCTGGCCAGGGTCCGCCCGGGGCACCGCCGCGTCGTCCGCGAGACCCTGATCGAGGTGCTGGCCCCCGAGGAGATCGACCTGCTCGGCGACGCCCTCGGCCGCGTGGCCGACCGCCTGCGGGACCGATGACCGCCGCCCGCCCCGAAGGCGAAGCGACGACGGCCGGAGGCGAGGCGCATGCGTGACTTCGGAGGCATTGTGGAGCGGTCGCCCGTGCGCGTCGTCCGGCCGAGGTCGGCGGACGAGGTCGCGCGCGCCGTCCGGGACGCCGCGGTCCAGGGGCTGGACGTGGTGCCGCGCGGCCTCGGGCACTCGACCTACGGGCAGTCGCTCACCGGGGGCGTGTCGATCGACCTGCGGGAGCTGACCGGGGTCGAGGTCGGCGCCGGGCACGCGGTCGCCGCCGCCGGGACGAGCTGGCGCGAGGTCCTCGCCGCGACGCTGCCGCACGGGCTGGCCCCGCCGGTCCTGACCGACTACCTCGACGTGACGGTCGGCGGGACGATCTCCGCGGGCGGCATCGGCGGGACGTCCCACGTCCACGGAGTCCAGGCCGGGAACGTGCTCACCCTGGACGTCGTCGTGGACGGCGAACCCGTGGTCTGCTCCCCCGCCGTCCGGCCCGGCCTGTTCGACGCCGTCCGCGCCGGGCTAGGGCGGCACGGCGTCATCACCAGGGCGACGCTGCCCCTCGTCCGCGCGCCGGAGCGCGTGCTGAGCTGCACCATCCCGTGCCGGGACGCCGAGGACGTGCTCCGCGTCCAGCGCGAGGTCACGGCGGACGCCATGTCGGCGCAGGTCAAGCCGTCCGACAGCGGCGACGGGTGGACGTACGGGGCCAAGGCCGTCCGCTACGGCGACAAGGCCGAGCCGCCGCCCGGCACCACCGAGACCGAGGAGCTTCCGTACTTCGACTTCTGCGACCGCCTGCGTCCCGACGTCGAGGAGCTGATCAGGCTCGGCGAATGGGCGCGCCCGCATCCGTGGGCGATGGTCTTCCTGCCCGCGTCGCGCGCGGCCGCGGTGATCGAGGCGACGCTGGCGGACATGACCACGGCCGAGCTGGGTCTCAGCGGCGTCATCCTGATCAAGGCGCTGCGGGTCGGTGACGTGCCGATGCTGGCCGTACCGGACGATCCCGTCCTGTTCAGCGTCCTGCGCACCGCCTCGCCGGGCTGCGCACCCGTCGCGGACATGCTCGCCGCCAACCGGACGCTCCTCGACCGCGCCCGCGCCGTAGGCGGCACCCGCTACGCCGTCGACTCCGTTCCCGTCTGAACTCCTTCGGCCGGGCAGAGGGCGTCGGCGGCGGGGTGGTCAGAGGGCCAGGGCGATGATCTCGGCGCCGGGGAGGGCGGCGAGCGCCTTGCCGGGGAGGAGGATCTTCGATCTGCGAAGGCCGCTGCCGATGACGGCCTGGGGGGCGGCGGCGACGGCCTCGTCCACGAAGATCGGCCAGCCTTCGGGGAGGCCGACCGGGGTGATGCCGCCGTACTCCATGCCGGTGAGCGCGGTCGCCTCGGCCATCGGCGCGAACGACGCCTTCCGGGCGCCGAGGCGCTTGCGGACGACGCCGTTCACGTCCGCGCGATCGGTGGCGAGGATCATGCAGGCGGCATAGGTGACCTCGCCGCCGCGCTTGGCGGCGACGACCACGCAGTTGGCGCTGGCGTCGAGCGGGACGTCGTAGCGCTCGCAGAACGCGGCCGTGTCGGCCAGCTCCGGGTCGATCTCGGCGACCTCCGCTCCCGGGACCGCGCCGATCGCCGCCGCGACCGGGTCCGCGAGCAGTTCCGGACGTCCGCCCGCCGGTCCCCATTCGAGCTTTCCGACCATGAGCGCATCCCCTTTCGTGTTCTCCGGGGCTCCCACCCTGCCACGGAGTTGGAGGCGCGATGCGCAGGCCCATCACCCGACCGGCTGGTGAACGGCACGGCGGGCGGCGTGTGGGCGCCGCCCGTTCGCCCGCCGTTTCGCGGGATGCCGGTGGGTGCGGTCAGTTCGGGCCCGCCGGGACGGCGTACGGGTCGAGGATGTACTTGCTCGCGGCGCCGTGGTCGAACTCCGCGTAGGCCTGGGGCGCCTGGTCGAGCGGGATCACCGTCGCGTTGACGTTCCGCGCGATCTGGACGCGGTCGTGCAGGATCGCCATCATCAGCTGGCGGTTGTACGTCATCACGGGGCACTGCCCGGTGGTGAGGACCTGCGACTTCGCCCAGCCGAGGCCGATGCGCAGGCCGAGCTGCCCGATCTTGGCGTTCTCGTCCGCCGCGCCCGGGTCGCCGGTGACGTACAGGCCCGGGATGCCGAGCCGTCCGGCGGCGCGAGTGATGTCCATCAGCGTGTTCAGGACGGTCGCGGGCTGCTCGCCGGTGGATCCCTCCGGGCCGTGGCCGCGCGCCTCGAACCCGACGCAGTCGACGGCCGCGTCCACCTCGGGCACGCCGAGGATCTGGTCGAGCTGCTCCGGGACGTCGGCGTGCTCGGACAGGTCGATCGTCTCGCAGCCGAACCCGCGGGCCTGGTCCAGCCGCCGCGCGTTCATGTCGCCGACGATCACGACGGCCGCGCCGAGCAGCAGGCACGCGGTGGCGCAGGCGAGCCCGACCGGGCCCGCGCCCGCCACGTACACGGTGGAGCCGGTGGTGACGCCCGCCGTGTAGGCGCCGTGGTAGCCGGTCGGGAAGATGTCCGACAGCATCGCCAGGTCCTGCAGTTTGGCCATCACGGTGTCGCGGTCGGCGGGGAACTTCAGCAGGTTGAAGTCCGCGTACGGGACGACCGCGTAGCGTGCCTGGCCGCCGTGCCAGCCGCCCATGTCGACGTATCCGTAGGCGGCGCCCGGACGCTCCCGGTTGACGTTCTCGCACACGCCGGTCTGGCGCTCCTTGCAGTTCCGGCAGCGGCCGCACGCGATGTTGAACGGGACGCTGACGAGGTCGCCCGCCTTGATGAACTCGACGTCCCGGCCGGTCTCGATCACCTCGCCGGTGATCTCGTGGCCGAGCGTGAGCCCGGCGGGCGCGGTGGTCCGGCCGCGCACCATGTGCTGGTCGGAGCCGCAGATGTTGGTCGCCAGCACTTTGAGGATGACGCCGTGCTGGAGTTTCCGGCCGTTCTGCTCGGCCAGTTCGAGTTTCGGGAAGTCCAGGTCCTCGACCGTGACCTCGCCCGGCCGCTGGTACACGACGCCTCGGTTGGTGTCCGCCACGGCCCCTCCCTCCGCGGGTCGGTGGATCAGTCCACCTCCCCTACCCGATTTGCTGCTGTTAGTCCGATTTCGATCGGGTTTCAGCCAGGGGTTCCGAGGTAGCGCAGGACGGCGAGGACGCGGCGGCTGTAGCCGGTCGCGCGCGACAGGTCGAGCTTGTCGAAGATCGCGTTGACGTGCTTCTCCACCGCGCTCTGCGAGATGTGCAGGATCTCGCCGATCGAGGCGTTGGTATGGCCCTGCGCCATGTGATCGAGGACGTCCCGTTCGCGCGGCGTGAGGCGGGACAGCGGATCGGCCCGGGTCCCGTGCGCGGCGAGGAGGCGGCGCACCACCTCCGGGTCGAACGCCGCGCCGCCCGCGCCGACGCGGTCGAGGGCGTCCAGGAACTCGTCCACCTGCGCGACGCGGTCCTTCAGCAGGTAGCCGACCCCGGTCGTGTCCGCGGTGATCAGCTCGGTGGCGTAGCGCTTCTCCACGTACTGCGACAGGACGAGGACGCCGACGTCCGGCCAGCGCTCCCTGATCTCCAGCGCGGCGCGCAGGCCCTCGTCGGTGTGCGTCGGCGGCATCCGGACGTCCACCACCACGACGTCCGGCGGGCCCGCCGCCACGGCCGCGAGCAGCGCGTCGCCGTCGCCGACCGCCGCCTCCACCTCGTGGCCCTCCTCGGCGAGCAGCCGGACCAGGCCCTCCCGGAGCAGCGTCGAGTCCTCGGCCAGCATCACCCGCACGGCAGCTCCGCGGTGATCACGGTGGGGCCGCCGGGCGGGCTGTCCACGCCGAACGCGCCGTCCAGCGCGGCGACCCTGCGGGCCAGGCCCGCGAGCCCGCCGCCGCGCGGGTCGGCGCCGCCGCTCCCGTCGTCCTCGATGCGCACGCCGATCATTGTGGCCGATCCGGTGACGTCCACCCGCACGCGGCGGGCGCCCGAATGCTTGGCCGCGTTCGTGACGGCCTCGCAGACGACGAAGTACGCGGCCGTCTCGACCGCGTGCGGGGGCCGTCCGGGCACGTCGTAGACGATCGTGACCGGCAGCGGGGTGCGTTCGGCGACCGTCTCCAGCGCGGCGCGCAGGCCCTCGCCGTCCAGCGCGGCCGGGTAGACGCGCCAGGTGACCTCCCGCAGGTCCTCAAGGGCCCGCTGCGACTCCTCGTGCGCCTGCCTCAGCAGGTCGGCGGCCTTATCCGCGTCGCCGGCGCGGCGGGCGCGTCCGATCAGCATGCCGAGCGCGACGAGGCGCTGCTGGACGCCGTCGTGCAGATCGCGTTCGATGCGGCGGCGCTCGTCGTCCACCGCGTCCACCACCTCGGCCCGGGTGACGGACAGCTGCGCGATGCGCCGCTCGTACTCCTCCAGCGGGCTCGGGCCCAGGCAGCGCCGCGCGACCGTCTTCTCCAGTGCCACGACCCCGACGAGCCCCTGGACGGCGAGGAACAGCAGCACCAGCCCGAGGACCGCCGTGTAAAGGACGATCCACCAGTCAGGCGGGATGCCGTCCATGTAGTCGCCCGAGACCCACCAGCTCCAGGCCAGCGCGACCGCCATCGCCGCGCCGTAGACCAGCAGCAGGAGGATCACCGCGCCGAGCAGCCCGACCGGAACGCGCAGGACGAGATAAGCCAGCGCCTTCAGCGGACCGTATTGGACGGGCCTGTCCTCGCCGTGGAATCTCCTGAGCCGCCATCGCTCCAGTTCGGTCGCCGCCTGGGCGGCGTCCGCGACCACCGTCGGGACCACCCGCTGGCCGCGCGAGAAGGCCAGGGAGTAGGCCATCAGGAGCGCCGCCACCGCCAGCAGGACCAGTTCCACACCGGCGGTGACCGCGCCCAGGGCCAGCCCCATCGCCGCCCGGACGAGGGCGCGCGGGCCACGGCGGTCAGAAGGTCCGGTCACGTACGACCTCTCGTGTCTCCACCCGATGCCGCCCGGCCCGCCGCTCGTCGTCCGCCCGCCGGTCCGCGGCGTCTCGCCGTGCCTTCACGATACGCACCGCGACGAACACGGCGGCGCCCAGGACGGCGAGCGCCAGCACCCCCTTGGAGTAGACGCCGACGTACTCCTCGACCGTCCGCCAGTTGTCGCCGAGCCCGTACCCGGCCAGGACGAACGTCGTGTTCCACAGCAGGCTGCCCAGGCCGGTGTAGATCAGGAACGTCGTCATCCGCATCCGCTCCACCCCGGCCGGGACGGAGATCAGGCTGCGGAAGATCGGGATCATGCGTCCGAAGAACACCGCCTTGGCGCCGTGCCGCGCGAACCACGCCTCCGTCCGGTCCAGGTCGGACAGCTTGACCAGCGGGAGCCGCGCCACGAGCGCGCGGATCCGGTCGCGGCCGATCAGCGCGCCGATCCCGTAGAGGACCAGCGCCCCGAGGACGCTGCCCGCCGTCGTCCAGATCAGCGCCGCCGCGAGGCTCATCCCGCCCTGCGCGGCGGTGAACCCGGCCAGCGGCAGGATCACCTCGCTGGGCAGGGGCGGGAACAGGTTCTCCAGCGCGATCGCCAGCCCGGCGCCCGGCGCGCCGAGCGTGTCCATCAGGTCGGTCGCCCATCCCGCGATGCCGCCGGCGGGCTCGCTCCCGGCCGCCGCGTACGCCATTTCGATCATGTTGACGACGCTAGAAAGCGCCCGTCCCCGTCACCATGGTGCGCACCGCCCGCCTGACCGGCCGCGCGCCGCACCCCGACCCTGCGGAAAACCACACCCCCGGGCCCCTTGGCCCCAGACACGCCCAGACGGGCCCAAACGCCGCCACCAGCGCCGACTCGCCGGATTCAGCGGAGAGTGAAACCGGCTCCGGCCCGGGGCTCGGCCGGGGAGGCTCGGCGCGCCGGTTCCCGCAGGCCGCGCGGGTTCTGGACGCGGACGCGCCCCGGTTTCGGACACCACGCCCGCCACCGCCCACGTAAAGAATCTTTTTGATCGACTTTTCAGTAAAGAACCTTTCTTGTAGCGTTCGCAGGGTTTTGTGAAGTGAATTCATGATCGAATATCCCGCCGCAAGATCATAAGGAAGCCGCGATGCCCTGGGCCACCGGCCTGGCCGCGGCCGCGCTCCTGGGCCTCCTGACGCTCCTGGCCACGGCGCGGCACGGCAGGCGCCGACACAGTTCGGCGAACGAGCACCCCGAGTCCCTGACGGCCGTGCTCGGCCCCGGCGACGAGGAGTACCTCGCGTGGCTGGCCGACCACCACTGGCCAGGCGACGAGTACCTCGACCTGGAACACGAGTGGCTCGGCGAGCTGGAGCCCGGCGGACCGGCCGGACCGTACGAGTCGCCGCTCTGCCCCCGCTGCGACCTGCGGTGCGAGGACGTCTGGCCGTGTCCGACGTGCGGCCGGGTACTGCACTCGTCCTGCGGCCACGGGATGCGGCGCCGGCAGGTCGACCGCCCGTACCGCACCCACGGCACCAACCCGGAGGCGGTCATCGCGGAGTGGATCTGCACGGGCTGCGCCTCCGTCGTCGGCCTGGACGTCGACCACGGCGGCGATCCCGACGAGGGCCTCTTGCGGTGAATCGAGCGTGATTGCCCCGTCTTGTCCGGCTTCACACGCTTTGGACGGTAAAGAATCCATCATCGACTTGCATATTTCGGACGTGCGACGGCAGGCTGCATCTATGTCCTTAATCACAGGGACACCGTGGAGGACACCGTGACCGCACAACACGACTCGATCTGCTCGCACGAGCCGCCCTGCCCGACGCCGGACGCCCTCGACCGCGAGGCCGCCCGCACCGTGGCCAGCCACCCGGAGCAAGGGTGGAGCCTGCTCTGCAACGGCATCGTCGTCTTCGACGACACCGGCGAGCTGCTGCCGGACGGCCGCGTGATCGCTCCGCACCGTCCCACCACCGCCGCCTAAGCCTCCGCGCGGAGGCCCCTCGCGCGGAGGCCCCGGCACCCGGCGGTCACCTGATCACGTGCCGGTCGTAGCCGAGCCGCGCCAGCTCCTCGTACGCCGCCCACGCCGCCGCCGGAACGGGCATCGGCACCTGGAAGCCCCGCTCCGCGTAGACGACCATGCGCTGCAGGTCGCCCACCATCAGCTCGATGAACTGCCGCTCGTCGTCGGCGAACGCCTCGATCCCCAGCTCGGGCGCGGACGCGGCCCAGCTCACCCCGGCCCACTGCCGCCGCGCCGTGGCCAGCGCCCGGCGCGTCATGTACGGCTTGGCCACCAGGATCCCGCTCCCCACCGCCACACCGCGCTCCTCCAGCAGCCGCCTGGACGCGGTGATGTTCTCCCCGGTGTTCGTCGCGGTCTCCTCCAGCAGCAGCGCCCGCTCCGGGACGCCGTGCTCGCGCGCGACGCGTCCGAACACCTGCGCCTCGGTCAGCTCCCATGCCGAGGTGACCTTGCCGCGTCCGCCCGACACGACCACCAGCGGCGCCCACCCCTCGTGCCAGAGCCGGGCCGCGTGCACCGCCACCCGCGTGTCGTGGCTGCCGAGCGCGAGGATCACGTCAGCCTTGGAGAGGGGCTCGGACAGGACGAGATGGTCCCAGACGATCCTGGCCAGCTCCCG
This sequence comes from Actinomadura sp. KC06, assembly GCF_004348735.1. Lineage (GTDB taxonomy): Bacteria > Actinomycetota > Actinomycetes > Streptosporangiales > Streptosporangiaceae > Spirillospora. Next base: position 14,170 of record NZ_SMKT01000190.1, read on the forward strand.
CGTACGCGCGTCCACCTGAGACTCCACGGGCCCATTGTCTCCGGCGGACAGCATGTCGGGCTCCCATCCGAAGGGTCGTCCCGGTAGCGTTCAACTGTTTTGCTCCTTACGCAAGAATCATGTGGAACTCGACCGCGGAAGGACGGTGTGGTGTGCTCACAGTCCTGGTCCTCGTGGCGTTGGCCGCCCTGTTCGGCCTCTGCCTGCCGAACCTGCTCCGCCCCATGCCGCCCGTGCCCGCC
>NZ_SMKT01000191.1 GCF_004348735.1 Actinomadura sp. KC06
GTCCAGGCCGATTACTGGGGGGGCCGTCGGGTCGGGGTCGGGGAGCCACCAGTTGATCGAGATGTTCGCCTGGTACCGGGGTGTGGCGCCTATCACCGGGGGTGAGACCTCGGACGTCTCCTCGGGACGAGCGGTGGCGGGCGGCGGTACCGGCGGAGCCGGGACGGTCGGACGGACGGGTCCCTCCGGCGGGTCGATCCCGCCGAAGGGCAGGTCGACGGCGAGGCGGGCGGGATAGCCGTCGGCGACGTCGCGGTACCGGGCCGTCAGGTCGTCGAAGGCCCGGGCGAGGCGGTCGTCTCGGTCGCGGTTGGGGACGAGCGCGCGTCCGGGCGGCAGGTCGCCGAGGACCTGCTCCAGCGCCTCGGCCGTGTGCCGCTCGACGACCTCGAGGGCGCCGGTGAACGCCGCCAGGCCGGTGGTGGTCGCGTGGATGCGGCGGAGCTTGTGCTGGGCGTGCGGGGAGGCCCGGTCGCTCCAGGCGTAGGCGAGCCGATGCGCCTGCGCGAACAGCGTGTCACCCAGGGCGTGCAAGGTCCTGGTGGCGGTGTACAGCTCCCGCGACGTGGCGTGGTGGGCCTCCCAGGCACGGGCCTCCTTCAGGGGACGCAACCACATCGCGATCTGCTGGGGCGTATAGCGTTCGGCGAACTCGGCCACCGGCCGGTCGCGGTGGATCGTCAGCTGCGTCATGACGGGTCGGCCCGCCGGTGGCACGTCCGTGCGCGCGGTGCTGGCCGGCGTCGGCTGGGGCGGCGCCGAGGTGCCGAGCCGCGGCCACACCGACCCGGTCGAGGACGGCTCCCGCTCCCACACCCCGGTGTGCGCGAGCGGGCCCAGGTACCTGCGGATCGCCTCCAGCGTCGCGGTCTCGGCCTGGTGGTAGTTCTCCGAGGTACGGGCGAGCCGAGCCACGACGTGCCACAGGTTGCGGTCGATCGCGCCGAGAACCGCGCCGGCGTTCCCGCGCGCCGACATGTAGAGCCCGTTGAGGGTCACCGCGGTGTGCCATGTGCCGAAGTACGCGGGCGCCTGCACGCCCACCGGCACCCTGGTCGCGTTGGACGCGTGCCAGACGCCGGCCAGCGTGCCGCGCTCGCCGGACAGGCCTCGGGTCACGTCGTCCATCTGCGCGGGCAGATGGACGATGTGGCCCGGCTGCGCGGTCAGCCCTGGCCAATCATGGCGGTATTCGAGCATCGCAGGGATTTCTCGGTCGGCGCCGACCACGGGGGCCACGCGAGTTGATCATTTCCGGGGGACAATGAAAGATCAGAGTACCTTAGGCACCCGTGGGACGAATGTGCCGCCCTGCACCTCTAGGATGCGTGCATGCCGATGCCTTTACTTCCGGCTGAACACGCCCTTGTGCAGCATATTGAATCCGGACAGATAACCGCTTTTGGGCCTAATGGGTTACATCAGGGTCAGGTGGGTGCCGGGGACGACGTCGTGCGCGCGGACGTCCTGCGTGACCTGCTGCTGGGGCGCAACGGCATGGAGCCGCCCCCGCAGCCAGGGGTGATCCTGAACGGCGTCCGGCTGGCGGGGGTTATGGACCTGCGAGGCATGGAATTGGGGGTCGGCCTTTTCCTGGAGGACTGCACGGTTCTGCAGCCGATCAAGGTCAGCCATGCCCGAATCCCCCGCCTGGTATTGACCCGTTCCAAGCTCGCCGGACTGGAGGCCAACGACGCGCGCATCGACAACGGCCTGGACGCCCGCGAGATCATTTGCACGGGACCGGTGGAACTGCACGGAACTCGCATCGGCGGGCAGACCAATTTCACCGGCGCCAGGATCAGCGCGAGCACCCGGGTCGCGCTGCTGGCCGACGATCTGCGCTCCGACGGAGACCTGCTGCTGCGCGCGAGCTTCCGCGGAGGAGGCGGCGCCGGGGCGGTGCGGCTGGTCGGCGCGACCGTCGAGGGCAACCTCGACCTGGTCGGCGCCGAGATCGCCGCCGACGGCGGGGCGGCGCTGCTGGCCGAGCGCGCCGACGTCGGCGGCAACCTGCTGCTGCGCGGGCTGCGGGCGCGCGGCCGCGGGGACGGCGGCCGATCGGACGCGGCCGAGGCCGCCGTGGTCGTGCTACGGGGAGCCACCGTGCGCGGCCAGCTCAGCCTGGAGGGCGCCGACCTGACCGGGGAGGGGATGTGCGCGCTGGCCGCCGAGGGCGTCCGGGCCGAGACGGACGTCTTCCTCACCCGCATGCGGGCCACCGGCGCCCATCCCGACGGTGTGGTGTGGTTCACCGGCGCCGAGATCGGGGGAAGCCTGGTCTGCGACGGCGCCACCGTGACCGGCGGCGCGGGAGGGCGCGCCGTCGACCTCCGCATGGTGACGCTCGGCCGCACGCTCAGCATGCGTCCCGACCTGGCCGGGACCTCCGGCCGCGACCTCGTCGCCCTCGACGGGCTCACCTACCGGATGGTCCCGCACGGCATGACGTGCGCCGAATGGATCGCCTTCCTGCGCGACAGGGCGTGCTACGCGGCGCAGCCCTACCGGCAGCTCGCCGACGTCTACACCGCCGCCGGATGGGACGACGACGCCCGCAAGGTGCTCATCGCCCAGCAGGACGACCTGCTGGCCGGCGGACGCGGCCTGTCGAGCGCCGAACGGCTGCGCCTGCGCGTCCTGCGGATCGTGCTCGGCTACGGCTACCAGACCTGGCGCGCCCTGGTCGGCCTGGCCCTGACCATCGTCGCGGCAGTGATCTTGACCATCATGGCGGCGCAGACGACCGATGCCGTCCAGGTGCCGCAGCGCCCCGGCGTTGCCCCCGCGACCGCGTCCGGAGAGGCCGCCTCGGGGCAGGGTGAGGACGGGCGGACACGCGACTGCCAATTCGTCGACCAGGTGGGACTGGGGATCGAACTGGCCATCCCGCTGCTGAACACGACGAGACGGACGCGGTGCAACCTCATCGCCACGTCCAGCGGAGAACAATGGATCGTGGCCGCCGGATGGGCACCCCAATTTCTGGGATGGGCGTTCGCCACACTATTCGTCGCAGGCTATACAAAGCTGATCCGTCCGGCCTGACGCGACTCTCCGGATTTGCAAGCTGCTTGGTGCGGCCGTTCCGGAGAGAGAACATGTCTGGGTTCGGAGTCCGGCCGCGATCTTGGGCGGAGCCGACCGAGGCGAGGGCTACAGGGCCTGACGAGGACGTCCTGGTGGAGTGAGCGGCCCGCAGGCGGAAAAATCCACGGCTTTTCGATGGCGTGCAGCGTTGGGGCGGGGTCGTGTGTCCTTGGGTGTTAGGAGGTGCATCGTGTCGGACAAGGAGCCGGCCCGGTTCGACGACTTCGTGTCGGCCCGGCTACCGGCGCTCTACCGATACGCCTGCGCGCTCACGGGCAACCGGCACGACGCCGAGGACCTCGTCCAGGAGGCCCTGACCAGGACGGGCGCCGGGTGGCGGCGGGTGCGGCGCAAGGACGATCCGGAGGGCTATGTCCGCATCACGATGGTGCGGCTCATGATCAACCGGAGGCGGCGCAACCGTGAGCAGTTGATGGCCGACCCGCCGGATCGGGCGGCCGACGACCAGCGGCTGGACGGCGTGACGGCGCTTGCCGCGACCCAGGCGGCGCTGGCCGGGCTGCCAAGGGGAATGCGGGCCGTGCTCATGCTGCGCTACGTCGACGGGTTCAGCGACGAGCAGATCGCCGATGTGCTCGGATGCAGCGCCGGCACGGTGCGCAGTCAGGCGTGCCGTGCGCTCGCCAAATTGCGGGCCGCCGCCGACACTCAGGAGGAGCCACATGGATGAGCTAGAGCGAAAGCTCGGGGAATTGCTCACCTCACCGTTCAAGGACGAATATCCGCCGGCGTCGCTGCGGAGCGAGATCCTGCGTCGCGCGGCGGCCAGGCGGCGGAGGGTGGCCGCCGGAACCGTGGCACTTGCGGCGGTCGCGGGCATTACTCCGGTCGCGGTCATGCAGGCCGTCCCGGAGCGGTCTCCGGTGGACGATCCCGCGACTGTGACGGCGACGTCAGGCCGGACGAACCTGAACGCCATGGTGGAGCCCGGCACCATCGTGAGGATCCCGAAAGATCTGCCGGGCAAATCGCCGTTCGAGGCGATGGCGCTGAACAAGGACGGCACAGTTCTCGGGGCTCCCCAAGCGGGCGACAGCGGTAATAGTCAACAGTCAACCGGGATTTGGCGTGCGGGCCCCCAAGGAGGTCTTCCCGCCCTCGTCACCGAGACCACGCCCGGAACACGCGCCTACCTCTGGGCAATGGCGGTCGGGGACGCAGGGTATCTGTGGCCAGACGGCGAGCGGCTTTCCTGCCGGGGGCCTGGCGGCCAGGGCCCGACCCGGACCCTCGATGCATCCTGGGGCGGACGAGAGCGATTCCTCGCCGACGGCCCGGCATTTGTCTGGGGCCGCGATGCCGGCGCATTGAATGTCGCGACTGCTTGTGATGGCGGCACACGAACCCATCGGGTCGGCGGAACGCTGGAAGCCTTCTCCTATCCGCATGCGATCGTGCGGGCGGGAGCCGACCTTCGGCAGGTCGACGTGCGCGACGGTGCCGTACACAACCTTGCCCGGCTGGGATCATCATCGGCGGACCTCGTCTTCGCGGCGAACTCGCATCTGGTCGCCTGGGCAGGCGGCGGAGCCCTCACGGTGCTCAACAGGGAAACGGGCGGCTCGCGTCAGATCCTTCGCGCGCTGCCGCACGCAGCGGACACCGCCTATGCGGGCCGGATCACCGCTGGTGACCGAATCGTCGTCTACACGGCCGCGCATCAAGACGAGGATGAGGCCGAGTCGGTCCTCTTCGACGTCCGGACCGGCCGTGAGGCCAGGCTCGACGGAGAAGCCTGGGCGGCAGGCGATTGGCTGTTGTGGCGGGAGGGCGCCGACTATCGGCTCGCCCGGGTGCATCCCTGACCGTCGTCGATGTGCGGTGGCCGAACGCCCCGCGCTGAGCGACTGCGAACTGCGCAACCCCCTGCCTCACGTCGTGGTCGGGGAAAGGCGGGCGGCGCGCAGGGCGGGTTGAGGCCGGCGAGTGCACCGATGAGCAGAGTGGCGGCGAGGCCGCCGCCGAGTGTCCACGGCGGGATCACGGGCGGCAGGTGCTGCGTGGTCGCGTACGCGGTCGTCACGACGGCCGCGGCGGCGGCACCGACCAGTCCTCCCAGGCCGGACAGCAGCAGCGACTCGGTCAGGAACTGCAGCCTGATCTGCCCGCGCGCGGCGCCGAGGGAGCGCCGCAGGCCGATCTCGCCGCGCCTTTCCAGCGCCGAGATCACCATCGTGTTCGCGACGCCGACGCCGCCCACCAGCAGCGCGATCGCGCCGAGCCCGAGCGGGAGGTCGGTGAAGGCGCCTGCCGCCGCGGCCTTGGCCGCCAGCCCGTCGGACGGACGGCTCACCGTGACCTCTCCGGGTTGCGCGGATCGGCGGTACGGGCCAGCATGCCGCGGACGTCCTCGACGGCGCCTCCCCGTACCCGCTCGTAGATCGTGGTCGGGTGGCCGTCGAAGCCGCGCAGCCGCTGCGCCATAGGCCAACCGACGAGGGCTGCGCGGTCCACGCCGGGGCGAGCGGCATGGTGTCCAGGAGGTCGGGACGGTGGCGCTGGGTGGCCTGGACGGCGGCCGTCCCGGACGTCGCCGTCAGCACGTCGAACCCGCTGTGCCCCAGGCTCACCGGCAGCAGTTCAAGGATGTCCGGCTCGTCCTCGACCACGAGCAGGCGTGCGGTCATGGCCCCACGGTGCCCGCCCTTCCTGAACGCCCACCGAAAGCCCCCTCTCCCGCATGCCGGAGGAGGTTGCGGCGTTGGGCTGCTGGAGCCTTGGTGCCCCGTGACGGGGTTGGCGGCGGTCCAGGAAGTAGCCTTGGCCGGTGTTCTCGGCTCAAGGTCCGTCTCTGCGTGAATTGGCGATCCACGCTCTGTCCTCGGTTGAGGGCGGTTATGACCTGCTCGCGCCCAAATTCGACCACACGCCGTTCCGCACCCCCGGCAGCCTGCTCGGCGCGACCGCGGATGCGCTGCGTCCGCTCGGGCCGTTCGGTGACGGGCTGGACGTGTGCTGCGGTACCGGCGCGGGAATGGACGTCCTCCAGCCCTTGTGCGAGGGCCGGATCTGCGGTGTCGATTTCAGCAGCGGAATGCTCGCGCAGGCGCGCGGCGCGCATCCGGACGCCGAGTGGGTCCGGGCGGACGTCCGGGCTCTGCCTTTCGACGAGGGCTTCGACCTGGCCGTCAGTTTCGGGGCGCTCGGACATTTCCTGCCCGCCGAACGGCCCGCGCTGTTCGCCGGGGTGTACCGCGCCTTGCGGCCCGGCGGGCTCTTCGCCTTCCCGCTCGGTGCGCCGCCGCCCATCGCCTCGGCTTGGTATTGGGCGCTGCTCGGATTCGACGTCGCCATGCGAATTCGCAATGCGGTGTGGCGTCCTCCGTTCGTCATGTACTACCGCACGTGTCCGCTGGGCGCCGTCCGCGACGACCTGACGGACGCCGGATTCACCGTGACGACCGCTCCCTTGGAGGCCATGGGGCAGCGTGCGGACGGGAGCGCGCGGTACAGGCTCGTCCTCGCCCACAAACCCGCGAACGCCAGTTGAGTCTTCCGCCGGACGTCTCGCGCGGCGACGTCCAGCGCATCGTTCTCAGGCGGCGGCGCCGAACCATTGGGGCAGGTGGTCGAGGAGGTCCTGCTGGTCGTCGCCGGCCCACGCCACGTGGCCGTCCGGACGCAGGAGCACGGCCGGGGCGTCCAGGTCGTCGCTGACGTCGACGACGTGGTCGACGCGTTCTGCCCACCCGGCCGCCGAGAGGCGTCCGGTCTGGTCCAGCAGCAGGCCGCGGCCCTCGTGCGTCAGTTCGTAGAGGCGGGCCCGCTTCAGCTCCACGTCCCGCATCCGGCGGCCGACGAGCGGGTTCTCGTCGCCGAGGTCGTACCGGACGCCGATCGCGATGATCTTCTCGACCAGGTACCGGTTCACCTCGGCGAAGTCCATCAGCTCCGACACGAGCCGCCGCACCGCCCGGGGGCCCGGCTCGTCGGACATCAGCTCGGTCTGCGCGCGGGTGTTGGCCAGCACGTCGGCCGCCACCGGGTGCCGTTCGGCGTGGTAGGTGTCCAGCAGCCCGTCCGGCGCCCAGCCGTTGACCTCGGCGGCCAGCTTCCAGCCGAGGTTGAACGCGTCCTGCACGCCGAGGTTGAGCCCCTGCCCGCCGAGCGGCGGGTGGACGTGCGCCGCGTCGCCGGCCAGGAGGACCCGGCCGACGCGGTACCGCTCGGCCTGCCGGGTGGCGTCGCCGAAGCGGGACAGCCAGCGCGGCGAGTGGACGCCGAAGTCGGTGCCGGCGTAGGCCCGGAGCTGCCGCTTGAACTCGTCCAGGGTCGGCGGCGTGCCGCGGTTCTCGGCCACGCCTTCGGCGGGCACGACGACGCGGAACGTCCCGGCCATCGGGCCGACGCCGAACCGCAGCTGGGTCTTGCGGACGTCCGCGACGACGGCGGCGATCTTCGCGGGGTCCTCGGTCGCCTCCATCTCGCCCAGCAGGGTCTCGGCCCTGGTGGGCTCGCCGGGGAACCCGACGCCGAGCGCCTTGCGCACCGTGCTGCGGCCGCCGTCGCAGCCGACGAGGTAGCGCGACCGCAGCCGGGTGCCGTCGGCCAGCTCGGCGGTGACCCCGTTATCGTCCTGGCTCAGCCCGACCAGCTCGCGGCCGCGGCGGATCTCGGCGCCCAGCTCGGTGGCGCGTTCCGTCAGGATGCAGTCGGTGACGGGCTGCGGGATGCCGAGGACGTAGGGATGCGAGGTGTCCAGCCGGTCGGGCGGAGGCTTGGGGATCGCGGCGAAGAAGCCGCCGATCGGTACCTTCCGGCCGTGCGCGAGGAACCGCTCCAGCAGGCCGCGCTGCTCCATCACCTCGATGCTGCGCACATGCAGGCCGAGCGCGCGGACGAACGGAGCCGGCTCGGCCTCCTTCTCCAGGACGAGCACGCGCACGCCGTGCAGCCGCAGTTCGCTCGCCAGCATCATTCCGGTCGGTCCGCCCCCGGCAATGATCACGTCAATCATGAACCGCCCATTCACTGAGGTCGTTTTCCGGCCGGGCCGCTCCGCGCACGCGCGTATTTCGCGAACCCCGGATTACTGCCGCGCCGGCCCCGGACGGAGATTCTGCGCCACGACCCGGGTCTTGCCGCAAGCCCCCCAATGCGCTATACATTGAAAGTGGCAGGGAGTTGCGGTCTCCCTGCCTTTTTTCGTGCGGTGCGGACGAGCGAGCCCATCGGCGAATGCAATGGCCGGTCGGTTTATGCCTTCAGCGCCTCAAGGATCGGCCCCACGACGGCCATCACGTCACGCCGCGCGGCGGACGTGTCCTCGGCGGCGCTGACCAGGAGGGCGGCCTCGTCCGCCACCGCGAGCAGCGCGTGGGCGAGCGCCTTGACCGGCAGGTCGCGGACCGTCCCCTCGGCCATCCCCTGGGCGAGGACGCCCTCGACCATGCCGAGGATGTGCTGCTGGCAGATCTCCCGCCAGCGGACCCAGCCGAGCACCGACGGCCCGTCGACCAAGAGAATGCGCTGCAGTTCCGGCTCCTCGCAGGCGTCGAGCCATGCCAGCAGGGCCCTGGTCATCATCTCGCCGAAGTCGCCATCGGGCGCCGTGGCCGCGGCGTCCCCCACCTGCCGTGCGGCCTCGCCTTCCAGCTCTTCGAGGACGGCGGTGAAGAGGCCGGTCTTGTCGTCGAAATGGTGGTAGAGCGCGCCACGGCTGACGTCCGCCTCACGGACGATCGCGTCGGTGCCGACACCGGCGAAGCCGTGCTCGGCGAAGAGCTTGCGGCCTGCGCGCACGAGGGCGGCCCGGGTGGTGGCCGAGCGGTCTGCTTGCGTTCGACGAGGTTGTTTCATACAGTCTGTCCGTAAGATACATGCACGTTGTATGTTACTTCATCAAAGGAGGTGGGCCGGATGGAGATGATCGATCTGCCCCACGGCACCGTAAGCTACCGGGCCGCCGGTCCGGAGGACGCCGCGTCCCCGCCGGTCGTCTTCGTCCACGGGTTCCTCGTCGACGGCTCGCTCTGGTCCGGCGTCGCGGACCTCCTGGCCGCCAAGGGCGTCCGGTCCTACGCCCCCGACTGGCCGCTCGGCTCGCACCGCGTGGCGCTGCCCGGCGCCGCCGACCAGTCGCCACGGGGCGTCGCCCGGCAGATCCTGGCGTTCCTCGAAGCACTCGACCTCACCGACGTCACCCTGGTCGGGAACGACACCGGCGGCGCGCTGTGCCAGTACGTCCTCGACACCGACCCGAGCCGCGTCGGCCGCCTGGTGCTCACCAACTGCGACGCCTTCGACACCTTCCCGCCCTTCCCCTTCAACGTGATCTTCAGGCTCCTCAAGGGCCCGCGCCGCCTCCTGTTCAACCTGCAGCCGATGAAGCTGCGCGCGTTCCGGCACTCGGTGCTCGGGTTCGGACTCCTCGCGCGGAAATTCGATCCGGCGCAATCCCGCTCATGGATCGAACCGTCGCTCACCGACGCGGGCGTGCGGTCGGACGCGGCGCGGTTCCTCCAGGCGGTCGATCCGAGCGAGCTGAACGACGTCTCGACGCGGCTCGCCGGTTTCCGCGGCCCCGTCCGGCTGGTCTGGGGCACCGCCGACCGGGCGTTCAAGCCTGCGCTCGGCAGGCGGCTGGCGGCAGCGTTCGGCGACGCCGAGTTCGTCGAGGTCCCCGAGGCCCGGACGTTCGTCTCGCTGGACGCCCCGCAAGCACTCGCCGACCAGATCGCCGACATCGCCAACGCCACCTCGTCACCGAAGGAGCCGACATGACCCGCGAGACGCCACGACGGAGCCTCGCCCAGGGGCCCTCTCGCCGCGCCCTGATCGCCGGCGGCACCGCCGCGGCCCTGGGGCTGGCCCTGCCGCAGACCGCCCGCGCCACGGGCGCCGCAGGTGCGAACGATCTGCGCGCCTGGCTGGACCGGCACGCGGTGCCGCTCCCCCGCCTCGACGCCGGAGGCCCGCTGGACGACCTGCGCATATTACGTCCCCTGATCGGCGACGCGCGCATCGCCGGGATCGGCGAACCGGTGCACGGCGCCCACACGGTGACCACGCTCAAGCACCGGGTGGCCCGCTTCCTCGTGGAACGGCTCGGCTTCCGGACGATCGCCTGGGAGGAGAGCTGGGCCGCCGGAGTCGCCATCGACCGGTACGTCACCACCGGCTCGGGCGACGCCGCCACGGTGGTCGGCGACGCGCTGTTCATGCTCCGCAGCCACGGCATCCTCGAATTGGTGACGTGGATGCGGGAGTTCAACGAGGGCCGTCCGCCGCACGACCGTGTGCGTTTCCTCGGCGCCGACATCCTGGAACTGCGGCCGGTCCTGTACGACGAGATCCGCGCGTACGTCAAGGACGTCGCGCCGCACCGGTACACCGAACTCGACGGCCACCTGACCGAGATCGCCATGCGCGGCGGGCCGCAGCAGCATCTCGTCTGGTACAACGACCCCGATTTCACCGACGAGCTCAAGCGCCCGTACATCGAGCACGCCCGCGCCGTCCTCGACCTGGTGCGCCGCGTGGGCCCCGGACGGTCGCCGGTCTCGTGGGACGACGCCGTCCAGCACGCGCAGGCCCTCGTCGGCTGGTACGAGTCCTACACCACCGCCGGTGACCGGCAGGACACCCGGGAGCGGTACATCGCCCGCTTCATCGAGACCTGGCGCCGCCGGACCGGCCACCGCATCGCCTACAGCGCCGCCAACGCCCACACCGCAGGCGTCGAGGAGCAGGTGATCTCGTTCCCCGATGAGTATCCGGGGCCGGACGTCACCCGGCGGCGGATGGCCGGCGGGATCCTGCGCCGCGTCCACGGACGGCGCTACCGCTCGATCGCCACCGTCTTCGACCACGGCGACGTCCTCACCGGCTGGGAGAGGGGCGGCCCGAGCGTCTACACCATGCCGTCCCCGCACGAGTCGTTCATCGATCGCGACCTCGGCACGGCGCGCCTACCCGACTACTTGGTCGACCTGCGGCACGGCGCCCCGCCGCCGGTCCGGCGCCGCCTCGACGGGCCCGCCAAGCTGCGGACCGTGAGCGCCCACTACGTCCCCGAGAAGGACGCCGAGTACTACCACACGGTCGACTCGCTGTCCGGCGCGTTCGACGCGATCCTGCACATCGACCGGATCACCCCGACCCGCCTCCTGAACGCCCCTCCCTCTTGATCAGGGACGTCTCCTAGAGGCGTCCAGCCGCTTGTCCGTGCCGCGCTCGACCAGATTTCCAGGGCGAGCGCGGCGATCTCCATCCGGTTTGGTCGCCGGGGTTGGCGGAGGCGCGGCAGGTGGGTCTCAACGATCCGCAGATCGCGGAGACCCGCCGCCGAACGGACGGCCGCCCGAACGGACGGCCGCCCGGACGGACGGCCGCCCGGACGCACGGCCGTGAGTTCCGCGAATCCGCAGGAAGTGGGCGCTCGACCAGAAGCGTTCTGCGGGCTCCGGGGTTCGGTGATCAGGTCGCGGGCTCGCTGGGCCATCCTTGTCGGTATGAAGGTGATCGTTGTCGGAGCGACCGGAACCGTGGGACGCGCTGTCGTGAGCGCCCTGGAACCGGCCCACGAGGTGGTGCGGGCTTCCCGCCGCGGACCGATCCGTGTCGACCTTGAGGACCCGCGTTCGCTGGACGCCCTCTTCACAGCAGTGCCCGATGCCGATGCCGTGGTCTGCTGCGCCGCCAGCGGCCCATTGGTGCCGTTGGAGTCGGTAACGGACGAAGAGTTCGTCCAAGGGCTGCAAGGCAAGCTTCTAGGACAGGTCGCCCTGGCGCGGCGGGCGCTGCGTCACCTGCGTGACGGAGGCTCGATCACGCTCACCGCGGGCACCTTCGCGACTCCGCTGGCCGGTGGTTCGTTGGTCGCTCTGGTCAACTCTGGCCTGGAGGGCTTCGTTCGCAACGCCGCCGAGGAGCTTCCCCGCCGACTTCGCATGAACGTCATCAGCCCGGGCTGGGTTCGCGAAACTCTCGAAAACTTGGGAATGGACGGGTCGTCCGGCACACCGGCCGCCGACGTGGCTCGCGCCTACGTCGAGGCAATCGAAGGAACCGCTCAAGGCCAAACGATCGTCCCGTAATGGTGAGAGCCGTTCAGTCGATTCCGCCCAGGAAGGTCTTGGTTTCGGGGTCGATTTCGAGGTAGTACCTGAGCCAGGCCCTCTGGTACTCCTCCCTGGAAATCGAGCCGTTTCCGTCGGTGTCCATGTCGGCTGCGGCCTGGCGTGCCTCGTCCGGGGCGAGGCCGGCGTTCTCGAAGAACGTCTGGAGTTCGGCCAGGTCGACCCGTCCGTCGTCGTCGGTGTCGATGACCGCGAACTCCGCGTCGGCCGCGTTCGCGATGCTCTCGCTGAAGAGCGGTCCGGCGCTCATTCCACCGGCCATCGCGTTGATGAATTCTTCGCGCGTGACGCGTCCATCAGAGTCGGTGTCGGCATAGTGGGTGACGACCTCCCAGAAGCGCCGATACGCGGCGTGAAGCGCCTGGCTCTGGTCGGAGTCGACGGAAATGTTCCCGGCCTGCACGACGCCACTGGCCAGCGCGGACAGATCGTCTGCCTCGATCGCTCCGTTCTGGTTGGTGTCGAAAAGGTCGAAGGTACGGCCGTATCGGAACGCCGCACTGTCGCTCATGTGAGCTCCTCCCGAGGTCCTCTGTGCTGGACGCAGAACGTCACCGTAGCCTTACACACGGTGCCTGGCACCTAGCGGAGCGTGGTCCAGGCCCTAGCTGTGGATGGACATTCGCACTACCTCGGCTCCCACCGCCCTCGGGGGACGCGTCGCGGCTACTACGGTTGTAGCAGGTCCGTTAGTGTCGGGTGGGACGACCCAACGAGCGGAGGAACCAATGCCTTTGTGGGACAAGCTGCGCGAGTCGATCCCGACCCTGCAGACGCAGCTGCTCAGTAGGAAGAACGATCTGAAGAGCGGGGCGTTCCGGGACGCGAGCATGGCGATGTGCGCCCTGGTCGCCGCCGCCGACGGCAGCGTCGACCCGACCGAGCGGCAGAAGACCGCGTCCCTCATCGCGAGCAACGAGGTGCTGAAGAACTTCCCGGCGGACGACCTGCAGCGCCGCTTCAACGACAACGTGTCCAAGCTGACCGCGGACTTCGACTTCGGCAAGGTGGCCGTCCTGCAGGACATCGGCAAGGCCAAGAAGAAGCCCACCGAGGCACGCGCCGTGATCCAGATCGGCATCATCATCGGCGGCGCGGACGGAAACTTCGACAACTCCGAAAAGGCCATCGTCCGCGAGGCCTGCCACACCCTCGGCCTGGACCCGTCCGAATTCGAACTCTGACCCCCGCCGCCTGCCTCACCTGCTCACCCCCGGCCAGACCCAACGCCCCACCGGCCTCGTCCCCACCACAGAGGCCTGACCGCGCGACAACTGCTTGACCGTGCCACGGGCGAGCGGCCATGTCTCGGGGCGCACGTCCACGCCCTGGGGCGGCTGCTCCCCGCGCGGAGCACGTCACCGCGCGACGGAGCGCCCCGCCGCACGCCAACCGCACGCCGGAGCGCCCCGCCGCACGCCCAACCGCACGCCGGACGGCTAACCGCGCGATAGGCGGCTGACTATTCGACGCCAGCTCACCGCAAAGTAGGCGTCTCGCTATGCGAAAGGGGATGGCCCTGTAACGCGCGACCAACCGTGCCGTGGGCAATCGGCCCCGCCCTTAGGCGGACGGCCGAGCCCCGGCGCTTGCCCATGCCGGTCACGTCACCGTGCGACAGGGCCTCTTGTTGTGTCACGGCGCGGCCGACTATTCGATGTCGGCTCACCGCACATTAGGCGTCTCACTGCGCGACAAAACGGAAGGCCGCGCCATGCGCGACTAACCGTGCTGTGGGCGGACGGCCGAACCCCGGCGGCTGCCCATGACGGGCACGTCACTGCGCGATGGGGCGTCTCGTCGTGTGGCGGGGCGGATGGCTGGGCGGCGTGGGCGGGTGGACGTGGCTCTTTGGAGCGGCTTGCCGCGTGGTGGGTCGGTGGGCGCGCGGCGGACGGGTGCGGCGTGGTCGGTCGCGGTGAGCGTTGCGTTAGCGGAGGGCTAGGAGGGCCAGGAGGCAGGAGATGGCGGCCTGGTCGAGTTGGAGGGTGGCGGCTGTGAGTGAGCTGGTGACGAAGCCGTTGCCCATGAACAGGAGCGGGCCGGTGACCGTGTTCCTGTCCGGAGGCGTGCCGAGGAGCGCCTCGACGCGTTGGACGACGCCGGAC
>NZ_SMKT01000192.1 GCF_004348735.1 Actinomadura sp. KC06
GGGTGGGGGTGATGTGGACGGGGAGGTGCTTCAGGCCGTTCTGGAAGTTGGAGGCCAGGCGGACGGGGGTGCCGGTGCGGGTGATGCGGTGGGGGAGGAGTTCGCGGAAGACGGCGCGCATCTGGGTTCGGGCCAGGTGGGCGCCCAGGCAGAAGTGGGGGCCGAAGCCGAAGCTGACGTGGTCGTTGGGGGTGCGGGTGATGTCGAAGCGGTCGGGGTCGGGGAAGACGGTTTCGTCGCGGTTGGCTGAGGCGTGGTAGACGACGACCTTGTCGCCGGCGCGGATTTCCTGGTCGCCGAGGGTGGTGTGTTGCGTGGCGGTGCGGCGGAAGTCCATGACCGGGGGCCAGTAGCGGAGCATCTCCTCGATGGCCGAGGGGAGCAAGGACGGGACGGCGCGGAGGCGGGACAGTTCGGACGGGTGGTCGAGGAGGGTGAGGAGGCCGCCGGGGATGCCGTTGCGGAGGGTCTCGTTCCCGGCGACGGCGAAGAGGAAGAACATGTTCTCGAACTCTTGGGTGGTGAGGCCGCCTTCGAGCATGCGGGACATGACGTCGGCTGAGGGGTGAAGCCTTTTCTCGGCGGCGAGGGCGTGGGCGTAGGCGAACATGTCGGCCAGGGCCGTGTAGGAGCGCGGGTTTATGGGGCGGCCGTCGGGGTGGGCGAGTGTCTTGGGGCGGTACTGCATGGCCTTGCGGGCCAGGGGTGTCATTGAGGCGGGGTCCGAGGAGATGCCGGCGTATTCGTCGTCCTGGTAGCCGATGACGCGGGACGCCCAGTCGTACAGGAGGCGGCGGTCGGCGTCGGGGACGCCCATGATGTGGGCGAGCGTCCAGACGGGGAGGTCCGCGGCGAGTTCGACGAAGTCGGTTTCCTCGTTGAGGGCGGACGTGATGAGGGTCCGGGCTCTGGTGTTGATGGTCTCTTCCAGGGCGCGGATGGCGCGGGGGGTGAACGCGGCGGCGACGATGCGGCGGAGGCGGGAGTGGTCGGGCGGGTCCTGGTTGAGCATCATCGCGCGGACGAACGCGAGATCTTCGGGCGTGTCGGGGTCGCGGATCTGGGTGGCGCCGAGGTTGGAGGAGAAGAGGTCCGGGGAGCGCAGGACGTGTTTGACGTCGGCGTGCCGGAAGACCGCCCAGTAGCCGGGGCCGGCGGGCCAGGGGCCGACGGCCGGTTCGGGGATGCGGGCGACGGGGCTGTCGCTGCGCAGCTTCCTGAACGTGTCGTAGGGGACCCCGGACGCGTAGGTGGTGGGCAGGAAGATCTCCTCGTGCATGCCCTCAGCGTGCATCATGTCGGGTGTGACGGTGAAGCCCGAAGAAATTCTGCGCGACAACTTCGCGCCCTGGGTCCTTGAGCTGGGGCTGGTGCCCGAGGAGGTGGGGGAGGACGGCGCGGTGCTGCGGCTGCCGTGGTCCGAGAGGCTGGCGCGGGAGGGCGGCGCCCTGTCGGGGCAGGCGCTGATGGCGGCGGCCGACACGACGGTGGTGATCGCGGTGTCGGCGGCGAAGGGCGCGTTCGTGCCGATGACGACGGTGCAGCTCAGCACGTCGTTCCAGCGGCCCGTGGTGGGACGGGACGTGCTGGTGCACGCCCGGCTCACCAAGCTGGGACGGACGCTGGCGTTCGCGGAGATCGACATGACCGCCGATTCCAAGATCGTCGCCCATGCGACCGCGGTTTACGCGATCATCGGGTGATATGACGCGAATCGAGAGGGTGGTCGTCCCGGACGGCGAGTTCGACCTGCATGTGTGGGGTCAGGATGGGCCCGGGGTCCTGCTCGTCCAGGAGATTTTCGGGGTCGGCGAGTATCTGCAGGCGGTCGCCGAGGATCTGGTGGCGCTCGGGTATGTCGTGGCCGCGCCTGACATGTTCTGGCGGATACAGCCGGGCTGGAACGTCGTTCATAACGAGGAGGCGCTCCCGCAGGGGATGTCGATGGTCTCGCAGTTCGACTGGACGAAGGGCGTGGAGGACGCGGAGGCGGCGCTGGCGGTTCTGAAGGGGCTGCCCGGCGTGGGCAAGGTCGGTGTTCTGGGGTTCTGCTTCGGCGGGACGCTCGCGTACCTGCTGGCCGCCAGGGCGGAGGTCGATTCCCTGGTGTCCTTCTACGGGTCGGGTGTGCCGGGCGCGCTCGACCAGATCGACGGCATCGGCGCTCCGGCGCAGTTCCATTTCGGTGGGGACGACCCGTACATCCCCCGTGAGGACGTCGCCAAAGTGGAACGTGCCGTTGAGGGACGGGACGGCATGGAGATCCACGTCCAGGAGGACGGCGGGCACGCGTTCCACAACCGGAAGGCGCCGATGTTCTATCAGCCGGAGCCCGCGGCGCGGGCCTGGCGGCTCACCGAGGAGTTCCTTGCCCGGACGCTGTCATAGGGACGGTTCCAAAGCGAGGCGGGACAGTTCCTTGCGGGACGAGATGCCGAGCTTGGGATACGCCTTGTAGAGGTGGTATTCGACCGTCCGCGGGCTGAGAAACAGTTGTGAGGCTATCTCGCGGCTGCTCGTCCCCGAGGCCGCCAGCCGGACGACCTGACGCTCCTGTGGAGTGAGACGGTCGAGAAGGTCGGGGGCGGTGGGCACGGACGTCCCTGCCTCACCGGTGGCGCGGAGTTCGGCGCGCGCGCGTTCGAGCCAGGGTGTGGCGCGGAGACGCTCAAAGATTTCCATTGCCGAGCGTAGGGGGACGCGCGCGTCGGAGCGTCGGCGAGCCCGTCGCAGCCATTCGCCGTAGAGAAGCTCTGTGCGGGCCCGCTCGAACGGCCGAGTCGACTGCTCGTGTAGCCGGACGGCTCGTTCGTACGGTTCTTCGCTGTCGTCCAATAGGGCTTCACAGTGCAGGGCCACTGCGAGAGCCCAAGGTTGCCTACCTGCGTCAGCCCAGGCGCGGAAACGACCGAAGGCGGCGCGAGCCAGTTCGGGCTGTCCTGACCGTACGGCCGCCTCGACCTGGTCGGCGGCGGACAGCAGGCTGCCCGTGCTGTGCCGGCGGGGTCCGTGGGCGATCTGGTCCAGGCGGCGCAGCGCGTCGTCGTAGCGGCCGAGGCCGAGGTCGAGGAGGGCGAGCGCGCCGTCGGCGAGGCCGCCGTGCGGCGGCGGGGCCTGCGCGATCAGCTCGCGCAGCCGGGGCTCGTCGCCCTCGATCGCCGCGATCCTGGACAGGACCGCGCCGAGGCGTCCCTCGCGGTGGGGGCGTCCGGTGTCGCGGGCCAGCGCGATCGCCTCGGCGACGGTGGCCTCCGCGTCCGCGTGCAGCCCGGCCGCGATCTGGGCCTGGGCGAGCGTCTGCAGGACGTTCGGCAGCGCGCCGATCAGGCCGTGCCGCCGGCAGTGCGCGACCTCGGCGGCGGCCAGTTCGAGCGCCGCCTCGTCCGCGCCGATGACCAGCGCCAACTGCGCACCCAGCACGCGATGGCCGCGGGCGTTCTCGGCGCTCTGGCGAGGGCCCGGCAATGCACCGGTAGCCGGGCCGCCTCCGCGTGTCGTCTCGTCGACCAGCTCCGCCAGTAACGGGACGCCCCGCGCATGGTCGCCTCCGGCTAGGGAGGCGAGGCCCTGGACAGTCCGGTCGCCGGGGAGCAGTTCCGCGGCGCGCAGGACGGCGGGCAGTTCGCCGGACGTCCACCCGTAGACCGCGCCGGTCCGGAGCATATCGGCGTGGTCGCCGGGCGCGGCGTCGGCGGCGTGGTCGACCAGCATGCGTGCGGCGGCGCGCGGGTCGCCGCGCTCGTACTCGACCGCGGCGTGGACGCGGGCGAGCCGCGCTTGTTCGGCCGGGTCGCGCGTGAGCTTCTCCGCCTGGACGGCGAGGTCCTCGGCCTCGTCGAGCCGCCCGGCCTGGAGGGTCAGGGACGCGGCGGCGCTGAGCCGGGCGGCCCGGACGTCGGGGTCGGGCGTCAGGTCCGCCGACTGGCGGTAGAGCACCGCCGCCGTCGCGTAGCCCATGCGGCCGCGGGCGCGTTCGGCCGCGTCCCGGAGGTCGGCGGCGACGTCCTCGTCCGGGCCCAGGGCGGCGGACGCGCGGTGCCGCGCGCGGCAGTCCAGGTCGTCGGCCGTGTCCGCGAGCGCCTGGTGGACGGCGATGCGCCGCGCCACGACGGCGCCGTGGTAGGAGGCCGCCCTGATCAGCGGGTGGCGGAACGCGATGGTGCGTCCGGTGATCTCCACCAGCCGGGCGCGTTCGGCGGCCTCCAGGTCGGTGAGGCTCACGCCGAGGGAGCGGGCCGCGCGCAGCTGGCTCGGCATGTGCCCGCGCCCTTCGGCCGCCGCGATCAGCAGCATCAGCCGCGTGGCCTCCGGGAGGCGGCCGATCTGGTCGCGGAACGAGCCGAGCACCCGGTCGGCGACCGGCAGGGGATCGGGGCCGTCCGCCCGGAAGGTCCCGGTCGCGCCCAGCTCCTGCAGCGCCAGGGGGTTGCCCGCCGCCTCCCGGACGACCCGGGCGCGGACCGCCGGCGCCAGTTCGCGGGACGCGACGAGCCGTTCGGCGGCGTCGCCGTCCAGGCGTTCGAGGCGCAGCTCGGGCAGGCCCGTGCCGGTGAACGCGTCGTCCCGTGCGGCGAACAGGATCACGACGCCCTCGGCCGCCAGCCGCCGTGCCGCGAACAGCAGCGCCTCGGCTGTCGCGGTGTCGAGCCATTGGGCGTCGTCCACGAGGCACACCAGCGGGCCGTCCCCGGAGGAAAGGTCGGCTAGGTCGGCGAGCAGGGTGAGGACGGCCAGGCCGGTCGTGAAGGGGTCGCGGCCCGGCGCGGCGCCGGAGCCCTCGTCCAGCGGTTCGAGAGCGGAGCGCAGCGCGGCGGCCTGCGGAGGCGGGAGGCCGTCCAGCCGGTCCCGGACGGGCCACAGCAGCTGGGTAAGGCCCGCGAACGCGATGCCTGACTCCGCCTCGACCCCCGTGACCCGCAGGACGCGCTCGGCCGGCAGGGGCCGCGCCGTCTCCGCGAGCAGGGCCGACTTGCCGATGCCCGCCTCTCCGCGCAGCACGAGCGCGCCGCTGCGGCGATGATCGCGCGCCTCCGAGAGCAACGTGGTGATCCGCGCCTGTTCGTCGTTCCGCCCGTAGAGCACGGTTTCCAAACTACGGGGCGAACTACCGAATCCATACGGATTCGCCCCGTAGTTGGCGGCTCCTACCTTCTTGACCAGCGATAACACGCTTTACGGCTAGGAGGACTCAATGCAAGAACTGTTCGAGCCGCTGTCGGCGGGAAAGCTGGAACTGTCCAACCGCCTGGTGATGGCGCCGATGACCCGCAGCCGGGCCGTCGAGGACGGCAAGGTGACCGATTTGACCGCCGAGTACTACCGCCAGCGCGCCTCCGCCGGGTTGATCATCACTGAGGCGGCGCAGCCGAGCGTCCGGGGCCAGGGGTACATCTGGACGCCCGGCCTGCATTCCGGCGACCAGGTGGAGGCATGGCGGCCGGTGACCGACGCGGTGCACGCCGAGGGCGGACGGATCTTCGCCCAGCTGATGCACGCCGGACGCGTCGGCCATCCCGTCCTGTACCCGGACGGCGGGCTGCCGCTCGGGCCGTCCCCGATCGCGTCCGGGGAGCGGCTCTTCACGCCGGACGGGATGCTCGACCACCCCGTCCCCCGCGAGATGACCTTGGACGACATCGCCCAGGCCGTGGCGGAGTTCGCCGTCTCGGCGCGCAACGCGATCGACGCGGGGTTCGACGGTGTGGAGGTGCACGGCGCGAACGGCTACCTGATCCAGCAGTTCCTCGCCGATGGCAGCAACACCCGCACTGACGGGTACGGCGGGACGGCTCAGAACCGCATCAGGTTCGCCGTCGAGGTCGCCCAGGCCGTCTCCGAGGCGATCGGGCCCGAACGGGTCGGCTTCCGCGTGTCGCCCGGCGGTAGGGCCAACGGCGTCAGCGAGAGCGACACCCCGGAGTTGTATTCGGCGCTGGTCGCGTCCCTCGCCCCGCTCGGGCTCGCGTACCTGCACATCATGGAGGTCGGCGACCGCGGCACGACGCGGCGCATCCGCGCCGAATGGCCGGGCACGCTGATCCTCAACCCGCACCCGACCCACGATTCCTTCCCGGCGAAGCCCGAATACGGCGTCGAGGCCCTCCGGGACGGTGTCGCGGACGCGGTCTCGTTCGCCGAGATGTGGCTGGCCAACCCGGACCTGCCCGCCCGTATCCGCGCCGGAGGCCCCTACAACGAGGCGGACCCGCGGACCTTCTACGGCGGCGACCACCGCGGCTACACCGACTACCCGACCCTCGACTGACCCCGGGCGAGGGAATGACCCGCGCGTCCTCGGGTACCGCCAACCGGAACGGCAGTCGACCAGGGGACGCGTGGGGCTGTGCAGACGGAACCCAAAGTCAGGGGCCAGGCGTCCCGCGACGCGGGCCCGGGCCCCGGCTCGGGCGGTTCGGGCGGCGCGGCGGACGGCGCGGCGGACGGGCTGCTGCTCAGCCTGAAACGCGCCGCCGCCGCCCTCCGCGACGCCGGCATCGGATACGCGCTCGCCGGCGGGTTCGCCGCCTACGCCCGTGGCGCGGCCGTGTCGACCCACGACGTCGACTTCGTCGTCCGGGAACGGGACGTCCAGGCGGCGCTGGACGCGCTCGCCGCGGCGGGCATGACGCATCTGGAGAGCCCGGAGAACTGGCTGGAGAAGGCGTGCGACGGCGAGCATCTCGTCGATCTGATCCACACGCCGTCCGGCCGTCCGGTGGACGGGAACCTGCTCGGCCGGGCCGAGACGATGTCGGTCGGGGCGGTGCGGATGCCCGTCCTGCCCGCGACGGATCTGGTGGTCATGCGGCTGCTGGCGTTCACCGAGACCGCCTGCGACTTCAGCGGGTTCCTGCACGTGAGCCGGGCACTGCGGGAGCAGGTGGACTGGCCGCAGGTCGCCGCCGAGACCGCGGACTCCCCGTACGCCTACGCCTTCCTGACGCTCCTCGCCCGGCTCGGCGTCATCGGAGAGGACGTGCTGTGACGAAGGACGTGCTGTGACGGAAAGGGAGCGGGACATGGCGGAGCTGCCGGAGTACCTGTCCGCGCACATCCAGGAGAGGGTCGCGGCGGAGGCGCATGAGCTGGGCATCCGCGTGGACGTCCGCGGCGGCGTCGTGCATCTGCGCGGCGAGGTGGTGAGCGAGGAGCGGAGCCGGGAGGTCGAGGAGTCCGCCCGGGACGCCGCCGGGGGCCGCGAGGTCAGCAACGAGCTGCACGTCGTCGCGGTCGCCGAGCCGGACCACGAGGAACGGCTCTCATGATCCGCGTGGCCGCGGCTGGGGACCTGCACGTCGGGCCCGAGACGGCCGGGGCGTACCGGGAGCACCTGACCGCGCTCGCCGACCACGCGGACGTCTTCCTCGTCGCGGGAGACCTGACCCGGCACGGGACGGTCGAGGAGGGCCGCGTCGCGGCGGGCGAGCTGCGCGACGTGGGGGTCCCGGTGATCGCCGTCCTCGGCAACCACGACTACCACTCCGACGCCGAGAACGAGATCACCGAAGTGCTGCGCGACGCGGGCGTGACCGTCCTGGAAGGCGACGGGACGGTCCTGGACTGCGGCGGGACGAGCCTCGGCGTCGCCGGCGGCAAGGGCTTCGGCGGCGGGTTCGAGGGCAGATGCGCCAGCGATTTCGGCGAGCCGGAGATGAAGGCGTTCGTCGGCCACACCAAGGACTTCGCCGGACGGCTCCGCACCGCCCTCCTCGGCCTGGACGCCGACGTGATCGTCAGCCTGACGCACTACGCGCCCGCCGAGGGCACCCTCGAAGGGGAGCCGCCGGAGATCTACCCGTTCCTCGGCAGCTACCTGATCGGGGAAGCGATCGACGCGTCCGGCGCCGACCTCGCGATCCACGGGCACGCGCACAAGGGCACGGAGAAGGGCCTCACGTCCGGCGGGGTGCGGGTGCGCAACGTGGCGCTGCCGGTCATCCAGCACGCCTATGCCCTGTACCGCCTGGACGCGCTGGACAGCGACGATCAGCGCCGCGGCCGAAGACGGGAACGCGTCTCGGCTTGGTAGCGCCCGGTTCTCAGTCCGCGGACCGGAGCAGGTCCAGGACGGCCTGTTCGACCGGGCCCTGCGTCGCCAGCTCGCCCTCCGACGTCTCCGTGCCGAGCTTGCCGAGGGCGGGCGCGATCGTGCGGCCCTCCTCGTACAGGCCGATGATCCGCGGGTCGATGTAGGAGGCCCGCGCGACGGCCGGGGTGTTGCCGAGGTAGGCGGCGACCTCCTTGACGACGCGGACGACGGCGCGCTTCCGGGCGATGTCGCCGCCGCCCGCGCCCGCGCCGCCGCCCGCCCGCACCGACACGGCGAGGCCGACGGCGGCGAGGACGGTGGCGTGCCAGGTGCGGAAGTCCTTGGCGGTGAAGTCGCCGCCGGTGACCTCCCGGACGAAGTCGTTGATGTCGGTGGTCGTGACGTCGTGCCAGCCGTCCCGCGTCCGGTAGGCGAGCAGTTCGGGGGAGTCGTCGCGGCGGCGTTTGAGGCCGCTGACGACCTTGCACACGTCCTCCTCCGCGACGGACTGGTACCGCTCCTTCGCCCCCTTCGCCGGATACTCGAAGGCCACGGCCCCGCGCCGGCACGTGACGTGCTCGCGCAGGACGGTGGCCAGCCCGTACGTGCCGTTCTCCGCCGCGTACGCCTCACCGCCGATCCGGAAGAACCCGAGGTCGATGAGGCGGACGGCGGCGGCGAGGACCCGTTCCCTGGAGTACCCGCGTCCGGAGAGATGCCCGGCGAGCGTCTCGCGCACCTTGGGGAGCCGGTCGGCCAGCTCCAGGACGTGGTCGTGCTTCTCCTGGTCGCGCTGTTCCCGCCATGCCTCGTGGTAGAGGTACTGGCGCCGTCCGGCCGCGTCGGTGCCGATCGCTTGGATGTGGCCGTCCGCGTCAGGGCAGATCCAGACGTCCTTCCATGCGGGCGGTATGACCAGAGCCTTGATTCGTTCCTTCTCGGACGGGTCGTCCAAAGGAAGGCCGTCGAGACCGAGATACTCGAAACCCTTGCCGCGTTTTCGCCGTCTGTAGCCGGGCTCGCCGAGGTCGCTGCGCTGCAACTCCATCAGCGCGCCTCCGGCGGCGGGGGGACGGGTGCCAGTCCGCTCACGGGGGAGCGGGTGCCCGGGGCGGTGGAAAGCAAACGCGCCCGGCTGGGTACCATCACCCCGAACCACATTCGGTCCCACATGTGAGGTGCTGCTAATGGACCTGAACGGAGTTTCCGCCGTCGTATCCGGTGGCGCGAGCGGCCTCGGTGAGGCCACCGTCCGCGCGCTGGCCGCCGAAGGCGCCAAGGTGGTCGTCGCCGACCTGAACGAGGACAGGGGCAAGGCGGTCGCCGGCGAGGTCGGCGGCGTCTTCGTCAAGACGGACGTGTCGAACGAGGAGCAGGTCCAGGCCGCCGTGCAGGCCGCCGTCGACACCGGCGCGCCGCTGCGCGTCATCGTCAACAGCGCGGGCATCGGCTGGGCGTCCCGGACGGTGAACCGCGACGGCAGCCCGCACGACCTCGGCCAGTACGAGACCGTCATCCGGGTCAACCTGATCGGCACCTTCAACCTGATGCGGATCGGCGCCGCCGCCATCGCCAAGACCGAGCCGGCCGACGCGGACGGCGCCCGCGGCGTGGTGATCAACACCGCGTCCGTCGCCGGGATCGAGGGTCAGACCGGGCAGGTCGCCTACTCGGCTTCCAAGGGCGGCATCATCGGGATGACGCTGCCCGCCGCCCGCGACCTCGCCGCGATCGGCGTCCGGGTGAACACGATCTGCCCCGGCATCATCGACACCCCGATCTACGGCCAGGGCGAGGCGGCGGAGGAGTTCAAGGCCAAGCTCGCCGCGCCCGTCCCGTTCCCGAAGCGGATGGGCCGGGCGTCGGAGTTCGCGCACCTGGTCAAGTCCCTGATCGAGAACGACTACATGAACGGCGAGACCATCCGCTTCGACGGCGGCATCCGCTTCCAGCCCAAGTGAGGCCCTGAATGTCCGATGCTGTATCGCCCGAGGGGGGACGACCCCCCACGCCCCCCGGCAACGACGCCGTGCTGACGGAAGAAGACGGTGGCGTCCTCGTCATCACGATCAACCGCCCGGAGGCGCGCAACGCGCTGAACGGCGCGGCGGGACGCGGGATCGCGGCCGCCGTGGACGAGCTCGACTCCCGCAAGGACCTGTCCGTCGGCATCCTGACCGGCGCGGGCGGCACGTTCTGCTCCGGCATGGACCTCAAGGCGTTCCTCGCGGGCGAGACCCCGGTCGTGGAGGGACGCGGGTTCGCCGGCATCTCCGAGCGCCCGCCCGCCAAGCCGCTGATCGCCGCGATCGAGGGCTACGCGCTGGCGGGCGGCTGCGAGCTGGCGCTGTCCTGCGACCTGATCGTCGCGGCCCGGGACGCGCAGTTCGGGCTGCCCGAGCCGAAGCGCGGCCTGGTCGCGGCGGGCGGCGGGCTGCTGCGGCTCCCGCAGCGCATCCCGTTCCACATCGCCATGGAGATCGCCCTCACCGGCGACAAGTACCCGGCGGAGCGGATGGCGGAGGTCGGGCTCGTCAACCGGCTCACCGAGCCGGGCGGCGCGCTGGCCGGGGCGAAGGAGCTGGCCCTGAAGATCGCCGAGAACGCGCCGCTGGCGCTCGCGGCGACCAAGCAGGTGGTCCACGGGTCCGGGGACTGGACGTCCGAGGAGATGTGGCAGAAGCAGCAGGAGATCACCCTGCCCGTCTTCGTGTCCAAGGACGCGCAGGAGGGCCCGGCCGCCTTCGCCGAGAAGCGCAAGCCGAACTGGACGGGCGAGTAGCCCCGCCCGCACGCCGGATCATGACGCCCGGAACCCGCCGGTTCCGGGCGTCATCGCGTCCCGAGGACGCGCGGAAGCCGGACCTGGTGTTTCGGCGGGCGAGTGCGGTTTGCGGACAGGCCACTGCGGAACGTGGCCGTTGTGGGTGCCCCGCGTGGTGGTTATTGTCGGTTCGGCGTCCGAATCCTCCGGAAGGGAGCGAGTCATGGACGTCGGTGCCGCGCCGTCGGCAGGTCGGAAGGGAGCACCTCCCTCGCTGGTGGGGCGCTCGGCACTGCTCGCCTCGATCGAGGCCCGGCTCGCCGCGAACGGCAGCGTCGTTCTGACGGGGCCCAGCGGCATCGGCAAGACGGCGCTGCTCGAAGCCGCCGGTGCCGCGGCGGCCGCGCGCGGTGAACTGGTCCTGCGGGTCGCCGGGACCGAGACGGAGCGGTGGGTGCCCTGCTCGGGGCTCGCCGAGCTGCTCGACCAGCTCCCCGACACCCTCACCGCCGACCTTCCCCGCGAGCGGCTGACCGGGCTTCCCGCGCCGCATCCGGCGGCGACCGGCGCGCGGGCCCTCGGCCGGTCGTCCGCGGACCGGTCCGGCACGGACCATGTCGCCTGCCGGCTGGCGTTCCGCGGGCTGCTCGCGCGCTGCGCGGGGGACCGGCCGGTGCTGCTGCTCGTGGACGACGCCCAGTGGGTGGACACGGAGTCCGTTCATGCCGTCCGGTACGCGGTCCGGCGCCTCGGGTCCCGTGGCGTGCGCGCCGTCGTCGCCGGGCCCTGGCCGGACGGCCTCGCCGCCGGCGACGGGGGCAGCACGCCCTGGGCTCCAGCCCCCGACGCGCTGCACCTGCCCGTCCCGCCCCTCGGCCCGGACGAGCTGGCCGAGATGTTCGACAGCTACGGGCTTCCCGTCCGGGTCGTGAACACGCTGCATTCCGATTCCGGTGGCAACCCGTACCTCGCGCTGGCGCTCGGCGGCGCCTTCACCGACCGCATCCCGCGGCACTGGCGGCCCGCGCCGCTGCCGCAGCGCGTCCAGGCCGTGATCGCCGAGCGGCTGGCGCGGCTGCCGGCGCAGGCGCACGAGACGCTGCTGATGGCCGCGCTGGCGATCCGCCCGACGACCGACCTGCTGGCCCGCGCCGGACGCGCCGAGGCCGCGCGGGACATCAGGCGCGCCGCCGTCCTGGGCCTGCTGATCACCGAGGGCGGCGGCATCCGGTTCACGCCGCCCGCGGTCGGCACCGTCCTCGCCGAGTCCGCCGACGCGCAGCATCTCGCGCGGGTGCACCGGGCACTGGCCGCCGTGGTGCCGGACGCGGCCGGACGCGCCCGCCACCGCGCCCTCGCCGACCCCGGCCCGAACGCCGAGCTCGCGCATTCGCTGGTCACGGCGGCGGAGCAGGCCGTCCGCCAGGGTTCGCACCGGATGGCCGCCGAGCTGTACCGGCTCGCCGCCGACCGGTCGCCGGCCGATCCGGCGGCCGAGCGGCTGGAATGGCTGGTCGCGGCGGCGGAGACGGGCGCGAACGGCGGGCTGCCCGATCTGGTGCACCGGGCCGCGGAGGCCGTCCTCGCCGCCGACGCGAACCGCGCCCAGCGGGTGCGGGTCAGGCTCGCGCTCCTCGACCTGTCGGGCCAGGGCCTCGCGGAGATGGGCGAGGTGTTCGCCGCCGCGCTCGTCGACGCGGACGGCGACCCGGCGCTGCTGGGCCCGCTGCGCCTGCGGATGGCGCTGGGCGCGCTGCTGAACGGCGCGCCCGACCTCGCCGAGCAGGAGGCGGACGGCGCGCTCGCGCACGCGCAGGAGGCGGGCGACACGGCGCTGGAGGCCAAGGCCCTGGCTCTGCGCGCGAACATCTCGCTGGTCGAAGGACGGGACGACTACGTCAGCGACCTGGAGCGCGCCGAGCGCCTGCCCGAGCCGCCACTGGACGGCCAGATGCACATGACGCCCCGCTACATCGCCGCCTACTGCGCCATCGCCGAAGACCGGCTGCCCGAAGCGCGGGCGGAACTGCTGCGGATGCTGGCGCTGGTGGAACGCGGCTCCGGCGAGGAAGTCGTCCACGTCCTGCGGAACCTGTCCGAGGTCGCCGCCCGGACGGGCCGCTGCCGGGAGGCGCTCGACTTCGCGGACCGCGCCATGCGCATCGCCGAGCAGGCCGCGCTCAGTCCCGGCCCGGCCTGGTACCAGGGCGCGCTGGCGGAGCTGGCGGGCGGCAGCATCCGCCGCGCCGTGTCTCTGGCGGAGCGGGGGTTGCGCGCGTCCGAGCAGGAGAACGACGTCATCTTCCAGGGCCGCCTGCTGCACGTGCTGGGCGTGGCCCGCATGCGGATCGGCGACGTACGCGCGGGCGTCGACACGCTGTGGCGCATCGACGCGCTCGGCTCCGCCCCGGACGAGCGGGGACGCGGCATGCGCTGCCCGATGGTCCTGCGCTGGCACGGCGACCTCGCCCAGGGGCTGGTGGCGCTCGGCGAGGTCGAGCGCGCGGAGGAGGTGGTCCGCGAGGCCCGCGCCGTGATCGGCGGCCGGGCCCGGGGCGAGGGCGTCACCGGCCTGCTGGACCGGGCGGAGGCGTGCGTGCTCGGCGCCCGCGGCGAACCGGACGACGCCGTCGCGCTCCTGCGGCAGGCGGCGGCGCTGTTCGAGCGGCTCGGCCAGCCCCTCGAAACGGGGCACTGCCTGCTCGAACAGGCCAGGATCGAGCGCCGGAGGCGGCGCGCAGGGGCGGCCCGGAAGGCGGCGGCCGACGCCCTGGAGATCTTCTTGCGGTGCGGCGCGCGTCCCTGGGCCGAGCAGGCGCGGCATCGTCTCGCGCGGCTGGACATGGGCCTGCAGGACGGCCCCGCCCCGTTCGGCGCCGTCGCGCAGGCGACGCTGACGGAGGGCGAGCGGCGGATCGCGCTGCTCGTCGGCCAGGGCGCCACCAACCAGCAGGTGGCGAACCGGCTGTTCCTCAGCGTGAAGACCGTCGAGGCGTCCCTCACCCGCATCTACCGGAAGCTGGGCATCCGCTCCCGGTCGCAGCTCGGCTCCCTCCTCGGCGGCGGCCTGGACGGCCCCGGCGCCACCCTCTCCCGCTGACCGCGCCTGGACGAAAGGCGCCACCCTGCCTTCTCGGCGGACCCTCGTCCATCCCCGTGGGGTGTAGGGGTTTCCCTTGCGCTGGGGGCGATCTCCCTATGGATGTGGCCCGCAGCGAACTTTGCGGTGACATGCCCACCAATGCGTGCGATCGTTCCCGAGTCAACCATTCTCCGGCACTCCGGAGCTCCGCGGGCGCGACGCGCCCTGCGGAGCGAGCCCCCCTTCGGCCGTTCCCCCGCGCGGCCGGCAGACAAGGAGCACCGCGTGAGATCCACCTCCCCCAGGCGCGCCCGCGGGCGCGTCACCACGAGCACCGCGCTGGTCGGCGTCGCCGCCGCCGCGGTGCTCGGCATGCAGGCGGCACCCGCCACCGCCCAGCCCCCCCCCCCGCC
>NZ_SMKT01000193.1 GCF_004348735.1 Actinomadura sp. KC06
TCCCCCACCTGCGCCGCCGCGTCCTGAACGACCGCCCCGCCACCTGACCCGTCCCGAGTTGGCCCGTCCCCGCGTTGACCTGCTCTCCGAGTTGGCCTGCCCTCCGAATTGGCCCGTCTCCCGAGCGGACGTCTGGGCTCCGGGGGCGGGTGGCAAAGAAGCCGTCCCTCCTTGCCCGTTGTCGCTATGGGCCGGTGATGTCGGTGATCGAGTTGGTGGCTTCGCCGGCTGCGCGGGCGGGGGCGGCTGCCGCGCTGGGGCTGGTGCCGGGTTCGGTGGTGGAAGGCGTACCGGTCAGGTGGTCGGTGGCGGGCCCGGACAGGGACTGGGTGGCTTGTTGTAGCTGGTCGGTGGCGGGCAGGCCGGGCAGGTGGGAAAGGCTGCGGCCGACCAGGACCTCGGCGAGGCGGATCCTGGCGAAGCCGACCGTGTCCAAGAGACTGTGGTGCAGGTTGTCGATCAGGTGGGCGGCGATGGCCAGGGGCAGTGCCAGCAGGCTTCCGCCGGGCAGCGCTTGCGGAAGGTCGGCGGCTGCGTCGCCGAGCGTGTCGGACGTCTCGCCCGCGGGTGCGCTGCCGGGGGTGGGCAGGGCGGTGGTGGCCGGCAGATCCATGGCCGGTTCCAGCGGCGGGTCTGATGGCAGTGGAGTGCGGTGTGGGTTCTCCATAGCGTCCCCCTTATCGATCGTGTCGGACGAGCCTTCAGCGCCGTGTCATCTGCGCGGTTGCGTCGTGTAGTTCGGTGAGCGCGTCCTGGATGAGATCGGGGAACTGATCGACGTCGGGAAGATCACCGTTCATCCCGCAGCCGATGGTGATGCCGGTGCTGCTGTGCACCGCGTTGAAGTAGGCGCCGATTCTCCAGGGCAGCGGCGGGACGATGAACAAGTCGATCGCGTCGGGTATCTCGAAGGAGTTGGCGGGGAGCATGGTGAACACTATGTGGCCTCGCGTCAGTATCGAGGCCATGGGATCGGTCAGCCGCATCACCGATTCGACGATCCGGGCCGGTGGGAAGCCGAGCCCGTCGACGAACGACTGGTTCCTGCGCAGGCTGATGACGTGTTTGAGAGATACCGCTTCCCGTATGGCGAGGAGCCGCCGATATGGCGACGGCTCGTCGCCTGGCAATACGAGGGGCATTATGCCGGAGTGGGTTCCAAGACCGCCGTTTCGGCGTCCGTCGCCGAAGCTGGTCGGCATGAAGACGTTGAAAGCGCGGGGCCGCCGGTGCGGCCCGCCCTTGCGGCGGGGGTTCCAATGGTGCATCGCACCGGTGACCGCGGCCAGCGTGACCTGAGCGGGGCCGCAATCGGTGCGGGCCGCGATTTCCTGGACGGTGTCCAGATTCAGGTGGGCGACGCGAAACAGCAGGGCGCCCGTGGTGTCCGCGGGGGGCCGCCAGCGTGGGTCCGATGGGTAAGGGCGCAGTTCAGGCAGGGTCCGCAGGATGCCGCAGAGCGTGGATCGTCCCGGGTAGCGGGTGACCGGGGGCGGCCGCAGGGGGACGCCGGTCATGACCGCCCGCAGCGTCGCCATGGCGCTCATGCCGTCCTGGAACGCGTGACTGGCCTGGTAGCACAGCGTGTACTCGCCGGTTTTGTAGCCGTGGAGAAGGTGAACTTTCCAGAGCGGCCGGTCCATCGGCAGGGAGGTGTACCGGATCGCCCGCATTGCGGCGTTGTAGGGGTCGCCTCCCGGAGGCAGGCGATGATACTCAATGTGCTGATCGACGTCGATTTCGTGGTCCGGGACCCATTTCGCCGTGCGTATCCGGCCGGTGCGGCGATAGCGGAGGACGGGAGCGGCGTCGATCGCGGCGAGCACGAACCGGCGGAAATGTTCGTGGGACGGAAGGGCCCCGGCATAGCGTATTCCGGCTCCGATATACCAGTTCGGCTCGTCCAGCCGGTGAAGGACGAGCATGGTGCGATCGACATAGTTCGCTGGTACGGACTCCACGGACAAGTCCCTTCCTTTTCTGCGGGAACGTTGCGGGCGGCGACGAGGGCGGCGCCAGGGCGGTTCTGGGTCACCAGCGCAACAGCAGGGTGCCGCCGCTGATGCCGCTGGCCAGGCCGATCAGCGCGACGAGGTCGCCGGACCGGACCCGGCCCGCGGTGGTGGCGGCGGCGAGCTGCGCCGCCAGCGTGGCGGCCACCAGGTTGCCGTGGTCGGTGATGGTGATCTCGACCTTTTCGAGGGGGACGTCGGCGTACTGGCAGAAGGTCTGAAGGGCCGGCCGGGAGGTCTGGTGCAGGCAGATCGCGGCCAGGTCGTCCCAGCCGACCCCGTGCTCGGCGAGCGGCTTCTCCCAGACGGCGGGGCCGAGGTTTCTGATCGCGGCCGCCAGTTGCAGGGAGTCGACGGTGAAACGGCCGACTCGCATCCCGCCTGAGCCGGTGCGGACCAGGGGCACGATGGCGGCCTGGTAGGCGCTGGAGACGGCCAGGGCGTGGTGGCCCAGGATTCCGGGGGTGGTGCCGGCCTCGACCAGAAGCGCGGCGCCGGAGTCGGACACGGTGTAGGACGGGATCGCGGCGGTGAAGTCGGCGGCCGAGGCCAGGTCCCAGCGGATGGCCGTGCTCGCCAGCTCCCCGCAGGCGATCAGGACGGTGCCGCAGCGTCCGGTGACGATCAGCGCTTCGGCCAGCTCGATGGCGTTCAGCACGCCGTTGCAGGCGTTGCGGACGTCGAAGACGGGGCAGCGGGCGCCGAGCTTGGCCGCCACCATGTGGGCCGTGGCCGGCTCGATCGCGTCGAGCCCGACGCCCGCGTAGATGATCAGGTCGGGGTCGGTGGGCCGCCGTCCGGCCCGGTCCAGCAGGTCCCCGGCCGCGGCCACGGCCAGGTCCGAGGGCATCATGCCCGCGGGCGCCAGGTGCCGGAAGCGCACACCGGTGACGCGTTCGATGACGCCTCGGGGGATGCGCAGGTGCGGGTTGCGGGCGGCGAGTCGTTCTTCGAGGTCGGGGGTGCTCAACAGGGTGTCGGGCAGGTATGCCGAGACGGTGGTGACCCGGGCGTGCGGCGGGTTCATGCGCTCTCTCCGCCTGCGCCGTCCGGCCGGGAATCCGTTCCCGGTGCCCGCCCGGTGGACGCCCGCCCGCAACCCCTGTCGGGCGGGGCCCCGGGTTGTTCGCCCGGCTCGGTTGGGAGACGGTCGGCGGGGCCGCGTGGTTCGGCGGTGATCAGGCATCCGTTTCCGGGATGGAGGCTGAAGACGATCCGGTGGATCGGCTCGTCGCGCGTCTCGACCGCGCGCAGCGTCACGCGGTGGGCCAGGACCTGCAGGAACGTGGTGATCTGCAGCAGCGCCAGGTGCCGGCCGACGCAGAGCCGCGCGCCGGCGCCGAACGGCATCCAGCTGTGCCGGACCAGCCGGTCGCCCAGGAAACGCTCGGGCCGGAACACGTGCGGGTCGGTGAAATATCGCGGGTTGTGGTGCAGCGGACGGGGCGCCACCACGATCCCGGTGCCCGCCTCGATCCGGTACCCGCCCAGGTTGAGCGGCTCCCGCACCGTCCCGAGGGGGATCACGCCGGTGGGCGGACGCTGCCGCATCGCCTCGGAGGCCACCGCGGTGGCGTACGCGTCGCCCTCGCCCGTGACCGCCTCGTCGGTCAGCCGGTCCAGCGCCCGCGGGTTCCGGACGAGCCGTTCCACCGCCCAGGCGAGCCCCAGGCTGCTGGTGATCTGACCGGCGAACATGAAGCTGATGGCCTGGTCGACCAGCGCGGCGTCGGTCAGCCCGGCGCCCTCGGGCGTGCGCGCTTGCATCAGGGTGCCGAAGATGTCGTCGCCGCACTGCCCGCGACGGCGGCGAGCGATCTCCTGCTGGACGAGCCCGCCGCAGTGCGCCCGCGCCCGGTAGAACGCCGGCCACACGCGCATCGCCCCCGCCCGCCGCAGCGCGAACCGGACGGTCGTCCGCTCCGACGCCCCCACCCGCATCAGCGCGGCGACCGGCGGCGACCAAGTTCGCATCGCCTGGTCGTCCAGGCTGAAGAGCATGCGCAGCATCGCCCGCAGGACAGCGTCCTGCACGCGGGGGAGCAGCGCGAACGGTGTTCCGGGCGCGGGGAAGGCGTCCACCATCGCCTCGGCCACCGCGGCGACGTCGGCGCGGTGCCGCCGGATCGCCTTGACGCCCAGACCGGGCAGCATCAGCTTGCGCAGCCGCTGATGCTCCGCCCCCTCCTGGGTGAACACCGACCGCGGCCCCCACAGGACGGCGGTCGGACGCGCGTTGAACGACGCCAGACCCGGTTCGGCGGCCAGCGCGGTGCTGATCAGCTCAGCGTCGCGCAGCACGGCCACCCGTCCGACGCCCGGCGTCCACAGGGTGAAGATGTCGCCGTAGCGGTCGAAGGCCCAGTCGAACTGCTCGACACGGAGCAGGAAGGCGTGCCACGCCCGCGGGTTCCACCGGCTCGGGCCGGGCACCGGACAGCCCGGCCCGGTGAGCGCCGCGGACGCCCCGTCATGTGTCGCCATAGGTCCATCCCTCCATTCGTTGCGCGGAGGCGGTCGCGCGGAGGCGGACCGCGTGACGCATCGACGCGGCGCTAACCGTCCCGGAAGGGCATCCGCTCGCGGCGGCCACTCCTGTCAGGACTTCGCACCACCAATGCACCATGCATTCAATTGACTACTATGTGTGACTATAGGGGCAGTAATGAACCGTCTACAGCGCGTAAAGGACACACCCATGCGACTGACCGGAAAGACCGCTCTGATAACCGGCGCGACAGGAGGACTCGGCCAGGCCATCGCCCGCACCCTCGCCGCCCACGACACCCGCACCGTCCTGACCGGCCGCGACACCGCCGTCCTCGCCGAGCTCGCCGCCGAGCTGAACGGCCAGGTCGTCACCGCCGACATCACGAATGACGACGACATCGCCCAGCTGATGAGGCAGGCCGGGCCCATCGACATCCTGATCGCCAACGCCGGCGTCACGGCCCCCGGGCCGCTGACCCACTACACCCTCGACGACATCGACACGGTCCTGGACGTCAACCTGCGCGCCCCCATGAGGATGGCGCGCCTCGCCGTCGAGCAGATGACCGCCCGGGGCACCGGGCACCTGGTCTTCATGAGCGCGCTGGGCGGCCGGATCGCCGTCCCCCGGATGGCGCTCTACTGCGCCACCAAGCACGGGCTGCGCGGCTTCGCCCACGCGATCCGCGCCGATCTGGCCCCCCGCGGCGTCGGCGTCTCGGTCATCTGCCCCATCTTCGTCCGCGACGCCGGCATGGTCACCCGCCTGCCGTCGCCGCTGCCCTCCTACTTCCCGACCTGCACGGCCCAGCAGGTCGCCGACGCCGTCTGCCAGGCCATACGCGACGACACAGCGGAGGTCGTGGTCGCGCCCTGGTACGTACGGCAGTTCACCCGCTTGGCGGGAGTCTCCCCGGCGATTCCCGTCCAGTTGCACCGTCTGGTCAGGTCCGCCCGCCACGCCCAGGCCGCCTGCGACGGCCTGGCCCGCCGCCAGACGTCCCACCTCCTTTGACCGAGCCCCCGCCACGGCGTGACGGCGCGACGACCGCCGTTCGCCGCCGTCCGCCCGCACCGACCTCTGCCAACGCCATGCGGCCGTCTCTCGGCCATGAGCGTCCGATGCCTTCCATGAAGACCCGCCAGTAGAGGACCTCCATGTATGCGCCCGGCCAGAGCCAGATCCTTCATGCACGCGTCGACCTACCACCGCACCAGTACGACAACGCCGAAGCAATCGCGGCCGTCAAACGCCTGATCTCCGCTGCCGAACGTCCACCCTGCAGTGACGGGCTGATCCGGCGGATCTTCACCAACTCCGGCGTCCGCACACGCCACACCAGCCTTCCGCTGGAACAGCTCGGCCGGCGCTCCTCCACCCGGGCGCTGGCGCAGCAGCGGCAGGCGGTGATCGAGCAGAGCGTGGCGGCGATCCGCGGCGCTCTCAGCGAACTGGCGACGCCTCCGGACCAGGTCGACCTGCTGGCGACCACGACCTACACCACGCTGAGCGCACCCCACGTGGACGTCGAGATAGCCACCGCCCTGGGACTGCGCACCGACGTCCAGCGCATCGGCATGCCGCCCGCCGGTTGCGCGGGCGGTGCCGCGCTGATCGGACGGATACACGACCACATGCGCGGTCACCCGGACCACCTGGCGGTCGGCGTCGTCTGCGACCTGCCCTCGATCCTGCTCGGCACTTCGCCGATGACCTTGACCAGGGTCGTGGAGTGCTCGCTGTTCGGCGACGGCTGCGGGGTGATCGTGATGGCCGGAGCGCGCCGCGCCGCCGCCGTCCACGGAACAGGTCCGCGCATCCTCGACACCTACAGCTCCTTCATCCCCGGAACCCGGCACATGGTGGGCTGGCTCGTCGAAGAGCACGGCCTGCGCACCTTCCTGGAGCCAGGCATCGGGGACGCCTTCGAGGAGGCGGCGCCGGCAGCGGTCGGCACCCTCCTGGCACGCCACGGCCTGGGGACCGCCGACATCGGAGCCTGGCTCTGCCATCCCGGCAGCGCCAAGGTCCTCGACCACGTCGCGCGCGGACTCGCCATCGACCCTGACGCCTTCCAGGTCTCCTACGACGCCCTGGCCCGCACCGGCAACATGGTCGGCGCGTCGATCCTCCACGTCCTCCAACGGGTGGACACCGCCAATGTGCCCAGGGGCACCCGGGGTGTCCTCATGGCCTTCGGGCCGGGCCTGAGCTGTGAACTGTCGCTGCTCCAGTGGCCCTGAGCTCCGACACCGGCGAGCTCCTCTGGACGCACGATCCGATCACCCCTGGGAGAACCGATGATCATTGACGACCGTCCGGCGGCGAGGATGCCGGCGCCGGCCGACCGGGACGCGGGCCCGTGAACGAGACGATCAGCCTGGTGACGGGCGCGACGTCCGGGATCGGCAAGGAGACCGCGCGAGCGCTGGCCCGCCGTGGCCACCGGGTCGCGATCATCTGCCGCAACCCCGACAAGACCAGGGCCACGCTGGCCGAGCTGCGAAACAGCGCTCCCGGCGCCGTCATCGAGCCCTTTCTCGCCGACCTGTCCGTCATGTCGGACGTCCGGCGGGTCGCGGGTGAACTCCGGGACCGGTACGCGGCCATCGACGTCCTGGTCAACAACGCCGGAATCCACGACCTCCGCCCGCACGTCACCTGCGACGGCTTCGATCGCATGGTCGCCACGAACCACCTTGGTCCGTTCCTGCTGACGAATCTTCTCCTCGAACCGCTGAAGGCCGCACGCGGACGGGTCGTCATGGTCGCGTCCGAGACGTACCGCATCGCCTACCGGGTGGACGTCGAACATCTGGCCGACCCTGTCGACTACCCCTGGTGCGAATCCATCCGCGCCTATGGACGCACCAAGCTCTACAACATCCTGTTCGCCCAGGAACTGGCCGCCCGGCAGACCGAGGTGACCGTGAACTCCATGTGCCCGGGCCCGGTCGCGTCCGACATCGTGCGCGACGTCCCGCTGATGGGCCGGGCGGCCCGCATCGTCGCCCGCACCCCGCTGGTCAGGACCCCGCTGATCAGCGGGGCGGCCCAGGGCGCGAAGCCCGCCGTCCGCCTCGCCACAGATCCCGAGTTCGACGGCCGCGGCGGCCGCTTCTACAGCTCCGTCCCGGGCCTTCACCTCTTGCCCGCCACCCGCACCCGGCGCGACCAGATGCTTCAGCGCCGCGTGTGGAACCGATCGGCCGAACTCGTCGGATGCGTCGTCCCGGGGCCATGATTCCGGCTATCGCCGCCTCCGGCACCGGTCCGCCCGGTGGGTAGATTGGCCGGATGATCGAGGTTCGTCCCGCCCGGCCGGAGGACGGGGACGCGCTCGGCGAGATCCATGCCGCGTCCTGGGAGGCGTCCCACGCGCCCTTCTTCCCGAAGGAGTTCGCCGCGCAGGCCGTCGCGAGCAGACGCACTCGGTGGCACGAGCGGATCGCGGACGGGACGGGGACGATCCTGCTCGCCGAGCTGGACGGCCGCCCCCTGGCGCTGTCGCTCACGCGCCCGTCCCCGACCCGGCCAGGTCTCGCAGAACTCTTCGCCTTCTACTGCCACCCCGACGGCTGGGGCGGCGGCATCGCCGCCACGTTGATGACCGACACGCTGCGTCGACTCAGGGACGACGGATTCGCTCGCGTACACCTGTGGACGCTGCGCGACACCCCGCAATCTCGCCGCTTCTACACCAAGTGCGGGTTCGTTGAGTCCGGTGCCGCACGTCCTTTCGACTATGGCGACGGCAACTCTGTCGATCAGGTCGAATACGAGCGATCCTGCTGAGCCTGGTTGGTTCAGGGGAGAAGTGCCAGTTTGCCCACCGTGGCCCGAGCTTCCAGCTCGGTGAGCGCTTTGGGGCCTTCGGCCAGGTCATACACGGTGGGCTGGCCGGGGCCGAGCACCCCGGCGGCGAGGAGCCCGAACAACTGGCCCATGACCTCGCCGAAGATTTCCGGAGCGGCCTGGATCAGGATGCCGATGTTCAGGCCGATGACGTGGATCTGGTGCTTGTAGACAAGGTCCCAGTTGGTGATCGCGGATTCGCCTCCGGCCAAGCCGTAGACGACGACCCGTCCGGTGACCCGTTTGGTCGCGGCCATGCTGGCGTCCAAGCCAGGACCTCCGGCCGACTCCAGGACCAGGTCGGCGCCCGCGCCTCCCGTGAGAGCCAGGACCTCGGCGGTGAGGCGGGCGTCGCGGGAGTCGAGGACCTGGTCGGCGCCCAGAGCCCGGACCACCTCGTGCTTGCCCGGCGAGGCCGTGGCGATCACCGTCGCGCCGAAGTGCTTGGCCATCTTCACGGCGGCCTGCCCCGTCCCGCCGGCCGCCGCGTGGATCAGCACGGTCTGACCCGCGGTGAGCCCGCCCAGGGGCTTGAGCGCTGCCAGCGCGGTCGGCCAGTTCACGACCAGGCCCAGCGCCTGCTCGTCCGTCCATCCCGCCGGTACGGGAAGCGCGGCGGCCGCGGGCAGCACCATGTACTCGGCGAAGGCACCGCCTCCGATGGCGACGCCGATGACGTGGGCACCGGGCTCCAGGTCGGACACCCCGTCGCCGACAGCGATGACCTCACCGGCGCCCTCGATGCCCGCCAGATACGGCGGCTGCGGACCGCTCGCGAACGTGCCGCGGGCCTGTGAGACATCGACGAAGTTGACACCGGCAGCGGTGACCCGGATCAGGATCTCGCCCGGCCCGGGGCTCGGTACCGGCGCGTTGGAGATCAGGCGCAGGTCCTGCGGGCCGTCCAGCGACGTCTGCTCCAGGGCGCGCATGGTGGAGAGGATGCTCACGGCGGCCGCCTTCCTATTTGTTTATCGAACGGCCAACAAATCGTGGCATGACGCCGGAACGCGGGTCAAGGTAAAGTTGATCGAACGACAAAGAAATCTCGGAGGACGCTGGATGGCTGCTCGCGGCAGGCCGCGCACGTTCGACCCCGACACCGCCCTGCGCACGGCGCTGGGCCTGTT
This sequence comes from Actinomadura sp. KC06, assembly GCF_004348735.1. Taxonomy (GTDB): domain Bacteria; phylum Actinomycetota; class Actinomycetes; order Streptosporangiales; family Streptosporangiaceae; genus Spirillospora. The sequence goes on from NZ_SMKT01000193.1 coordinate 9,489, forward strand.
CTGGGAGCGGGGCTACGAGGGCACGTCGCTCAACGACCTCGCGCAGGCCATGGGAATCGCCTCGGCCAGCATCTACGCCTGCTTCGGCAGCAAGCAGGAGCTGTTCCGCAAGGTCATGGCGCTCTACGGCACGACCTCGGGTGGACGCCCCCGGAGCGCGCTGCGCGAACACCCGTCCACGCGTGCCGCGATCCATGCCATGCTGCGCGCCACGGCCGACGAGATCACCCGTCCGGACGCGCCGCACTACTGCATGCTCATCCTGGCCGCGCCGACCGGCGCCGAGGAGAACCACGAGGTCCGGGAGTTCCTGGCCGAGCTGCGGCGCGACATGCTCAGCACCGTCAGGGACCGGCTCGTCCGCGGCGTCACCGACGGCGACCTCACCGCGCCGCCCGCCGCCCTCGACGCCATCGCCCGCTACTACACCACGGTGGTGCAGGGCCTATCCGTCCAGGCCCGCGACGGCGCCACCCGCGACGAACTGGAAGCGGTCATCACCTGCGCCATGGCCGCTTGGACCACCCTCACCTCCACCCCCTCCCACTCGGCGAACTAGAGAACCCTCGGCGGACGCGCCGTCCGGGCCATCCGGCAAACCATCCAGACTCGCCTCGTCTGGGGCGGGCACCGTCGCTCAACTTGAGTTTGAGTGATGCAGGCACGTTCGGTTTCGCCTCCTGCGTCCTGCTCGGTGCCCGACCAGGCCGCCGCCCTCGCCGAGATCGCCCGGATCCTGAAGCCCGTCGGCCAACTGCGGTTCCTCGAACACGTCCGCAACCCCCGCACCGCCCGGCGGCGCGTTCAGCGGACCCTGGACGCCTCCGGCATCTGGCCGTGGTTCGGAGGCGGCTGCCACTGCTCCCGCGACACCCTCACCGCCATCAAGAACGCCGGCTTCGCCACCGGCCACGTTGACACCCTCACCAGCGCCGACACCGGCGTGCTCTTCCGGACAGCCCCGCAGATCCTCGGTGCCGCCACCCGCGCGTGACCCCGGGACAGGAGCCGCATCGTGAACACGACCGCGCTGACCGCGCTGACCGAGGCCGACTTCGACGCCGAACTGGCCCGCGCGGCCGAGCCGCTCCTGGTCGACTTCTGGGAAGGCTGCGGGCCCTGCAAGGCCCTGGTGCCCGTGCTGGAACAGATCGCCGCCGAGCCCGCCGGACGCCTGCGCGTCGCCACCGTCCGCCTCGACGACACCCCCCGGGCCTGGCCCGCCGCTTCCAGATCATGGCCCTGTGTGGGTTCGGTGCTGCAGGGCGTGGTTGGGTTGGTTAGCGAGTCTGATACGACCCGTAAGAGGGATGCCGCGGCACTGCAGCGCGTCTCCTGCAGGGTTGACGCCGGTCGCGGCGAGAGCGATGGCCGATGCTGGGTTCGGTTGCTACGCCTGAAAGGGTCAGTCGATTTGGATTGGGTCGCTTTGGGGTGACCAGATTGTGTTGCCGAAGGGGTCGATGGCTCGTATGGAGTAGGTGTGCGTGCTGCCGTTGGGCAGGCCAGTGTCGTTGTAGGTCATCGGCTGCAGGTTCCAGAATCGGGACCGTGCTTCGGTGGTATGGGTGACGGTGTTGCCGCGGAGGAGTTCGTATTTCAGGTTCTTGTTGTCGCGGTCCCAGGTCTGGGTCCAGTCGATCTTGACGGTGCCGGTGGTCCCGGCGGGTTGGCTGACCGTCGGTTTGGCGAGTGATACCGGCTTGTCGGTGTCGGTTGTGACGGACATGGTCCCGAATCTGGTGAGGCCTTGTTGTGGCTGGCTGTTGACTGCGGTGAATTCCCCGCCGACCCACAGGTAGTGGCCGTTGTTGTCCAGAGCTCGGGGGCCTTGATGGTCGGGCTCGGTGCCGTTGTTGGTGTTGGGGAACCAATGCAGGATGGCGGGGGTCTCGGTGGCGGGCTTGGTGGGTTCGGCCAGCAGGCGTTGGGCTGGGTGTTCGGTTAGTTCGGGGAAGCCGTCGGGTTGGGTGCTGCAGTCGTGCGCGTGAGAGCCGCTGTAGAGGACTCCCGCGAGCAATGTGAGCGCTTGAGTCGCCCCGCGGCAATTGTCGATCCAGCGCAGTTCCCCGTCATCGGGGTTGAGGGCGAGCCGCCCGTCGAAGGTTCCGGCGCCTTCTGCGCTGGCGTAGACCGTGTCGTCGTCGGTCACCAGGTCGGTGACGTGCGACTGGCGGGTCTCGGAGAAGTAGTCGACGCCGGTCGCCCATGGTGCGCTGGTCCCGGTGGCATCGGTGTGGACGGCGCCGAGACCGTGCGGAGGGTTGCCGTTGACCTGTTTGAAGTAGCCGCCGAGGACGACGCGGCTGCCGTCGGGCGAGACGACCATGGCGTGCACGCCGCGGTCGGCGGTGGGGGCCCAGGTGGTCAGTGCGCCGGTGGCGGTGTCGAAGGCAGCCAAGCGCTGGCGAGCGGCACCGTCGATCGCGGTGAAGTAGCCGCCGGCGTACACGGCGGTGTCACTGACGGCGAGGCCTCTGACGGCATTGTTGAGATCGTGTGAAAAGGAGTTCAGGGTGCCGTCGGGCAGATTGAAGGCGGCGATCCTCTTGCGCGCCTGGCCGTCGACTTTGGTGAAGTCGCCGCCGATGTACAGTTTGCTTCCGTCGGGTGAGGCTTTCAGTTCTCGTACGGCGTCGCAGTTCCATTGATTGTTGCCAAGGTTATCGCAGCCTTTTTGTGGATTAGTCGACGTAAACGGGACGCCTTCAGCTGCTGGGCTCCACGGTAGCGGCTCTCCAGTGGCGGCATTGAACGCGGCGAGATTCTGGCGTGGGATTTCGTGGGGGTCGCCGGGCTGGGTGCCGGGCGGGCGGATGTGGTCGAAGTTGCCGCCGACGTAGGCTGTGTTGCCGACCATGGCGATGGACCATATGACACCGTCGGTCTGCCAGGTCGGCAATGCGTCCGCGGTGACGGTGACAGGCTCGCCTAATGAGGGCGAGGTATCCGCCTTCGCGGACTGGGGTGTCATCGCGATGAGGGAGATGGTGACCAGCATTGTGGAACCCAAGCCGGCTAGCACGCGGCGATAACGGCCACGGAGTTGACGTGGGTTCTCTGCGTGAGCGGCACTCAATTGAATGAATCCCTTGCTTGTCTGTCTTCATCAGTTAGAGATCGTCCGTTTGAATAGGCAGAGGGGTTCTGCCGGGGCAGTTGAGGCTTCATGTGGGGCTCGACTTGCTCGGCTGACCGGTTTGGACGGGGTCGCTTGCGCGGGATTGGGTGGTGTTTCCGTAGTGGTCGGTGGCGCGGATCGAGTAGGTGTGGGTAGTGCCGGGGGCGAGTCCGGTGTCGATGTGGGTGAGGGTTTTCAGGTCCCAGAATTTGGAGGATGAGTCGAGGGTGTGGATGACGGTGGTGCCGTCGCGGATGACTTGGTAGGTGAGGTTGTTGTTGTCGCGGTCCCAGGTTTGGGTCCATGTGATCTGAAGGGTGCCGGTGGTGCCGTCGAGTTTGGTGACCACCGGTTTGGTGAGTGGTTCGGGTGGGTTGGTGTCGTTGGTGACGGTGAGAGTGCCGAAGCGGGTGAGTGATTGCTGGGGTCGTTGGTTAACGGCGGTGAAGTCGCCGCCGACCCAGAGGTAATGGTCGTTGCTGTCCATGGCGCGGGGGCCTTGGCCACCATCGGGGCCGGCGTTGGTGGTGGGGAACCAGTGCAGGATGGGCGGGGTGTCGGTGCCGCTGAGTTGGGCGGGTTCGGCGAGGAGGCGTTGGTAGCCGTCGATGGCGGGAAATCCGTCGGGTTGGCTGGAGCAGTCGTGGGCGTGGGAGCCGCTGTACAGGATGCCGCCGATGAGGGCGATGGCTTCGGTGCCGCCCTTGCAGTTGTCGATCCAGCGCAGGTGTCCGCCGTTGGGGTCGATGGCCAGGCGTCCGTCGAAGGTGTTGGCGCCGGCGGCGCTGACGTGGATGGAGTCGGTGGCGGTGTCGGCGACAAGGTCGGTGGCCCAGGAGTGGCGGGTGTCGGTGAAGTAGGGCAGGCCGGTTTGCCAGGGGGCGCTGGTGCCGGTGGTGTCGGTGCGGACGGCGCCGAGGCCGTGTGGGGGGTTGCCGTTGATGGTGTTGAACTTGCCGCCGATGATGACCTGGGTCTGGTCGGGGGAGAGGGTCATGGTCATGACGCGGCGGTCGGCGGCCGGGGCCCAGGGGGTGAGGGCGCCGGTGGCGGCGTTGAAGGCGGCCAGGCGCTGGCGGGGGGTGCCGTCGACGGTGGTGAAGATGCCTCCGGCGTAGAGGGTGGTGTCGGTGGCGGCGAGGGTTTCGACGGCGGCGTCGACGTTGTGCCGGAAGCCGGTGAGGGTGCCGTCGGGCAGGGTGAAGGCGGCGATGCGGGTGCGTGGCTCGCCGTTGACGGTGATGAAGCTGCCGGAGACGTACAGGGTGCGGCCGTTGGGGGCGGCGTGCAGGTCCTGGACGATGTCTTGCTTGCCGGGGACGGCTTGGACGTCGGGTGCCCAGGGGAGCGGTTGGCCGGTGGCGGCGTTGAAGGCGGCCAGGTTGTTGCGGGGCAGTTCTTGGGGGTTGCTGGGGCTGGTGCCGGG
>NZ_SMKT01000194.1 GCF_004348735.1 Actinomadura sp. KC06
ACCTGCGCGACGGGCTTGCCGGTCTCCTTGACGATCCGCACCGCTCCTTCACGGAACTCCGGATCGAACCGGCGTCTCTTGTCTCCCACGACCCAACCATCTCTCTGGTTCAGGTCTCCACGCTACGAGGGGAAGCGCAGTCTTTGATCATGGTCCGGTAGACGACGTCGCAGAGCCGTCGTTTCAGGCTGCGCAGGGCTTCTTTGTGGCTCTTGCCCTCGGCGCGTTTGCGCTGGTAGAAGTCGCGCCCAGCGGTCTGGCGGCGGATCTGGGTGATGGCCATGATGTGCAGGGCGCAGTTGAGCTGGCGGTCACCGGCCCGCGATAGCCGGTGCCGTTTGACGTCTCCGGAGGAGGCGTCCAGCGGCGCGACGCCGCAGTATGAGGCGAACGCGGCGGCTGATCGGAACCGGTCGACGCCCGCCGTCCGGGCAAGGATCTTCGCAGCCAGCAGGTCACCGATGCCGTGCAGTTCGGTGAGCGTGGTGCCGGATTCGGCGACCGCCGCGGAGATCTGGTCGGCGACCACGGTGATTCGGCGGTCCAGCCGCCGGATCTCGGCGATAAGGTCCACCGCCAGGGCCCGCAGGGTGCGTCCCAGCTTGGCCCGGGGACGCACCCCGCGCAGGGTTCTGGCGGCGATGTCGGCGGTCAGCTTGCGTGGCAGGCCGGCCGGGACGAGCTTGGTGAGCAGGGCGTGCAGTCGGTTGATGGTCTGGGTTCGGGTGCGTACTAGGTCCTCGCGGTGCTCGATCAGGGCGCGCAGCGCGGCGACGCTCTCGTCCAGGTGGGCCACGTGCAGTCCGGTAGCGGTCTGGGCGGCGATGCCGACCGACAGGGCGTCGGCTTCGTCGGTCTTGCGGCCGTGGCCGGGGGACAGCAGCCGGACGCGGCGGGCGAGCTTGGCCGGCACGTCGAGCACGGCGATGCCGTCGTCGGCCAGCCGCGCGGTGAGGGGTGCGCCGAGACCGCGGGCGCCTTCGATGGCCCAGTGGGCCTGCGGCCATGCCTGGGCGAAGCGCTGCAGCTGCCGGTAGCCGGCCTTGCTGACCGGCGCCCGCACGGCGCCCAGGGGCTGCAGCCGGGCGTCGACGGCCACTGCGGTCCAGGATGCCTTGTGCGGATCGACCGCGATGACGACCTGACCAGCGGTGTCGGCGAGCTGGGGGGATGATGACGGCATGGTGCTCCTCGAAGATCCGGGCAAGGGGATGACCAGCGAGGAGGGCAAACCAACTTGGGGCGGTGCAGACCTCTCTAGAGCCACTCTCGCCGGTGGCTGCGGCCGGCACGCACGCCGTTAAATGAGCCAGCCAGAGGGGCGGCAGGTGTAACTAGAGCGACCCCGGCCGCAGCCTTGTTGATCTTGGCTGCAGACCGTGATCAACGCCACCGATCCAACAAGTTGGATACCTCTCTACTCACCGCCGCTTGACACAGAGAGGTGCCGAAAACTGGACACTCCCAAGGCTCCCCACGCCACTCCGCTCGACTGCCCGCGCCAAACGTTCTCCGTAGTTGGGTGACGGGTTGAAACGGCGCTGGGCCCGGGCTTAGGCAGCCTGTTGCCTGCCGCAACCGCCTCTGGGGTTCTTTCAGCCTCAGTGAGACACCCTCGTCTTTAGACTGTGTCTTGATTGGTGATCGCTCGTTGGATCGATCGTGGCGAGCTTCACCGAGCGGCTGGTTCCTGACGAGCTGTGAGGCCAGCGGGGGTGTTCGCGCTAACGGGCGCATCGGCCGCAACCCCCGCTGATGAACACTTAGGAGAAGATGATCTGTGCCAATGTCAAAACGACTGGAAGCAGAACGGCCGCCAGGAAAGGCGACGCACGATACGGCGCCAAACCCATCGGATGCAGTGTCATGCTGCGGGCGCGCCCTATCTCGAGCGCGATTTGCTGGAACCTATCCGGCTCCCGATCAACGTCCCATCCGCGAACGGCCAGAACTTGCTCCAGATACCTCACTCTGCTCTCCCGCATCGTTTCTTCCTCCCGCCGATAGATTCGGTACGGGATTAAGGCGTATACCGGAACGGCGACCAGCCACATCATTACGAGGATGGAGAGCTCTGGAAGATTATTCACGCCAAGCTGCAGGAGAAGGAATGACAACCCTATCCCGTGCAGCACGAGCGATCGGTAAACCGTCCGATAAAGAAGGAACAGCGGCATCCACCCATATCGACCATCACGATTAAGCCAGTCCGCCTGAAGTTCGGCAACATCCGGGAGAGCCACTGCGCCGTATGCGACGACTAGTCCTGCAATATTTTGCAAAATCAGCAGATAGATGATCGCGAAAGCGAAGAAGCCATAGACAATTCTTCCTCAGAAATTAGGACCCCCCGCCCACCAGTTGGCGTAGGCGCTGGCCATCCAGTCGTGCCGTGCGGAGCCATTCAACCCCTGCGGCACGAAGGCCTGAAAACACCGTCCAATCGCCCGCCTAGCATGATGGCCGCGGTCATCGCAAGGGACGTTCCAAGGATCACCAGGCTCCACCTGCCCGCAACACCCTGGAAGATGCGGTTCATCCTAGCCACCAGGGCATCGACGGCTTCCTCTGGGCGGACGTTCCGGATGATGCGATCCACCCCGAGGAGTTCTGATCTCCGCGAGAGGCGGATCGTATTGCGTGGCTTGATCGCATTGTTGGCCGCTAATTCGGTCAGCAATTCGGCCATGTGCTTCCACTGGCGGTGCAGCAGAACGGAGGTCGCCACGAACAGGAACATGATGAAGACGCTAGCGAAGTCCCGGAGCAGTGGAAATTTCGGGCTGGATGCCGACTTGATCTTCAATCCAAAGAATCTGCCTAGGTCCTGAATGATCTGAACATCGGACGGATCGCCGAGCGAATCCTCGGCCAAAGCCACCAGAATGACTGCAATGCTCAGCAGGGGAACAAATACCCAAAACCAGGTACTGGAGATAGTTCTGCTCGACCTCAGCCAAGGCGCCATGGCGAACGGATCCATGTCGCGAGGGGGCCAGGTGGCCATCGAGTTGACTCCTCCTCACCTGCCGGACAACAGAGTTCGCACGATAACATCGCGAATCTGACGATACCAGTAAGTGGCGAAGTTTCCCTCCCTGATCTCGACCATCTGCATAAATCCTCACACAACAACCAAATGGTCCATAGATGAGGGTGCAAGCGCCCACTCGTTTCTGGCTTCTCATCGGGTTCAACTCGCGGCGCCGGCAGGTCTCGACCACCAAGCACGGTTGGGTGACGCCCCCGTACGACGGCCCGCGCCCGGCCTTGCCAGGATGGGCGAGGCGAATACAAATGGTGCGGGAGATGCTCACAGCAGCCCACGAGGCGAACAAGCGGCGCAAGAAGCCATCGGTGCCGCTGGACCCCAAGCCGGCACCTTTGGCCGTCATCCCGTCGGATTTGCCGATTGCGGAGATCACGGCGCGCCTGACCGAGCTGCAGAACTTGACGCGGGCGAGAGGGTTACAGCCGCAGCGCGGAGCACCTGACGCAGCCCCGGAAGCGAGTCCATCTCAGCCTCCGCGGCCACGAACGTGTCCAGTTCCTAACTGGCTGCGATGACGCGAGCCACCTGGACTCGCGTCCTACCATCAACGGTGAGCAAAGACTCACGTTTGTCAACGGACAGCCTCATACAAAACGCCTCGCAGACCTCCTGAGCGGCAGACCCTCGCATCCGCTGCGTGGTCCCAGGTAGCGGCGGACGTGATGGCCCGTAGTTCTTGCTCGTGGAAGCCGCGCCGGTCCGGGTGGCAAGCCACTGCGCGAGCCACTCCCCGACCGTGAGCAGCCCACCATCCGCACCCGACGGCTTACCCAGTTGTGCCAGGACCTCCTCGGCAGCCTTCCGCGCACCCAAGCCACCACGCCGAACCCGTCGCCGGCGCCCATCGGACCCGGCCGGCAACTCCAGCCGGACATACCAGCTCCCATGCCGTCGGCCAGCCCCCCAGCTTCGGACACCGCGCGCCCACCGCCTTCCCCGACGGCGGGTCCACACAGCCACAGCGCCGGTACGCCCTACCAGAACCCTTGATAAGCACCATGCCCGCCATCTACACAACCACCGAAGACGGCGACCGTCGACCCCAGGAGGCTCAAGCCCCCAGGCCAGGACACATCACTTCAACAAACCCGGTGGACTCCACTTCACCAAACCCAGTGAGACTTGTGGGGCAGGCGTTTCTGGTGGGGTCTGGCTCGACCAAACCCTGGCCTCTTGTGAGTGTCTTCCTACCGATCTGCCGGCTTCGCCGGGGCGTCTGCGGGGTGCGCTCCGGGCCGGTGTTCGTGACTTGATAGGAGCCTGGCCATAGGCCCCGTCACTGGTCTGTCCGCTCACCGGCCCGGCGCGTGCCACCCAGGTTCCTCACAAAGGGAAGGTGGCCGGTCCACGATGGCACGAGCCGGTAGGAAGGTGAAGAAGCGGCGGATCGTGGGCGGTGTCGACACCCACGCCGACACCCACCACGCCGCGGTGGAGTTGATGAACGGCGGCCGCATCGCCGACGCCCAGTTCCCCGCCACCAGTCGGGGATACGCCCGGCTGCTGGAATGGATGCGCTCGTTCGGGCGATTGCACGCCGTGGGTGTCGAGGGTACCGGCTCCTACGGCGCCGGACTGTCCCGTCACCTGCGCGATCATGACGTGCGCGTGGTCGAGGTGAACCGGCCGGACCGCCGCCAGCGCCGCAACGCGGGCAAGTCCGACCCGCTGGACGCCTACGCCGCCGCCGACGCGGTGCTGGCCGGCCGCGCCCGCGCACTGCCCAAGAGCATGGACGGGATCATCGAAACGATCCGGGCCGTGCACGTGGCCCGCTCAGGCGCCATCAAGGCCCGCACCGCATGCATCAACGAACTACGAAGCCTGCTGATCACCGCGCCCGCCCGGCTCCGCGAACAGCTGGCCGGCCTGTCCGCGCACGCCCTCACCACCGCCTGCGCGCGCCTACGTCCAGGTGCCGACCTGGCCGATCCCCTGCACGGCACCAAGCTCGCCCTGCGCGGCCTGGCCCGCCGCTACCAGGCCCTCACCCACGAGATCACCGACCTGGACACGCACCTACAGGAACTGATCGCCCAGACTCGACCCGATCTGCTGACCATCATCGGTGTCGGCCCGGAGATCGCCGCCCAGTTGCTGATCACCTGTGGTGACAATCCCGACCGGCTGACCTCCGCCGACGCCTTCGCCACCCTCTGCGGCGCGGCACCGGTTCCCGCCTCCAGCGGCAAGACCAACCGCCACCGGCTCTCCCGCGGCGGCGACCGCCAGGCCAACCGCGCGCTCTTCCTCATCGTCCTCAGCCGCATGGCCTGGTGCCCACGCACCAAGGCCTACATCACCCGCCGCACCAGCGAAGGCAAGTCCAAGAAAGAGATCATCCGCTGCCTCAAGCGCTACACCGCCCGCGAACTCTTCAAAGCCCTCACCAGACCAACACGCCAGCCCCACACATCTGCCAACGCCGATTGACATCCATAGGAGCATCGGTGAACTCCATCCCACAACTCCTCAGGCATCAACCGCTCGACCATCTCCACGAACGGCAAGCTACCGCCGACCTTGCGCTTGCCGAAACGCCGGGCCGGGGCCGGGCTCAGGCCGCCCGGTGTCCGCGCTCATGTTCTCGCCCCGTCGCGATGTGGTCGGCGCGCACCACGACCAACTCCTCGTGCCTCTGTCCGGGACGCAGCAGTCCCCGCGCCTCCAGCAGCTTGGCCCGGCTCCGCATCACCGGGCCGAACGGCTCACGGTGCCGTACCACTACCGAGGCCCGCATCCCCACGCGGCGCAGCGCCACCAACGTCGCCGCCACCCCGTTCAACGCCGAATGCACCACCAGCAACGTCCCCGACGGCGCCAGGTGGTGCGGGGCCGCCTGGCAGATCCGGTCCAGTAGAATTCGGCCGTCCGGGCCCGCCTCCCACGCCCGTGCCCGGCCCCGGGCCGCCGCCGGGTCGGCGTCGCCGGGCACGTACGGCGGGTTGGCGAGGATCACGTCGAACACCTCGCCGGCCACCGGCGCGAACAGGTCGCCGCGCAGCACCCGAACCCGAAGATCCCGCACCAGCGCGTTGAGCCGGGCCGTCAACACCGCCCGCGCCGACACGTCCACCGCGACGACCTCGTAACCGACCCGCGCCGCGGCCACCGCCACCGCGCCCGTTCCGGTGCCGAGCTCCAGCACCCGCGCCCCTGCCGGGACGTTGATGCCCCGAAACGCCTGCGCCAGCAGGCGGGTGTCGGACTGGGGACGGTACACCCCCGGCGGCCGCAGCAGCATCACCGTCCCACCGTCCCCGCCGATGTCGCGGCCAACGGGCGGCGCAAGAGCGAGCGGCCCGACCGCCGACATCCCAGCAGGTGACCGGCAAAACGATTCTCCAGCAGCGTCGTCGCCCGCACGTGCGGTGCCACGCCCGGCGCCAGCTCCGGCTCGTCGGCCAGCAGCCCACCGATCACGTCGTGGCGCAGCATTTGTTCGTGAACGGCGTCGGCCTCGATGTGCTTGGTGTAGAACAGGCGCGCCCGCGGGCCACCGTCCGACCGCTCCAGCGCCGCCGCCACCATCCGCCACGCGGACGGCGCCGTGGTGATCTCCGCCGCGGCGTACATGCCCTGGTGGATCTTCTTCGGAGTGGCCGCCGCCGAACTCGTCTTTCTCCACCGCCACCGGCGCCGTCTTGGCGCGGCCCGCAGCCGTGGGATCACCCACGCGTGCGGGTCAGCCTCCTTCAGGTGGTACACCGACCGGAGCGCCGCGTGCTCCAGCAACTGCCACCACTCCCCCTCGCCACACAGATGGGGGCTGATGCCTCGCCCATCGACCGGCTCTATCAGCAGCCCCTCAAGTACCCCGTCCACGTCGGCATCAGCCGCAGTGTCCCGACGCAGCGCGTCCAGGAACAGAGACTCGATCGCGCCGCGCAACCGCAGCAGCCGGCGTCCGACTCCCAGTCCGCATCCACGCCGGCGAACCCGCGGTAGTGCAGCTCGAAACAGGTGTGCAGGGCCAACTGCAGATCCTCCCCAAAGGATCAGCCGACACCAGGGCAGCGAGGATAGCGGGCGACGCCGCAGGCGACTGGAAGGGGGCGGCCGGCGGTGGCGGGCCCCCGGCCAGCGCCTCGACCACAGCTCGCGACAGCGTCCCGCGCGCTGCCGACAGCGCCGGAGTCGTCGCCTGCCCCGTTCCGGGGACTGCCCGGCAAACGGGTCCGGAGCGTGTCCAACGGTCATATTTCCTCCGTGACCTCGGAGCGTCCGAGGTCCGGGTACCCGCTCACACGCGTCCCATACGCCCGTTTTCTCCCGCGCGGCTGCCCGGCTACCCCGGTTTACCGTTGGTGGCCGCGGGCAGGCGGCCGGATTCGGTCTGCCCGGCGAGCATGTCCACCACCGCGTCGGCACCGCCCCGGCCGGCGGCGTGACGCTGCCGGTCCGCGCCCGTTCCCGCCCGGCGAACGCCGTCCACCAAGGCGACCACCGCGTCCAGATCACCGAGTTCGGCCAGTGCCGGGCGGACGTGGGCGACCAGGTCGTCCAGCAGCCGCCACGCCGGGACGGCCCGCCGCGTGAACGGGTCCAGGCCGGGGCCGTCCATCCCGTGCCGCGCCGCGCTCCACAACGCCGCCGCGCAGACCTGCCCGTCCACGTTCGTGGCCTCCCGTCCGGCCGCCAGGTCGTTCAGCGCCGTTCGCACCAGGCCCCGTACCAGCGCGGCATGCAGCACCGCCTCGTCGGCGGTCGCCGCCGTGTCCGCGACCCGCACCTCCACCGTCGGCCACCGCGGCGACGGCCGCGCCAGCCAGAACGTCATCACCTCGTCCACCAGCACGCCCGCCTCCACCAGCGCCGCGACCCGCTCGTCGTACTCGCTCGCCGACGCTGCGAACGGCGGGACGCCCGCACCCGGGAACCCGACAATCCGCACCATCCGGCGGCCCGCGTAATCGGTGAGACGGCCGTGGTCGAACGGGGAGTTCACCGACAGCGCCAGCAGCGTCGCCAGCCACGGCCGCAAATGGTTCACTACCGCCACCGCCGTCTCCCGGCCCGGGACGCCGACATGGACATGACAGCCGCACGCCTGGTAGTCCTCCATCACGTCCCCGTACACCGCCGCCATCACGGCGAACCGCTCGCCCCGCGAGATCGGCGGTGGACGGCCACCCACCACCGGCGTCCCCGCCGCCACCAGCCGCGCGTCGCCGGCCCGCGCCGCTCCCGCCAGCCGTTCCCGTCCGTACCGCAACTGCTCCCGCAGCCCGGCCAGGTCCCGGCACACCCCCGTCGCCGCCTCCACCTGCGTGGCCGGCAACTCGACGTGGAACCCGCCGCCCGACTCCTGCCACCGATGCCGCCCAACTTCCGCCAGCACCCGTTCCGCGTGCGGTGCGCACCTTCCCGACGCCACGTCGACGAGCAGGAACTCTTCCTCCAGCCCGAGACTCATTCCCGGCCCCCGGACCCAGACCCTGGTCTTCCTCAAGGCCGCGCCGACAATCCCGGCATCCGCATCGTGCCCGACATCTCCGTGGACCCGGGATGGCACGCCTTCATCGAGCACACCATCGAGTACGCCGAGTTCTGCGACCGCGTCGCCGGCCGGTTCCTGCACCACGTCCCGATCATGATCGAGGACATCAGCTCCGGAGCCGCGATGGCCCGCACCATCCCGGCGCTGCACGCCACCGGCTACCAGGTCGACATGGAATTCTGGGACACCGGCGAGAGCTGCTGCCCGCCGCAGCCGTGCGTCTGACCCACTGAGAAAGGCGACCATGCGCAGCACGTGGACCGACCTGCCCAGCGCCGTCCAGGACGCCGTCCAGGCCTGCAGCGGTGATGCGACTGGGCTAGACCCGGCCCCCGCCGGGAACCACGCTGATGTCGCCGGCACCCTGCACACCTCCTCCGGGCCGGTGTTCATCAAGGCCGCGCGGAAGCTGGACGACGGGGACGGCGCCGAGGTCTGGTCGCTGCGCAACGAGGCCGCCATCAACCCGCACATCACCGAGTTCGCCCCCCGGCTTCTATGGCAGGCCGAAGCCGGGGGGTGGCTCGTCCTCGGGTTCGAGCACATCGAGGGGCGGCACGCCGACTACACGCCCGGGTCGCCGGACCTGGAGATCCTGGTCAAGACGGTCCAGGCGCTCCAATCGGCACCCTGCCCCGACGTGGTGCAGATGCGCGTGGAGCGACGCTGGACGACCGTCACTGAAGACGTCGCGCCGATGGCGGGGACGGCGCTGCTGCACACCGATGTCAATGCCGAGAACCTGCTGATCACCCCCGATGGCCGCGCCGTCCTGGTCGACTGGGCCTTCGCCGCCCGCGGCGCCGCCTGGGCCGAGCTCGGCCTGCTCATCCCATGGCTCCTCAAGAGCGGCCACACGCCGGCCGAGGCCGCCGACTGGGCCACGCAGTTCCCCTCCTGGGCGCAAGCCGACCCCGCGCACATCGACCTGTTCTCGAAGGCGTTCGCCGAACGGTGGCGCCAGCACGCCGAACGCAACCGCACCGACTGGATCGTCCTGCACGCCGACCTCACCCGGCAATGGGCCGAGTATCGCTGCCACTGAGTCAGTCCGGCTCGACGACGAAGCTCCCCTTGGAGGCGAGCGTCACGACCAGGCCGCGCTCGCGCAGCTCCTCGATCGCGCGCCGCGCCGTCCCGACCGCGACGCCGTAGCCGTCGGCCAGCTCCCGCTCGCCGGGCTGCCGCGCGCCGGGACGTAGGTGGGCGGGGGCTCTGGCACCGATCTAGCGGGTTGATGCCGGGGTCTGCTCCCTCATGTCCCCTATGGGGGACGTATCCACTATTGCGAAATCGGCTAATTCGGCGGGTATTACCACTTTTGGCCGCTGCTTGCCAGACCGGGTGAAATGCCTTTCGATTGCATCTGCACGTGCACTTATCGGGGTTGATTTCCCGCGCCCCCGGTTATCGCGCTAGTCTCCGGACCGGTCCGCCGCATGAATCGCCTTGGCGCCGGCGCAAGGTGGTTTTCATCTGCGTGGGCCGACCGGCCGCCCCCCAGGCCGGAGCAGGAGGGGCACGTCATGGACGAGCCCGAGGAAAGGGAAGCCGTCGGCCGCGGCGGTGGACGATGCTGGATGACCTGCGTGCTGCTGGAACTGGCCAGACACGGCGCATGGGTCGCGGCCCTCGTCTTCACGCGGTGACGGTTGGCGGCCTCTAGCGGCCCGCGGGGCCTGGTACCGCGCGCAGTCTGACGGGACCAGCGGGTACCAGGCCCCGCGGCCACTAAGTGCCGCCAGCCGTCACAAGAGCATCAGGACGATGGGGATGACCCCGAGGCCGAGCCTTGCCAGCTCAAGCACTATGGAGATCACCCTGCACCGTCCGTTGTCGACGGCCTTCCTTTCCTCGGGCTCGTCCATGACGCGCCCTCCTGCCCCGGCCTGGGGGGCGGCCGGTCGGCCCGCGCAGATGATGGCCACCTTGCGCCGGCGTCAAGGCGATTCATTCGGCGGGCTGGTCCGGAGACTAGCGCGATAACCGGGGGCACGGGAAATCAACCTCGATAAGTGCACATGCAGGTGCACTGGAAGGCCATTTCACCCGGCTCGGTGAGCAACAACCAAAATGGTCAAACGTGTTGAAGCAGCCGATTTCGCAATAGCGGATATGTCTCCCATAGGGGGACATGTCAGTCCAGTGAGGCGATCTCGTCGTCCCGCCAGCGGGGGCGCGATCCTCGCCGAGCGGCACCGACAATGAGGGGAGCGGGACCCCGGCATCAACCCGGCAGGCCGAAGCGCTGCGTCCCGGTGCCCGGCTGCCCGGCGAGCGGGAGCTGGCCGACGACTACGGCGTCGCTGTCGGGACGGCGCGGCGTGCGATCGAGGGGCTGCGCGACCGGGGGCCTGATTGTGACGCTCGCCTCCAAGGGGAGCTTCGTCGTCGAGCCGGACTGACCATTGGCGGCGGCCGGAGCGAATCTAGGAATGATCGCGGGTTGCGCCTACTCGATGGCGTGCCCAGGTGCGGGTGGCCGCGGCCATCGCGCCGAGCCACGTGGCGTCCGGCCGCCGGTTGGCGAGCGTTTCGTACATGGACGCGTTGGCGTCGGCGAATGCGTCGATCGCTTTGGGGTCGGCGTCCCGCCACCCAGGGCAGGTGGACGCCCAGGTTTCCGCGTCCTCGGGGGCGTGTCCGGCCGCGACGAGCTGGAGCACCAGGAGCGCCGGGTCGATGAACGCGGCGCCACGTGTGGGCCACGCCCAGTCGACCGCCCACACTCGATCACCGATGAGGATGTTCGAGGGGTGGATGTCGGTGTAGAGCAGGGCGTCGCCGCGGAGTAGGTCGGGCCGGTCGGTGTACCGGTCCCAGCGCGTCTCAAGCCAGTCGCCGGCGATGTCGGGGCGTGGGAGCGCGGCAATGCGGGCGAGGACGTCGACGACGACCGGTAGGTCAGGGGAACCGGGGGCGAGGTCGGCGTGGCGGCCGTCGACGGCCTCGAACCCGAGCGCGAGCCATTCGGGGCTCTCGGCTTGCCAGTGGAGGGCCGGGGAGATGGGTTGCACGTGCGGGTTGACGGCGGCTTCCCGGACCAGGGAGTCGCGCCGTCCGCCGGGGCGGTTGTGGACCGCCTTGACGAACCACGCGCCCTTCTCGCCGGTGACCAGGGCCGTCAGATCCGAGCTGGCCTCGACATGTCGGACGGCGAGCACGTCGCCGGTGTACGGGCGGATCAGCGCGGCGAGTTCTGGTCCGGGAAGACCGGTCATGGGTCAGCCTTTCACTTCTTCGGGGTGCACCCGCTGCTCGGCGTGCCGGGGCTGCACTCCTGATCAGGCTCGCAACCACCGGCCCCTGGGTGCGGCGGTGATGGACGCGACGGCCTGGGCCATGGTGGTGCCGGAGACGATATCGGCCAAGGATGCCTCCCGGACGTTGCCCACGCTCATCCAGGAGGCCATGGCGCACGGCGAGACATCGCCGGTCGGTCCGACGGAAGCGCGGCCGTCGCCGCAGCGTCCGCACAATTCGGACGTCCTGGTGGGCTGCCCTTCGGCGGCCCGGTCGATCCGGCGGACCCGGTCGACGCGGATGCGGGTGACGCCGATGGCCTCCAGGTCGCGGCGCGCCTGCGCGACACGCTGCCCGCTCCGGGTTTCGATGATGCCGGCGCGCAGGGGGACGCCGAGCTGGACGGCGCGGACGATGTTCGCCCGGGTGAGGCGGTGACTCGGCCGCCCGGTGATCGTATTGTGCTCGGCGGGGTCGTCGGAGTAGTACGACGTCGCCACCGAGATCCCGTCGCGCTGGAACAGGTCCCACCAGCGGGCCGTGACGTGGACGAGGTTGGAGAACACCTCAACGTCCAGCCCGAGCGTCAGGGCGTACTCGGCCAGGTGGGCGGCGTCCGGGTGCATCGTGGGCTCGCCGCCGATGAGCTGGATGCGCCGGATGCCGCAGGCCGCGGCCTGGTCCAGGACGCGGACCCAGTCGTCGCGGGTCATGGTGCCGTGCTCGCCAGCAGGGCCGGACTCGTTGAAGCAGTGGCTGCACCCGAGCTGGCACTTGCGGGTCAGGTCGAGCCAGACCATGCCGGGCACGGCCCGCCTAGTCCGCTCGGACTCCAGAGTGATGGTCATCAGCGACCTCCTGGCGCGCCTCATGGTTGGTACCGTGGCCCCGGACGCGCGCCGGCTGGTCCGGGGCCACGGGGTCTAGGGGCGGCGGCCGAGGATCCGGCAGCCGGTGAGCCTCCGCTTGAGCCAGGGGCCGAACCAGGGCCTGGCCCCGGCGTAGCTGCGCCACATGGGCAGGACCCACATCGGGGTGAACCACGTGGAGTAGTAGAGGATGTGCAGCAGCCGCTCCTCGCGGCTCTGCTCGCCGTCCCGGCGGTGCTCGTCGCTCACGCCCATGTCACACCCACTCGCGGTACTCGACATCGTGCAGCGCGGTGGTCTCGTAGGTGGTGACGACCCCGTCATGGTCGCCCGCCTTCCCGGTGGGGACCCGGCGGTAGCCGAGGACGGCGTCGAGCATGTTGCCGGTGACCCAGAACTGGTCGTTGCGGATGCCGCCGTGGTGGCCGGTCGGGGCGAACAGCTCCTTGTCCGCCTTCGGGTCGTCCAGGCGCGCGGAGATGAGGTTGGCGACGTCGAACAGGTCACCGTCGTTCAGCGTCTGCGCGACGAGGGGGTTCCCCAACCACGGCTCGTCCGGGCCGTAGCGGCGGTGGCAGCGGGCAAAGCGGTTGTAGGGCGGGACGGCGCTCCAGTCCGGGTCGTTGTGGGCGACACCCTGAGAGTTGATGTCGGCGCCGATCGCGCCCATCCCGCCGTACCGGTAGAGGCGGGCGATCCGCACCTGCGCCTCTATGGCGGCCTTCTGTACCGAGTACGGGATCAGCTGCCCGGTGAGGGCGGTGAGGGGCACCTTCACCTCCGGGTCGGCCGTGATGTCGAACACGCCGACGCCGAAACCGTGGTGGGTCTCGTAGGCGTACTTGGTCTCCCACTGCCGCCACCGCAGAACGTCGGGGCGGAACATCAGCACCGCGTGCGCCCCGGACTTGGAGGGCGCGACGAGGGCACCGCATGCCCAGGTCGCGCTCAGCGTCGGCCTGCAGACGCGGTCCGTCCCAGCCCGGCACGATCGCCCACCAGGAGCCGGTCGCCTCGCCGTGCCAGTAGCTGATGCCGTCCGGGATCGGTCGCGGCACGTCGGTGCCCACGGTCACTGCCCCTCGTCCAGGCCCGCCTCGGCCCGCGGGATGCGCAGGAGCAGCAGGGCCACCTCGTTTGGGTCGTTGCCGCGCACCTCGGTGATCGTGGCGGGCCGCTCGTAGTAGTCGAGATACTTGCGCTGTGCGCGGTAGAGCGGTCGTACGTCGCTCAGGTCGAACCTCCAGCCTGGAAAGTTCTCGCGCAGGGACTCCAGGTCCTCCATGCGTTCCTCGCGCGACCCGCCGGACGTGAGCGCCGCGAGGTCGACGGCCTGGCTCATGAGACGCT
>NZ_SMKT01000195.1 GCF_004348735.1 Actinomadura sp. KC06
CCGTCCGCCCGCCCCGCGGCCGGTCCCGCCGCCGTCGCCCGTGCCGCCGCTGCCGGTCGACTCCGACCCACCGGCGCGCAAGGGACGCCTGGCGACGTTCGTCCGCGGGCGGTGGCTCAGGACGATCCCCGGCCGCATCGGCACGCACGTCGCGCTGTGCCTGGCCGCCATCCTCGCGCTGCTGATCGTCCTGAACGTCGCGATCGGGAACGCGCGCGACTCCGTCCAGACGATCGGGCACGACGCGGGCCCGCAGGTCGTCGCGACCAGCACGCTGTACTTCGCGCTCAGCGACATGGACGCGCAGGTGTCCAACATCCTCCTGATCGGCCGCGAGCACAGCCTCGGCATCGGCTACGCCGAATCGCTGCGCGTCTACGAGCAGCGCCGCGCGGAGGCGGACGCCGCCGCCGTGATGGCCGCGCAGCTCGCCGGACGCGACCCGGCGCTGCGGCGGACCGTCCAGGAGGTCCTCGACGGCCTCGGCAAGTACGAGCGGCTCGTCGGCCAGGCCATGAAGCTGGACGAGCAGGCCGCGCACGCGCCGGGCCAGCTCCCGCCGGACGTCATCGAGGCCTACCGCCAGGCGACCGACCTGATGAGGTTGCAACTGCTGCCCAAGGCGTACAACATCACGCTCGACACGGGCGCGCACGTCCGGCAGTCGTACGAGACGAAGCGCTCGGCGGTCCTCGCGGGCCGCACCTGGGTCGCGGTCACGGGCCTGATCGTCCTGCTGTTCCTGGTCGCGACGCAGCTCTACCTGGCGCGGACGTTCCGCCGCGTCCTCAACCCGGCGCTGGTGCTCGCGACGCTCGCCGCGCTCGCGCTCACCGGCGTCGGCGCGGCCCTCCTGACGGCGCAGGCCGGGCACATCAAGAAGGCCAAGGAGGACGGCTTCGACTCGATCCTGCAGCTGTCCAGGGCCCGCGCGATCAGCCACAGCGCGTTCGCCGACGAGAGCCGCTACCTCCTCGACCCCGGACGCGCCGACACCTACGAGCAGACCTATCTCGACAAGTCGCTGTCGGTCATCCAGCCGGACATCGGCGACAAGCCCGTGAACCTGGAGAACTACTACGCGGGCCTTGAGCAGAAGCTGGGCCCGTACAAGCCCGGCCAGAAGGCCGTCCCGTTCCTCGGCTTCTTCGGGGACGAGGCCCGCCGCATGGAGAAGGGCCGCGAAGCGGAGGCGTTGCAGCGGACGCTCGACGCGTACCGGACCGTCCTGCGCAACGACGCGGAGATGCGGCGGCTCGCGTCGTCCGGGAACCGGGCGGGCGCCATCGACATGCGGATGGGGCGCACGTCCGGCGCGATCCGCGACTTCGGCGCCTACGACAAGGCGCTGGGCGAGCTGACGGCCGTCCACCAGAAGTCCTTCGACAAGGAGATCGAGGACGCGGACGGCGGCCTGCGCGGCTGGAAGGCCGTCCCGGCCGGCGGCGCCGCCGTGATCGCCCTGCTGATCTTCGCGGGGGTCCGTCCCCGGCTGGCCGAGTTCCGGTGAAGGAGACGAACATGCGCGCCACCCCCCGGCCTCACCGGGCCGCCGCCGCCGCCCTGGTCGCCGCGGCCGCGCTGTCGGGCTGCGGCCTCGGCGGCTCGGAGAAGGAGAGCATGTCCCACAAGGAGTCCCTAGTCATCGGCGTGAAGGAGGACCAGCCGGCCCTCGGCGTCAAACGCCCGGACGGGACGTACGAGGGCTTCGACGTCGACGTCGCCACCTACATCGCGGCCGAATTGGGCGTGCCGAAGAACCGCATCACCTTCAGGACGACGAACTCGTCCGTCCGGGAGGAGGCCCTCGCCAAGGGCACCGTCGACATGATCGTCGCGACGTACTCGATCACCGCCAAGCGCAAGATGGACGTCACGTTCGGCGGCCCGTACTACGTCGCCCACCAGGACACCTTCGTCCGCGCCGACGCCGCCGCGATCAACGACGTGCGGGACCTGAAGGGCAAGCGGATCTGTGAGGTGACCGGCTCCAACTCGTGGCGCCGCGTCATCGAGGAGCGCAAGGTCGCCGCGCAGCCGGTCACCGTGAACACCTACGGGGCCTGCATGGACGCTCTCGCCGCGGGCCGCCTCGACGCCGTCTCGACCGACGACCTCATCCTCGCCGGGTTCGCCGCCGGCCGCCCCGGACGGATGATCAACGCGCCGTTCACGGACGAGAAGTACGGCGTCGGCCTCAAGAAGGGCGACCTGAAAGGCTGCGAGGAGGTCAACCGCGCCATCACCCGCATGTACCAGGACGGCACGGCGCAGCGCCTGCTGACCAAGTGGTTCGGCAAGTCGGGCCTCAAGCTGAACACCGGCGTCCCCCAGTTCGAGGGCTGCAGCTGAGACGGCGGGTCAGGAGCGGGTGGTGGTGGACGGGAGCGCGCTCAGCGCCTCGCGGAGCGTGTCGTAGATCGGGATGAACTTGTCGATCCCGGTGATGTGGAAGACCCGCTGGACCCGCGGCGGCAGCGCGACCAGCGCGACGACGGTGCCGCGCTCGGTGGCGCGGCGGTTGGCGGCGACGATCGCGTTCAGGCCCGTCGAGTCGCAGAACGTGACCTCGCGCATGTCCACGACCATGGGCTCGCCGGAGTCCACGACCTCGAACAGCGCCTCCTCGAAGCGCGTACGGGACACCACGTCGATGTCCCCGTGCACACGTACGAGGGTGCAGCGGTCGTCGCGCATCAGGTTGATGTCGAAGTCCATGGTCACCTCACGCCCCACTCCGGCGGTACCCGGCCATCTCAGGTGACTCCTCAGGATTGCGCACCCGTGCCCGCATTCCAAGCTCTTCCCGGGAAAAGGACCAGGTCGCCCGGTGGCGCCCCGGACCGTAACACGCCCGGACGGCCCGCCCCGTACCTGCTCTAGACACTACCCGACGGGACCATCCGGAGCGTCCCGCCGCGTCCCGGGACATCCGGGAAACGTCACAATAACTTACTCAAGCGAAACTTACTACATAGTAAGGAATGGCGGATAAGTCCCTGGGCGGCATGCTTGACCTGCGGATGGCCAATTCCTGACCGGTCCCGCGCGTTGAAAGGCGGCCGCTGACCCGGGGGCGGATCGGCGCAGACGTTACAGTGGCGGTGGGCGAATTCGGGAGGGCCGGGTGTTCTACACGTTCATGACGCGCGTGGTGCGTCCGATCCTCTGGCTGCTTTTCCGCCCCCGCGTCGTCGGTGGCGAGAACGTGCCGAGCTACGGGCCGCTGATCGTGGCGAGCAACCACCTGTCGTTCATCGACAGCTTCATCATCCCCCTCGCCGTCCCGCGTCCCGTCACCTACATCGCCAAGGCCGCCTACTTCGAGGGCGGCGGGCTCAAGAAGAGCTTCGTCCGCTGGTTCCTCACCAACCTCGGGCACGTGCCCGTCCGGCGCGGCGCCAGGCGCGCCGCGATGGGCGCCCTTGAGCAGGCCGCAGAGGTCCTGGAGAACGCCGGCGCGTTCGCGATCTACCCGGAGGGCACCCGCTCCCCGGACGGACGGCTCTACCGCGCCCGCACCGGCATCGGCTGGCTCGTCCTGGAGTCCGGCGCCCGCGTCCTGCCCGTCGCGCTGGAGGGCACCGAGAAGATCCAGCCCATCGGCGCGTCCCTGCCGCGCGTGTTCGGCCCCCGCCCCACCGTCCGCATCGGGCCGCCGATGGACTTCTCCCACTACCGCGACCTGCCGCCCGCCAAGGCCCGCCGCGCCATCGCCGACGAGATCGTCGAGACGATCCAGAAGATGTCCGGCCAGGAGTACGCCGCCGAGTACAACGACCGCGCCGAACAAGGGTGACTCGGGGGCGTTTCGTCCCGAACGCGTGTCGTCCGCGGCGACTCGCCCCTTCTGCGCTTAGGGTCACCGCCATGGCGCAGAGGCTCCTCCCGATCGTGCTGCTGTCGACGGCCGCCGCCACCGCGTGCGGCGGCGGCGGTGAACGCGCCCGTCCCGTCCACGGCACCGCCCCCGCCGAGATCGCGGGCGTCGGCTACACCGCCGACGAACTACGCCAGGCGCTCCTTGTGCACGTCCCCGGCTACCGCCGCGCGAGCGAGCCGGACGCCGGGGAGTACGGGACGCTCAAGGCCGTCCAGAACGCCGCCAGGCTCCAGCGGGACACCGTCCTCGACAAGCCCCAGTGCGGGACGAGCCGTCCCGGCGGCACCGTCGACACAGACGTCCCCGCGGCCCTCGTCACGTTCGCCAAGAAGGGCATGACCGTCACCGAGACGCTGATGGGCATGCCCGCCGCGGACGCCGAGAAGCAGGTCAACGCCCGCGTCCCCCCCGACTGCCTGACGTTCCGCACCAGGGTCGGCTCCCACCGCGCCGACCACCGCGTCGTCGAGACCCCGAAGGGCGAGATCGGCGAGGGCTCCCGCACCGTCGGCGTCGCCACCGTCAGCGGCGCCGCCCACACCCGCACCTGGTACGTCGTCTTCCGCGGCCGCCACTACCTGGCCACCATCACCCTCTACGGCCCCACCGCCACCCGCGCCGAAGCCGAACGCCTGGCCCGAGCCTCCCGCGCCCACGCCACCAAGATCCTGCCGTAGCCCCTCCTCCCGGTGCATATGGCGGTTGTTGCGGATAGCGTTCGGTTTACGTTGCGCGGGGAGTGGCTCCGGGCCGTTGGACCAGGGAGTGTCGTTGATCGGTAAGGAGGGCCGGGTGACCGGCAGGGTCGCTCCCGGGACGGTCGGGGAGGTGATGATCCCGGTCCGCGGCGGGGTCGAGGCGTTCTACGCGCATCCCGTCGATCCGCGTGACGAGATCGGCGTCGGGACGATCGTCGTCGTGGTCGAGTATCACCCGCCGCGCACGGTGTACGTGGCGGCCGCGTTCGGGGGGTAGCAGGGGCCCCGCTGCCGGGAGGGGTCTCTGGGGCGTTGTCCCAGAATGAGGCGTATCCAGGGGCGAACCGGATGGTCGTCCGTTGCGTCTATTGGGAAACGCGGACGTGCCTGGCTTCGGGGGCCGGCCGCTCACAACCGAAGAGGAGGCCGTATGCCCGTGCTTGTCGTTGCGATCGCAGCCGTCGTCGCACTTCTCGTGTTGATCATCTTGTTCAAGCTCATCTGGCGGGTCGCGGAGCCGAACGAGGCGCTGATCATCTCCGGGCTCGGCGCCAGGTCCAAGCCGATCGACGGCGTGGACAGCCTCGGGTTCAAGATCGTGACGGGTAAGGGCACCGCGGTCATGCCCGGCTTCCAGACGTCCCGGCGGCTGCGGCTGGACAGCCGCGCGTCCAACCTCGAAGTGAACTGCGTGACGCAGCAGGGCATCCCGGTGAAGGTCCGCGGCGTGGTCATCTACAAGGTCGGGGACGACTTCGTCTCGATCGCCAACGCAGCGCGCCGCTTCCTGGAGCAGCAGAAGTCGATGGACGGCGCCATCCACGAGCTGTTCACCGGCCATCTCCGGTCGATCATCGGCAACCTCACCGTCGAGGACCTCATCCTCAACCGGGAGCGGCTCACGTCCGAGACCCGCGGGTCGGCGGCGGACGAGATGAGCAAGCTCGGCCTCATCGTGGACTCGCTGCAGATACAGGAGATCGACGACGAGACCGGCTACATCCGCAACCTCGGGCGCCCGCACGCGGCCCGGGTCGCCGCCGCCGCCCGGATCGCCGAGGCCGAGCGGAATCAGGAGGCGACCGTCCGGGAGCAGGAGACCGAGCGGGAGAACGCGGCGGTCATCCGCGACACCCAGATCAAGAAGGCCGAGTACGACGGCCAGGTGAAGCAGGCCGAGCAGCAGGCCCGCCAGGAGGTCATCACCCGGGAGACCCGCAACGCCGAGCTGGAGGCCGAGCGGACCGAGAAGCGGCTGGAGAGCGAGATCCGCAAGCCCGCGGACGCCAAGGCGTACGAGCAGGTCAAGCTGGCCGAGGCCGAGCGTGAGGAGCGGATCGCGCAGGCCCAGGCGGCGGCGACCGAGATCCAGCTGCGGGCGCAGCGGGAGGCGGAGGCGACCCGGCTGCGCGGTGACGCCGAAGCCCACGCGACCCGTCAGAAGGGCCTCGCCGAGGCGGAGGCGATCAAGGCCCGGGCGGAGGCGCTCGCCAAGAACACCGACGCCGTCATCGCGCAGCAGCTCGCCGAGCAGTGGCCGCAGATCGTCGAGGCCGGCGCGGGCGTGTTCGGCAACGTCGACAACATGGTCGTGCTGAACGGGGCCCAGGGCATCGAGGACATGCTCGCCAAGGCGCTGACGCTCGGCGGCACCGGCCTCGGCGTCGCCCGCCAGCTCCTGGGCAACCTGAACGTCGCGGACGGCAACTCCCAGAACGGCCACACCACGACCGTCCCCGCGACGGTGCCGGTGGAGGCC
Source organism: Actinomadura sp. KC06 (assembly GCF_004348735.1). Lineage (GTDB taxonomy): Bacteria > Actinomycetota > Actinomycetes > Streptosporangiales > Streptosporangiaceae > Spirillospora. The sequence goes on from NZ_SMKT01000195.1 coordinate 6,341, forward strand.
CCCAAGGACGCCGCCGAAAAGAAGAAGGAAGACGACTGATCCTGGTCGTCGCATGGATAGGCCCGGCCTTGGCGCCGGGCCTTCTCATGTCCACGGGGCGCGAGGGCCGTCCCCCAATAGACTTCCCGCATGTCCGTCCCGCGGCTCGCCGTCTCTGTCGATCTTGTCGTGCTCACCGTGCGGGAGCAGCGGCTGTGCGCGCTGCGGTGGCGCCGCGACCGGGACCCGTACCTCGGCGCCTGGTCGCTGCCGGGCGGGTTCATCCAGCTTGACGAGGACCTTCCGGCTGCTGCGTCGCGGCTGATGGCGGAACGGGCGGGGCTGGCGGACGTCCGGATCCATCTGGAGCAGCTCGCCACATACGGGTATCCCGATCGTGACCCTCGGCAGCGGGTCGTGAGCGTCGCGTATCTGGGGTTGGCGCCTGATCTTCCGGCGTCCAGCCGCGCGCAGGTGCTGTGGACGGCCGTGGACGATCTCGTCCACCAGGACAGGGCGGCGTTCGACCATCGGCGGATCCTGTGCGACGGCATGGAGCGGGCGCGGGCGAAGCTGGAGTACACCTCGCTGGCCGCCGCTTTCTGCCCACCGGAATTTACCGTCGCGGAGCTGCGCCGGGTCTACGAGATCGTTTGGGGGACGAGCCTCGACCCGCGGAACTTCCACCGGAAGGTCACCGGGGCCGACCGGTTCCTCATCCCGACCGAGCAGACGACGACCCGCGACGGCGGCCGTCCGGCGCGGCTGTACCGGCGCGGGGACGCCGAGCAACTGCGCCCGCCGATGCTCCGGCCGTCCCCCCGCGGCCGCGATCTCGGCCCGTGAGTAGGCTCCCCGTGACCGGGGGCGGTGAGCTGGGGTGATGTCGCGGGCATGGCGGGACGGTTGCTATTTTCGCTGGCTATGAACGGTGAGTCGTCCGAAATGCTCAGCCTGCTCGTGCGGGACATCGGGGACGCCGGTGTCGCGGAGATGGCCGGGTCGCCGGGGCTGGCGGCGGCCGTCGACCAGCATGTGGCGGGCCTGCGAGAGGAGCTCGGCGCGCCCGGCCGCCCGCCCGGCGAGGACGAGTTGATGGGCTACCTGCATGAGTTCGCCGAGAACGCCTTCAACCGCGGCTGGTGGCCGGATGATACCCGGGACTGGGAGTTCGTCCGGATCGTGGCGGTTTGCTGGATGATGCGGGACGCTGCATAGGCTGGGGATCATCACCCCGGCCAGGGATCATCAACCCCCTGCGCATCCGCAAACTGGAGGACAACGGTGTCCGAGGCAACCACTCCGCGCTTCCGCTCCGTCCTCGACCGGTTCGTGGCCTACAAGCCCGGCAAGGTCGTGGTGTCGCCCGAGGGCCGCTCGTTCAAGCTGTCGTCGAACGAGTCGCCGCACGGCCCGCTCCCGTCGGTCGTGGACGCGATCGGCGAGGCGGCGCGGAACGTCAACCGGTACCCGGACAACAACGCGACCGCGTTGACCGAGGCGATCGCGGAGTTCCACGGCGTCCCCGCCGACCATGTGGCGGTCGGCTGCGGCTCGGTGGGCATGACGCAGATGCTGCTGGAGGCGGTCGCCGAGCCGGGCGCGGAGGTCGTGTACGCGTGGCGGTCGTTCGAGGCGTACCCGCTGCTGGTGTCGCTCTCAGGCGCGACGGCCGTGCAGGTGCCGCTGCGGGACGAGACGCACGACCTGTCCGCGATGGCCGCGGCGATCACCCCCCGGACGCGGCTGATCTTCGTCTGCAACCCGAACAACCCGACGGGCACGGTCGTCCGGCGGGCGGAGATCGAGGCGTTCCTGGACCGCGTCCCGTCCGACTGCCTGGTGGTGCTGGACGAGGCGTACCGCGAGTACATCCGCGACGACGGCGTCCCGGACGGCCTCACCCTCTACGGCGACCGCCCGAACCTGGCGATCCTGCGGACGTTCTCCAAGGCGTACGGGCTCGCCGGCCTCCGGATCGGGTTCCTCGTCGCGCACCCGCTGGTGGCGGGGGCGATCCGCAAGACGTTCCTGCCGTTCAGCGTGAACTCGGTCGCGCAGGCCGCGGGCGTCGCGTCCCTGGCGGCCACGGACGAGCTGCTGGAGCGCGTCGAGGGGACGGTGAAGGAGCGCGACCGCGTCCGCGACGCCCTGATCGCCGACGGCTGGACGGTCCCCCCCACCGAGGCCAACTTCGTCTGGCTGCGCCTCGGCGCCCGGACGATGGAGTTCTCCGAGGCCTGCGACGCGCAGGGGGTAAGCGTCCGCCCGTTCGCCGGTGAGGGCGCCCGCGTCTCGATCGGCTCCCCGGAGGAGAACGACGCGTTCCTCGCCGTCGCCAAGTCCTTCCCGCACCGCAACTGAACGGCCGCCTCGAACGGCCGCTACCGAACGGTTGGGCATGCCCCCGGACGCGGGTCGCGTCCGGGGGCATGCCGCGTCGCCCTCGTCAGCTTGTCTTGGCCGTGGGGCCGAGCTTCTCGACGATCAGGCGGTAGAGCTGGCGCGGACGGCCGGGCTGCGGCGTCCGGTTCGGGGGCAGCGGCCAGGCGAGGCCCTCCTCGACGAGGGTGCGCAGGAGGCGGCGGGCGGTGCGCGGGGTGACGCCGAGCATCTTGCCGGCGTTCTCCGCGTCCACGATCAGCGGCTGCTCCTGGTCGCCGAGCTTGTCGGCGAGCCGCGCGAGGATCTCCAGGCCCTTGGGCTTGGCCTGCGGCTGCGTGCGCGGCGGGGTGCGCGGCGCGGGGACGAGGGCCCGGCCGTCGCGGTCGAGCGCGAAGCCCTGCGCGCGCTGGGAGCTCTGGGAACGGGCGAGGGCGGCGCGGGCGTGGTTCTCCGCCTCGTGCGCGGTGCGGCCCATGCCGATGCCGACCTCGATGGCGAGGCCGAGCTCCTCGCGGACGCGTTCGACGAACGGGGGCGTCCGGAACCCCTCGGTGGACGTGGTGACGGAGCCGCGGGTCGCGATGACGAGGTAGCTGTGGTCGTCCAGCGGCCAGACGGACGCGTTCATCCGGTGCGCCTCCTGCAGGAGGACGCGGTGGAGGGCGAGTTTCAGCTCGTCCCGCCAGTAGCGCGGGGTGACGCGGCGGGGCGTCTCGCGGAGGGTGGGGACGTCCACCAGCACGACGACGAGCTGGGACTCCTCCAGGCGGTGGTGCGCGCCGAGCAGCGCGGCGGTCTGCAGGGAACTGCGGATGGCAGCCCCGGTCGGACGGACCCGGATGGTCGGCACGCCGGCCATCTCCATCCGTTCCGCGGTGGCGTGTACGCAGGTCATCGCGACGGTCGTCGCGCCGCGCCGCCACAGCCGCTCATGGAAGGCGGCGAGCGTGCCAGGACCCGCGGACTCCTCGCGGAGGTGGACCTGCTCGGTGCCCAGGCTGATCTCGGAGTACGCCTCCTCGACCTCGGCGCGGCCGAGCACGTCGATGCTCACCCTGGACGGGTCGAAGCGCTCGTCCAGTGAGGCCCGCAGTAACGCTCCTTGCAGCGCGGCGCCGTTCAGCGGGACGTAGGTGGCGGGCATGGTGAGGACGCCCGCTTTTCGCGCGAAGTCGTATGGGACGGGACTGGCGAACAGGCACACGTCCACGCCCGATCCCAGCCGCACGACCTTGTCGGCGGCCTCCTGCTCGTCTCGGTAGGCGGCGGCCACCAGCCGGCTCGGTACCGGCGTGGGGCCGTGGCCCATCAGCATGACCCTTTCGACCAGGTCATGGGGGCCCACGACGCCGATCGTGAGGTCGGGGGTGACCGACCCCGTTCGTGCGGCCGTCATCGATGATCGCTCGCTTCCGGTCCATCCTCTCGGCGGGGGTCCGGCCCCGACCACGCGTTCGCGCACGCTCCGCCCAACCGTTGACTCATGGCATGTAGCCCCTGCCTTCTGACCCAGCACCGCTCTTCACTGCCTCGTGGGCAGATCGGGTCAGGACGCCGTTGTGTGACGCTCAGACCCGAAATCGAATCAAGAGTGCTGCGAAAAAGTAACCTACGCGACCCCCTAGTCAGTAATTTGTCACCATTCGGCCAGTCATGATCCTGCATCTTCGGTCGTCCGAAGTTGAAAAACAAGACCCGAAATCATCCGCGGACGGCCGTTCTGACGCTGTTGCGCACTGGGAAGACCCGTACGGAGCGGGTTTGGTTTACGCAAGGCCGAAACCCGTCCGTCCCGATGCCGATCGGGCCGGAAAGACGAGTGATCCGTTACGGCCGGGCCGATCATCCGGGCCGGTGATTTTCTACCGGATTACGGTCCGTCCGAACGGGACCGTTCCACTGGTTTCTTCCCAGCTCAGTGCGACCTGGCCGGACGGCCCGGGACGCGAGCGCGCAGCAATCCGTGATCGTGTGATCACTTACCGCTGATGGATTTCCCGGCTGTCCGTTACACGACCCGTCAGGGGCTACTCCGGAGTTGGTCAGAACGGGGCCACATTCGGCCGATTCAGCCGTCCACGCCGAGAACCGCCCCCACGAGCACCCGAGGCGCCGTCCGAGCGGCTCGCTCGGACGGCGCCTCGGGGCGCGCGGCCGCGGTACTGCGGGAGGGCTAGTCGGCCTCGCGGACGATCTCGGCGCCGAGCTGCGAGAGGCGCTCGGCGGTGTGGGCGTGGCCGCGGTCCAGGTAGTAGCCCGAGGTGATCGTGGTCTCGCCCTCGGCGGCGAGGCCGGCGAGGATGAGCGCGCTGCCGCAGCGCAGGTCGTGGGCCTCGACCTCGGCGCCGCGCAGGCCGCGCGGCCCGTTCACCTTGGCCCGGTTGCCGTCCACCTCGATGTCGGCGCCCATCTTGCCCAGCTCGTCGGCCAGCTTGAACCGGCCGTCGAAGATCCGCTCGTAGATGTAGGACGGCCCCTCGGCGAGGCAGGACAGCGCCATGATCGGCGACTGCAGGTCGGTGGCGAAGCCGGGGTACTCGTCGGTGATGACGTTGATCGGGCGCAGCGTCCGGTCGCGGCGGACCTGCAGGACCGCGCCCTGCTGGTGGAACTCCAGGCCCATCTGCTCCAGCTTGTCGGCCGCGACGCCGAGGTGCTCCAGCGTGGCGCCGACGAGGTTCAGGTCGCCGCCGGTGATCGCGGCGGCCATCACGAACACGCCCGCGTCGATCCGGTCGGGCATCACGGTGTGCTCGACGGCGGTCAGCTCGTCCACGCCCTCGACGGTGACGAACCCGGTGCCGCCGCCGCTGATCCGGGCGCCCATCGCCTGCAGGATCGCGATGTTGTCGAGCACCTCGGGCTCCAGCGCCGCGTTCTTGATCAGCGTGGTGCCGCGGGCGAGCGCCGCCGCCATGATCAGGTTCTCGGTGCCGGTGTGCGAGGGGGTGTCGCAGTAGAGCGTCCCGCCGCGCAGGTCGCCGGCCTTGATGTGGATGATGCCGTCGCCGTTGTCGGCCACGTGCTCGGTGACCGTGGCGCCCATCCGCTTGAAGCCGTTGTAGTGGAAGTCGAGGTTGCGGCTGCCGAGGTTGCAGCCGCCGACGCCCTCGATGACCGCCTCGCCGAGCCGGTGCAGCAGCGCGGGGACGAAGAGGAACGAGCCGCGGAACCGGGACGCGATGTCGGCGGGCAGCACCGGGCTGCTCAGCGACGACGCGTCGATCACCAGGGTGCGCTCGGTCTCGTGCAGCTCCGCCTTCGCCCCCACCGCCCGCGCGAGCTCCACGGCGCGCCGGACGTCCTCGATGATCGGGACGTTGCGCAGGACGGTCCGGCCCTTGCAGGCCATCAGCGAGGCGCCGATCATCGGCAGGACCGCGTTCTTGGCGCCCTGGACGAATACGGTGCCGTGCAGCCGCCGGCCGCCGCGCACGCGATAACGAACCTCGTGGCCCATGCTCATGCCGCCTTACTCCTTCTCAGTGCGGATAGTGCCTGCAAGTGGGAGCACGAGGGCCGAGCGCGCCGAACGGTCCCCCCTCTGCGCCAACGCGACCCCAGTAAACCATCGGGCCGGGTGTATCGGGTCCGGCCCGCGCCACGTGGGCATCAGTCTGTTTCGTTGGGATGCCCACCAGGCGGAGAAAGTTCAGCAGGCTTCTAGCGAGAAGCCCCGATCCTTAGGGCCGGGAGGATTCGCTTCCGGTTCTCCGGGGGCGGAGCGCCTCCTGATGTGGTGTGCGGGACCTTCCGGTCATCGGCCGCCTTTCATGATCGTGTTCGCGTTGAGTGATTTTGTCGGCACCTACCGCTACGGTCGCGGGTGTGAAGATCGTGGTCCAGGTGAAGCTGCTGCCGACGCCGGAGCAGGCGTCGGCACTGGCGGCGACTCTGGACGTGGTCAACAAGGGCGCGAACCGGGTGTCGCGGGTGGCGTTCGAGGAGTTCGGCCTGACAGGCCGGGTGTTCGACCTGCGCCGCCTTACCTACGGCGAGTTGAAGGCCGCCGGGCTGGGGGCGCAGGCCGCCCAGCACGTGATCAAACGCGTGGCCGACGCCTACGCCACCCTGCGCGGCCAGATCCGTGCCGGGCGGCTCGGCAAGGAGGGCTCCCCGCGCCGGGCCAAGGCCGGGAGCAGGCCGATCCGGTTCCGGCCGGACGCTGCGCAGCCGTTCGACGACCGGTGCCTGTCGTGGCAGATGGACGCGCGGACCGTGTCGATCTGGACCGTGGCGGGCCGGTTGAAAGGCGTGCCCTTCACCGGCGAGCCCGGCCAGTTGAAGACCCTTGCCGGGCATCGGCGGGGCGAGTCGGACCTGGTGTGCCGGGGCGGGAAGTGGTTCCTGGTCGCGACCTGCGACATTTCCGAAGCGCCGCTGAACGCCGACCCGGCCGACTGGATCGGGGTGGACCGGGGGATCGCCAACCTGGCCACCACCAGCGACGGCACCGACCATCAGGGGCGGGGGCTGGAGAGGTACCGGCGCCGGATGGCCAGGGTGCGGGCCCAACTGCAGGCCAAGGGCAGCAAGTCCGCCAAACGCAAATTGAAGGTGCGGGCGCGGCGGGAGGCCCGGCACGCCGCGCATGTCAACCACACCATCGCCAAGACGGTGGTGGCCGATGCCGAACGCACCGGACGCGGGGTCGCCCTGGAAGACCTGGGCGGCATCCGCGACCGGACAAGGGTTGCGCGGCACCAGCGGGCCACCATGGCGTCCTGGCCGTTCCACCAACTCGGAACCTTCCTCGCCTACAAGGCCCAGCGGGCCGGGGTACCGGTGATCGAGGTGGACGCGCACTACACCTCCCAGGGCTGCCCGCGCTGCGGGCACGTCTCCCGCAAGAACCGTCCCGCCCGGGACGACTTCTGCTGTGTCGTGTGCGGGCTCGCTGGCCCCGCCGACCACATCGCCGCCGTGAACGTGCGAGCACGCGCACGAACGGCGTGGGCATTCGTCAACATGCCCTATGCGGCCGTGTCACCGTCTCCACCGTCAGGGACTGTCACGAGCCGCAAGCCCAGCCCTTAGGGCCGGGTCGTAGGCCGCGGAGGGAGGGCGGCGAGGTTGGGGCCGTGATCAGGCGGGCGGGGCGTCGGCGGTTTCGAGGACCTCGACCGGGTCGCCGA
>NZ_SMKT01000196.1 GCF_004348735.1 Actinomadura sp. KC06
GGACGGGGTCGCGGGGGCGGTCCGCGGTGTCGGCTTGCCGCCGCCGGTGGCGAAGTCGTAGCCGCACGCCTCGCAGAAGCGGTCGCTGCCGGGCGTCCCGCAGTCGGGGCACGGCGTCGGACCGCCGCCCTGACCGCGTCCGACCTGCGGGGACTGCAGGGCCGCGGTGCTCTGCGGACCGGACGCGCCCGTGCCACCGCCGGACGGGGAGGCGGAGGAGGACGCTCCGATGCGCTCGCCGCAGACGTCGCAGTAGTCGGACGCCTGCGAGGTGTGTCCGTTGGGGCAGCTCGCCATGCTCAGCCCTCGCCCCGGCGGGTGGTGACGGTCTCGTCCTTGCGCGTCCGGACGGTCTTGCTGGAGCGGGTGTCGAGCTCCATCTCGTGGGCCTTGTCGACGTCGCGCCTCAGCCGGACGGTGCCGGTCGCCTCGTCGACGACGTCCACGACCCGGCGGAGCATCGAGGTGATCTCGTCGTTGCCGGCCTCGTTCGCCAGCACCACGGCCCGGCCGAGCCGTGCGGTCGCGGTGTCGAAGTCGCCTTCCTTGCGGGCCTGCAGCCCCTCCTGGATGGCGGTGGCGAGCTCGGCCTGCCCCGTGTAGTGCGCCACCCGCGCGTTGATCCTGGTGGACTGCGCCTCGTCGTCCGTCCACTGCGCCAGGACGTTCCCGCTCGCCAGGACCTGCGCCTCCTCGCCGGGCGCGCCCGGGACGACGAGCTTCACCCAGGCGGCGCGCAGCTCCTTCCCGACGTCGCCGGGCGGTACCTCCACGCAGACGTGGTAGTCGCGGCTCTCGGCGCCCCACGCGCCGAGCGGGTAGTCGCCGGCCTGCGGCCCGGCCTCGACGCGCTTGCCGGTCAGGTCCTCCACCGACGGGAGGACCTGCTTGACGAACCGCAGCGTCGCCGTCTGCGGCGTCCACACGCGCAGCGCGACGTCGGCGACGGACTTGCCCATCGCCGCCTCCGTCATCGCGCGGAAGTCGGCCTCCAGACCGGCCGGGTCGGCGACGATGTCGACGCTGCCGAGCAGCGCCGACGCGATCTTGCGCAGCTCGGCGACCTCCCAGTCGGTGCCGACGCCGCGGCAGTCGCACACGAACCGGCCGTCGCAGCGGAACAGGACGGCGTCGAGCTCCTCGGCCGTCTCGTGCTGGTTCTTGCCGTCGGTCAGCAGGATCGCGTGCCGGAGGCCGCCCTGCGCCTTGTCGAAGAGTTCGTCCGCGAGCCGCAGCCAGGAGCCGATCGCGGTGCCGCCGGACGCCTTCAGCTTGTTCAGCGCCACCTTGGCCTGCTCCCGGCTCTGCGGGCTCGCGGCGACCAGGCCGGGCTGCGCGGGGAAGACCATCTTCGCGGTGTTGGAGCCGGAGATCACGGCGAACTCGACGCCGTCGCGCAGCGTGTCGATCGCGACCTTCGCGGCCTTGACCGCCGCGCGCAGCTTCGTGTCGGGATAGGACATCGACCCGGAGGTGTCGATGATGATGACCTCGGACGCCTTGGTCGACGACGGGACCGCCGCGACGGCCCCCTCCGCGGCCGTCGCCTCCACGGACACGATGGCGTGCACCTCGCGGCCGCCCTCGGGCAGGAACTTGTTCTGGTCGATCTTGACGGTGAATTGCGGCTGCTCGCTCATCGGGGCTGCTCCGTGCTCTGCGTCGTGCTCTCGTGGATGCGGCTCTGCGGGGCGGCGGGGGACGGAAGCGGGATGACGGCGACCGTGATGTTGTCGCGGCCGCCCGCGTCGAGGGCGCGGCGGACCAGCGTCCGCGCGACGCCGAGCGGATCGGCCGCGGGATCGTGGCCAAGGCGGGGCGCGCCACTGCCCGCGCCGCCTGGGTCGGCCGGGTTGTCGGGGCTGGCGGCGAGGAGCGCCGCGAGGTCGCCTGCCGCCGGGAAGTAGTTCCACAGGCCGTCGCTGCAGACCAGCAGCGTGCCGGGCCCCACCGGACGGAACGACGCGACGTGCGGTCTGACCTCCCCGGCGTCCGCGCCGAGCCAGGCCGTGATGACGTGCGCGTTCGGATGCGCCTCTGCCTCCGCCTCGGTCAGCGAGCCCTCGGCGACCATGAACGCGGCCCACGAGTCGTCGTCGGTGAGGCGGCGGGACGGGCCGAGCTCCGCCATGTCGCCGGTGCTGACCTCCTCGTCCGGGACCTCCGCGCCAGGGCCTGGGGCTTCGCCTTCGCCGGGCTCGACGGCGCCGTCCGCCGACAGCCAGTACGCGCGGCTGTCGCCGATCCAGCCGACCGTGACCGCCGTGCCGCGCGTCACCGCGGACACGTAGGTGCACGACGGCGCGTCCGCCGGGGACGTGGCCAGCGCGGCGACGGCCGCGGCGGCCTTCAGCGCCGCGGCGCGGGTGGCCTCCTCGGGGTCATCGCCGGAGTCGAGGCGCGCCACCAGCTCGGCGGCGCCCGTCTCGGCGGCCGCGTGCGACGCGTCGTCGGGACGCTGCGACGAGCCGACGCCGTCCGACACGACGGCCGCGACCCCGGCGGAGTGGACGGCGATCGCGATCGCGTCCTCGTTGCGGCTGTAGCGGCGTCCGCGGTCGCTCGCGCCCGCCGCGACCACCGGCCGCGTCCCGTTCCCGGCCCCGCCTCCTGGCGCCGGGATCTCGATCTCGATGTGGTCGCGTTCGGCGGGTTGGCGCAGGCCGCAGGACTCGCAGTAGCCGTCCGCGTCGATCGCCGTCCCGGCGCAGCTCGTGCAGGGACCCGCGGACGCCGGACGGCGGGCCGGCTGCGAGCTCTGCTTGATCGTCGCGTCGGGGCGTCCGGGCGGTTCCGCGGGCGGGGCGTCGGACAGCCGGTGCCCGCACTCCTCGCAGAAGACCTCGCCCGCGTACACGATCTCGCCGCACGCCGGGCAGGACGGCTCCGCGGCCTTCGCCGCGTGCGCGTCGCCGGTCACAGCAGCGTCCTCGGGCGGACGGCGTTCGCGGAGTCGACGAGCCGCCGGCATTCGTCCCGGTCCCGGGTGCGGCGGGCCAGCTCCCGGTACGTCGCCTCCAGCAGGCGGCGCAGCTGCGGCTCCGCGAGCGGGGTGCCGAGGACGGAGCCGCCCCGCGCCCCGCCCGCCGCGCCCGGCCCGTCCAGGAGCCAGTCGAGCGCGGCCTCCAGCACCTCGGCGGCGAGGCGGTCACGGCGCTCGCCGTCCAGGTCGAGGGCGGTGAGGCGGTCGCCGGCCGCGACCAGCTCGGCCGCCGTGAGCTCCGCGGGCGCGCGCCCGCGGACCGCGGTCGCGACCGCGGCCACCTGCGCGGGCAGGTACCGGATCGAGATCTTCGGCACCGAATCCAGCGCGGCGACGGCGGCGGCCCGGTCGCCCGCCGCCAGATGGACGCGGGCCAGGCCGAACGCGGCGTTGATGTAGCTCTGGTCCGTGCGCCACACCATGTCGTACAGGCGGACGGCCTCGTGCGGCGCCGTCCGTTCACGGCAGTAGGCGAGTGCCAGCTTGGGCGCCGCCTCGCCCGGAAGCAGCCCGTACAGGTGGTCGAACCAGGGCTCGGCCTCGGCCACCCGGCCTTGCGCGAGGAGCCCGACGGCGCGGTACCAGTTGACCCGCCAGTCGCCGGGACGTTGGGTGTCGAGTTCGTCCAGCAGCGCCTGCGCCTCACCCGCCGCGCCCAGCTCGATCTGCACGCGGGCTAGCGCCAGCCTGACCTCGGGCGTGCGCTCGGGCGCGTTCTTCGCCGCCTCCACGACCTGCTCGGGCTCCAGCGCGCTGAGGCCCGAGACGAACCCGGCGGCGGGGTCGGACCCGTCCACCAGCGGCACCGGCAGCGCCGCGGCGGCCACGGCGGGCGAGACGGGCGGCAGCGCCGACTCGTCCGACTCGCCGCCCGCCATCCGGGTCGCGAACCGCTCCGGCCCGAACAGCCCGGACGGCGCCGGACGCGGCACGCCGTCCTCGGCCGCCAGCACCTCGCGCAGCACGCCGGTGAGCTGCTCGGCCATCTCCGCCGCGTCCTGGAACCGCTCCGCCGGGTCGTGGTGCGTCGCCCGGCGCAGGAAGCGGTCGAACGACTCGAACCGCTGCAGCACGGGGACCTGCGAGCGCTCCGGCAGCGAGGTCGTGAAGTTCCTGGTGAAGCCGCGGAACGGGAAGCTCAGCACGGCCAGCGCCCGCCCGACCGTGTACAGGTCGGACGAGACGGACGGCCCGTCGTCGGCGATCTCCGGCGCCTGGTAGCCGATCGTGCCGTAGATCGCGCCGCCGGGATCGTCCAGCCGCCGGACGCCGCCGAGGTCGATCAGCCGGAGCTGCTCCTCGGACTGGATCACGTTGTCCGGCTTGAAGTCGCAGTAGACCAGGCCCTGCGCGTGCAGGTACTCGAACGCGCGCAGCACCTCCAGCCCGTACGCGATGGCCTGCGCGAGCGGGAGGTGCTTCTCGCCGGACGGCTGCGGCTGCTGGAGGAGTATGTCCTTCAGCGACTGGCCGCCGACGTACTCCATGACGATGTAGCCGTCGCCGTCGTGCTGGACGAAGTTGTAGATCTTGACGATGTTGGGGTGCTCGACCTCGGCGAGGAACGCGCGCTCCGCCGCGGCGGCCGCCATCGCGTCCGCGTCGCCGCTGTCCAGCAGGCCCTTGAGGACGACCCAGCGGTCGCTGACGTTCCTGTCCTTGGCCAGGTAGATCCAGCCGAGGCCGCCGTGCGCGAGGCAGCCGAGCACGTCGTACTGCCCGCCGAGGAGGTCGCCCGGACGCAGCTTCGGCGTGAACGAGAACCTGGTCCCGCACTTCGGGCAGAACCCCTCGGTGCGGCCCGGCCGCCCGCTCCGTCCCCGTCCGACCGGCTCGTCGCAGTTGCTGCAGAAGCGCTTGCCCTCCGCGACCTCCGGGTTGCTCATCACCGCCGTGGACGGGTCCCGGTACGGGACGCGCGGCACCTCGACCAGCCCCGCGCCGAGCATGCCCCGGCGCGCTGACGACCGCGCCGACCCGGTGCGGGTGCTGCCCGTCCGCGTGCTCCCGACGGTGCCGCCCGTGCTCGTGCTGCCGGACGCTCCCGCCCGCGCGGTGAGGGTCGTGTGGGCGGGCGGGGAGCCGCACACGTCGCAGTAGCCGTCCATGATCGTCCCGGTGCAGCCCGGCATGCGGCACGCGTCGGGCGGCAGGGCGGCGGGCGTTCGCGGAGCCGGCACGCCGGGGCCGCTCACGGGGCTCGCCGGTGGGTTGCCGCAGATGTCGCAGTAGCCGTCCGAGATCGTCCCTGTGCAGCCGGGCTGCGCGCAGGCGTCCGGCGCGGACGGCGGACCGGACGAGCCGGACGGCGCGCCGGACGAGCCGGGCGGCGGACCGGACGAGGCGGCCGCGCCGCACCGGAGGCAGTATCCGCCGTCAATGGTCCCGGTACAGCCCGGCTCCGTGCACTGGCTCATCGTTCCACTCCCTTCGCCCGCGCGTTGATGGCCTGCTGGTATCCCGACAGAGTCACGGTCGCCTTTCGCAGATCGCAGGGGGACGTCCACAGCAGCTCGCGGGCCTGCTCGTAGATCCGTGCCAGCTCGGTGTCCTCGGCGTGGCCGAGTCTCGCAGCCTTCACGCGGTACCCCTCCAGCCGCCCGCGCAGCTCCTCGCGCCGGTCCAGCAGGCCGCGGATCACGCCCGAGGCCTCCCGCGCCCGTTCCAGCGCGTCGTTCGACGCCCGCTCCAATTCGGCGACCCGCGCCGCCAGGTCGTTCCAGCCCGCGCCCTGCGCCGGACGCGCCACCGCGGCGAGCCGGTCGGCCAGCGCGGCCGACGACTCGGGCAGATCGGGCAGCGTCGGCTTGACGATCTTGGCGAGGACCTCGTCGCGGACCCGGCGGGCCTCCTCCTCCGTCCCGCGCAACCGGTCCAGGACGGCGGCGACGGCGCGGAGCCGGTCGGCGAACCCGTCCCGCAGCCGCTCCGCCTCCTCCAGACCGCGGCGCACGTCGGCGAGGCCCGTCCGGATCGCGTCCAGCCGCCCGGTGTCGGCGCGGCCGTCCCGCGCCAGCGCCATCGGGTCGCTCCGCACGATGGCGGCGACGGCGGCGAGGTCCGCGCGGAGCCGGTCGAGCTCCGGCTCGGTCCCGCCGAGGGACTCCAGCAGCTCTTCCGCCGCCCGCCGCTCCGCCTCCACCTCGGCGAGCCGCGACAGCAGCGCCGACCAGACCGCGTCCAGCGCCGCGACCGTCCGCGCGGCCTCCTCGTACAGCGGCGTCATGCGCTCGACCGCGGCCCGCAGGGTCAGCTTCTCGCCGGACGGGACGGACAGCAGCGTCCGCCGCTCCAGCGGCACCTCCTCGACCGGAAGCTCCACTGACGGGCCCGCGAGCAGCCAGGTGAGCTCCTTCAGCTGCGTCTGCCCCGGCTTGGCATGACGCGCCCGCAGCTCCTCGGCGGCGCCGAGCACCCGTCCGTACACGTCGAACAGGGCCCACAGCGAGCGCAGGCCCGCCCGCACCTCGGACTGCACGCGCCGCGTCTCCCCGTCCAGCGCCGCCCCTTCCAGCAACTGGTAGCCCTGATGGGCCTCCAGTTCGAGCAGTGCGGCGCTTATGCGCTCCCGCTCGTCGCGGAGCCGCGCCAACGCGCGGTCCGCCTCGTCTCGGCTCATCGGGGGCCGGCCCACCCGCGCGTCACTCAACGCCGGTCCACGGTCGGCCCATGTTCGCCCCGATTCCCCCACATAGAGCACGTTTTGGTGCCCAAGTTTTCACCATCGAAGGTCGCCTTCTCAAGCGCGATGCCGATCATCGTCGTCCGCGGCGCCGAGGTGAGTCACGTGACGCGATCCGAGCGTCTCCGGCCCTCCAAAATGTCGGTGTTCGAACGTATGATCGAACCATGGCGAACGTTGCGACGCACCCTCAGTCCGCGCCCACCGCGACCGCCCCGCTCACCGCGGCGGAGATCGCCGCTCTCGCGCTCTCGCTCGCGCACCTCGGCGCCGGCCCGCAGGCCACCACCGCGCGCCGCGCCCTGCACACCCTCCTCGACGCCGCCCTCCACGACGACGTGGTCACCACCACGCTCGCCACCCTCACCAAGCCCCTCGACGCCTCCACCTCCGACCGCGCCCGCGTGATCGCCGCCGCCATCACCGAGCACCGCGTCGTCCGGCTCTGCTACGGCGACGCCGGCGCCAACGTCACGATCCGCGAGGTCGAGCCCGTCACCTGCCTCGTCCACCGCGACCACTGGTACCTCGTCGGCTGGTGCCGCATGCGCCGCGGCGTCCGCGCCTTCCGCTTCGACCGCATCCTCGCCGTCGAATCCACCGGCCTCCTAGCCCGCCCCCGCCGCGCCGACCGCTACCTCCCCTTCCAAAAGCGCAAGACCACCTAACACCCGCCAGCCCAGCAGACCCCTCCCAGCAACGACCCAGCCGACCCTCACGCCGCCGCGCACGCCCCACCGCGAATGCTCACGGCGGCGCGGCGTTCACCTGCGCCGCGGCCCCCTGCGCCCTGCGACGCAGGACGCGGTGTGGCCCCAGGGGACGCCTCTGGGACACGTCAGTGACGCAGGCGACCCTCATGCCGCCGTGCACGCCCCGCTGTGGACGTGCACGGCGGCGCGATGGTCACCTGCCCCGCGGCCCCCTGCGGCGCAAGACACGGTGTTGCTCCAGGGGGCGCCGCTGGGGCACGTCAGTGAGGCAGGCGATCCTGACACCGTCGTGCGCGCCTCGCTGTGGACGTGCGCGGCGGCGCGGCGGTCGCCTGCGCCCGCCGCCCTCTGCGCCCTGCGGCGCAAGGCACGGTGTCCCCCAGGGCGGCTCTGGGGCACGTCAGTGACGCTGGCGATCCTCACGGCGTTGCGGTCTGTCACGGATGTGTGCGGTGTGCTGGGACTTCGCGATACGGGCTGGCCGGTCCTTGTGTCACGGTGCAGGCGTGGAATAACCGTGGGAGTTGGCGTCGGGGCGGATGTGGTCGCATGGTCTGTGACTCGGCTGGGGCCTGGCCAAAGGTGTTGTTGTGGCTTGTCCAGGGGCCTATTTCATGTGGGTGTAGATGCTGTTGACGGCGGGCTGGCCTGTGTAGTTCGGGCCGGCGCGGTCGTCGGCGCCGAGGTAGTGGTAGGGGAGTTCGACCTTTTGGTGGCCGCGTAGGGAGATGCGGTGGCGGCGGGGGTCGTAGGCGAAGCCTGCTTGGCGCAGGGCGGTTGTGAGGCGGCGGCCGGGCGGGGTGCCGTCGGGGTGCCGGACGCTTCGCGTGTCGAAGTTGGCTATGAGCAGGCCGTTCTCTGTCAGCCATGAGGCGGCGCGGGTGAGCAGGCCGAGTTTGTCGCCGACGTAGTGGAGGCCGTGCACGCAGGTGATCAGGTCGGACGGGCCGTCCGGCTCCCAGGTCGCGACCGAGGCGGTGATCAGCCGCGAGGGGGCCGGGAGCGGGTCGGAGACGAAGGGGTCCACCAGGTCGACGCCTACGATCTCGGCGCCCTTCGGCAGGACGGCGGCGGCCTCGGTCAGGGCGCGGGCCGTCCCGCAGCACAGGTCGAGCCAGCGGCCGGCGCCGACCTCGGCGAGGACGTCGATGCCCAGTTCGCGGGCGTAGGAGGCAAGCGTGCGCTCGCGGTTCATGAGGTTGTTGGCGACGACCGGTGATCGTTCCAGGGCGGCGTCGTCCAGCATGGGGGGATTCTGGCAGGTTCAGACCGTGACGGTGCGCTGGACGGCGCCTGCGACGACGGCTCTGACGTCGCGGGTCCGGGAGTAGATGGCGCGCTGGAACTGGGCGCCGTTGCCGCGTTCGCGGAGGCCGTCCAGCATGCCGACGACCGCGTCGAGGTCGCCCGAGCGGTCCAGGGCCGGGGCCAGGTGGTCGAGGAGCGCGCCCACGACCTGCTGGGCGGGGGCGGCGCGGCGGGTGGACGGATGGACGAGGTCGTCCCGCAGCCCCGACCGTCCGGCCCGCCACATCGCCAGCCGCATCAGGTCGGCCCGCACCGGGTCGGGCGGGTCGCCGTCGCGCCAGGCCGCGGCGGCGGTGTCGACCAGCGCCCGGACGAGCGCGGCCAGCAGCACGGCGTCGTCGGCGTCCAGGCACACGTCCGGGACGCGGATCTCCACGGTCGGGTAGTGCCGCGACAGGCGCGCGTCGAAGTAGATCATGCCCTCGTCGAGGAGCGCGCCGGTGGCGAGCAGCGCCTCGACCGTCGTCCGGTACGCCTTGGCGGAGCCGAACAGCTCCGTCGGGCCGCTCGACGGCCAGCGTCCCCACACCTCGTGCCGCCAGCTGTCGTAGCCGGTGTCCGTGCCCTGCCAGAACGGCGAGTTCGCGCTCAGGGCCAGCAGCGGCGGCAGCCACGGCCGGATCCGGTCGAGGACGGCGACGCCCTCGTCCGGGGACTCGACGCCGACGTGGACGTGGCAGCCGCAGGTGAGCTGGTCGTCCATCGCGGGCCCGTAGGCGACCAGCATCCGCTGGTAGCGGTGCGACGGCGTCAGCGACGGGCGGACGGCGACCGGCGACGTCGCGAGCGCCGCGACCGAGACGCCGACCCCGGCGGCCGACTGCGCGGCCGCCAGCCGCGCCGATCTGACGTGCTCGGAGATCTCCGCGAGCGACGTGCAGACGGGGGTGGCCGTCTCCAGCTGCTCGCGCTGCAGCTCGGTCTCCAGCGGCTTGGATCGCCGCCCGCCGGTGAGGAACAGCTCGTCGTGCCGCCGGGCGTACCGGATGACGGAACCGGAGACCGCCTGCGGCACCCCGGAGGCCGGATCGACGAGGAGCAGCTCCTCCTCAACCCCGAACGTGCGCGGACCTGTGCGAAGTGTCACCAGATGGTTGTGCCCCTCCGTGCACCGATGTACGTCCCCCGAGGGGCTCGTCCTGGCCGGAACGCCCTGCTTAGAATGCGCGCACTTGACCGAACGCTTGGTCAGAAATGAGGTGGTATGTCGTACCTTGTCGGCCATTGGGCCACCGGGCATCTCGGCAGGCAGTCACTGCGGGCGATCATCGAGCACCCGGATCTCGAACTCGTCGGCGTCGTGGTCGGCGACCATCGCGAGGCCGGGCTGGACGCCGCCGAGTTGGCCGGGACCGGCCGCCGGACCGGCGTGCTCGCCACCGCGGACCCGGCGCGGCTGCTCGCCCTCCGGCCGCACGTGATCAGCCACACGGCCTGCGGCCGGGGCCGGGTCGTGGACGAGGTGTGCCGCATCCTGGAGTCCGGCGCCGGGGTGGTGACGAACGCGCTGCCGCCGAAGCCGTCCGCCGACCCGGCCGCCGCCCGGCGCCTGCGCGCGGCGTGCGCCACCGGCGGCGCCGCCTGCCTCGCCACCGGCCCCGGCCCCATGACCGACATGCTCCCGCTGCTGCTCAGCGGCGCGAGCCTGCATCTCGACGGCATCAAGATCACCGAAGTCATGTGCTATGCCCGCCGCGCGGAGGTCCGCGAGTTCGGCTTCGGCGGGCCGATCGGGCACCGGCCGCCGGTCGTGCGGCCGGGCGTGCCGACGCTGATGTGGGGGCCGATGATCCGCCTCATCGCCGATCAGCTGGCCGTCCCGCTGGACGACTTCGACGAGACCTACGAGCTGTGCCCGGCGCCCGAGTCGTTCGACGTCCCCGCCGGGCGGATCGCCAAGGGCACCACGGCGGGCCTGCGGTTCCAGGTGTCGGGCATGCTCGGGGGACGTCCCGTGATCACCGTCGAGCACGTGGCCCGCCTGCGCGAGGACCTCGCCCCGCACTGGCCCGCGCCGCCGTTCGGCGAGCCCGGCGGCCACCGCGTCGAGATCGCCGGCGAGCCGCCGTGGCGGCTGGACGTCGCCAGCCCCGGCGCCGCCGACCCGTCCGTCCCCGGGACGCTCGCGACCGCGCTGCGCCTGGTCAACGCCATCCCCGCGGTCGCCGAGGCCCGGCCGGGACTGCACACCCCGCTGACCCTGCCGCCGTTCACCGGCCGCCGGCGCCTCCGCCGAGCCACGCGCTGAGCAGCGCGCCCGTCTCGTCCAGGCGGTCGATGTAGAGCATGTGTCCGGCCTCGATCTCGCTGATGGCGAGGTCCGGCCCGAGCGCCGTCCGGCAGTCCACGACGAACTCGGGGCGCACCAGGTCGGCCTGCGTCGCGATCACCAGATGGGTGGGGACGCCCGCGGGCGGCGGGACGTGCGGCCGCGCCATCTCCGAGTACGCGGCCACGATCGCGGCCGGCTCGTACCGCCAGCGCAGCCGTCCGTCCGCGCCGTGCTGGAGGTGCTCGGTGATCTCGTCGTCGAGCGTCTCGTCCGATGCCGCCGGCCACCGTGCCCGGCGCGCCGCCCGCGCCTCCGCGACGTCGCCGAACGACACCGGTGTCATGTGCCCGCGCGCCTCCTCGGCCGCCTTGGCGGGGTCGAGCCCGATGGCCGGGTCGAGCAGGACGAGCCGCCGCACCCGCCGCGGCGCGGCCCGCGCCAGATGCAGCGCGATCATCCCGCCGTAGGAGTGCCCGACGAGGTCGGCCTGGTCGACGCCCTCCAGGTCGAGCATGGCGAGGAGGTCGGCGACGTGCTGCTCGACCGTCCACGGCGGCTCGTGCGGCGAGCGCCCGTGCCCGCGCAGGTCGGGCGCGATGACCGGCCGGTCGGCCAGGTACCGCTCGGCGGTCCGGCGCCAGCGCGCTCCGTGGCCCGCGATCCCGTGCAGCATGACGACCGGATCGCCCGCTGTATCCCCATACCGATGCACATGCACAGCCGCGTCCGTCATGCACCGAAGCGTAAACGCGGGGACCCTCGTCGCGGGCCGTCTTTCGCCGGATGGCGCCTGGTCAGGAACGTTCCCAGCGGACGGAACTCAGCGCCAGAAGGGCGACGTGGAAGGAGACGCACGACTCCACGTCATCGAGGTCGGCGTCCAGAACGCGTTCGATCCGGCGGAGCCGCTCGTAGAAGGCGGGACGGGACAGATGGGCCTGCTGGGCGGCGACGGCCTTGTTGCGGCCCGATTCGAGGTAGAGCTCCAGGATGCGGGTGAGGTCGCTGCCGCGCTGGGCGTCGTACTCCAGGAGCGGTCCAAGCTCGCGTTCGACGAAGGTCTGGACGCGGGCGTCGTCGCGCAGGAGGTGGAGGAGGCCGCGGAGGCGCAGGTCGGGGAGGCGGTAGAAGAGGCGGGCGCCGGCCCCGCGGGCGGCGACGTCGGCGACCTGCTCGGCCTCCAGGAACGAGCGGCGGACGTCGCGGATCGTCTCGACCACGGACCCGGCCGCCATGACGGTGTCGCCGGACTGCTTGCGGATGCGGGTGGCGACCTCGGTGAGGGCGGTCTCCACGTCGGCGCGGGCGGGCAGGGACGCGAGGACGCCGACGCGGGCGTGCGGGCCGCCCTCGTCAAGGACGCCGACCAGCGCGGCGAGCCGGGCGTCCTTGCAGGCGGCGGCGGCCGTCTCGGCGAGCGCGTTCAGCTCCCCGACGGGCGGGGCGGACGTCGCGGGGCCGCGGTGGCGGAGCACGACGCCGAGCAGCCGGCGGCCCGACAGCGGCACGCCGAGGGCGCGGGCCCTGGCGGCGGCCTCCTGCGGGTCGGAGTAGGCGTGCGCGAGGATGCGGGCGATGATCGTCCCGTGTGCCTGGCGCTCGACGCTCTCGGCGTGCCGGTCGAGGAGGCGGCCGAGGGCGAGGGTGGTGGCGGCCCGCTCGATCAGCACGGTGTCGCGCGCGGACGGCGGCGCGCCGAGGTCGATGATGAGGCGCCCCCAGTCCTCGCCGCGGGCGCCGACCATCGTGACCAGCCAGCCGGACGACTCGTCGTAGCCCGTGCGGCGGCCCGGACGGACCGCCCGCGACCGCGTCTCCCACGCCGACAGCAGCTCGGACGGGTCGGCGCCGTTCGCGTCCGCGGCGAGGACCTGGTGGGCGAGGTTCTCCAGGACGACCGGATGCCCGCCCAGCGACGCGACCTGCCGGACGACCTCGTCCGTGGACGCGCCCTCGACCGACAGCTGCGTGAAGATCTCGTGGAGCTGCTCGGAGGCCCGCAGCTCGGCGAACTGGTCCTGGACGATGCGCGCGTGCACCGACTCGGTGATGTCCACGAACGCTGGCTCGTGCGCCAGGACGATCACGGGCAGCCCATGGTCCTCGGCGGCGCTGATCAGCGCGGGCGGCAGGACGGACAGGTAGCGGCGGCCCAGCTCGATCATCAGCCCGCTCACCCCGACCTCGGCGAGTTCGCTGATGTAGGTGCGGAGGCGGTCGGGCTCGTCCGGCAGCGCGATCCCGGTGGTGAGGACGAGCTCGCCGCCGTGCAGCAGGTGCGCGATGTCGGTGACCTCGGCGACGTGCACCCAGCGGACCCGGTTGCCGGTCCGGTCCGCGCCCGCGACGACGTGCGGCTGGCCGCGGCGTACCGCGTCGAGCTGGAGGACGTCGTCGAGAGTGGGCAGCATCACCCGCGATCCTATCCGGACAGGGTGTCAACGGTGATGATCACACGGTTACAGCCTGTCACCGTCCTCCAGCCCCCACCCCTGTCTCTTACAAACATCTGACGTTGTT
>NZ_SMKT01000197.1 GCF_004348735.1 Actinomadura sp. KC06
AGCGTCTCATGAGCCAGGCCGTCGACCTCGCGGCGCTCACGTCCGGCGGGTCGCGCGAGGAACGCATGGAGGACCTGGAGTCCCTGCGCGAGAACTTTCCAGGCTGGAGGTTCGACCTGAGCGACGTCCGGCCGCGCTGGCGCGCACAGCGCGACTACCTCGCCTACTACGCGCGGCCCGCCGCGATCACCGAGGTGCGCGGCAACGACCCGAACGAGGTGGCGCGGCTGCTCCTGCGCGTCCCGCGGGCCGAGGCGGGCCTGGACGAGGGGCGGTGACCGTGCCCGCGCAGAGGCCGCCGCGCCTCCCGGACGGCATCACCCACTGGCACGGCGACACCACCGGATCCTGGTGGGCGATCGTGCCGGGCTGGGACGGACCGCACCTGGTCGAGGCGGACACCCAGGAGCGGCTCGCCGAGAAGGTCGAGCGGGACCTCCAGCGCTCCGCGGACGCACAGAACCGGGACGACCGCCAGGTCCTCCCGGATCGCACGGTCCGACCCGCCCCTGTCAGCGCCCACTGGCCCACATCCCCGATCCAGGCCCGGCCGGGCCACCACGTTCCGCCCTCGCGCCGCCGGCGGCACGGCGGCCCTACCCATTGAGAGACCCCGTGCAACTCACCGACCGCGACGCGATCGTCGCCACCATCGAGACCGCCCCACTGCACAAGATCGAGGCCCGCGAATGGGTGTGAACCACGAGGACGACCGGGACCGCCGGGGCGACGGGCCGGACGAGAAGCTGCTGCAGATCCTCTACTACTCCACCTGGTTCACCCCGATGTGGTTCATGCCCATGTGGCGCAGCCATGCGGGGGCCAGGCCCTGGTTCGGCCCCTGGCTCAAGCGAAGGCTCGGCGGCTGCCGGATCCGCGTCCGCCGCCGAAAGCGGGACGGCGCTTCATGACCGGAGACCGCGCCCGCCCCTAGACCCGTGGCCCCGGACCAGCCGGCGCGCGTCCGGGGCCGCGGTACCAACCCCCCATCGCAACCCCTATCGCACTGGAGGTGCACATGACCCGCACCAGCCAACCCCAACCCGCCGCCCGGCAGGACGGTGATCGCGGCCAGGCCATGCCCGACGACGGCTACGGCGCTCTGCTGCGCGACGCCTACCAGGCCGGGCCGCGGCGCGGCACCCACCTGCAGATCATCGAACGCGACGACGGCTTTGTGTCCATCGAGGACGCCTACCGCTACTTCACCCGGCCGGACGAGTGGATCGCCGGAGAGCGACAGGCGGTCGCGCTCGCCTCCGGCCGGGTGCTTGACGTCGGGTGCGCCGCTGGGCGGCACATGCTCGCACTCACCGGCGACCACGAGGTCGTCGGAATCGACCCCTCGCCCGGCGCGGTCGCAGTCGCCCGCGCGCACGGCCTGGACGCCCGCGTCGGGACGGTCACCGACCCGGGCGAGCTCGGCGGGTTCGACACGCTGCTCATGCTCGGCGGGAACCTCGGCCTGCTCGGCACCCAGGCGCACGCGCCCGTCGTCCTGGACAGCCTGGCCCGGCTCGCGCGCACGGGCGCGCAGTTACTGGCGATCGGCCACGACCCTCACAAGAGCGCCGCGCCCGAGCACCGCGCCTACCACGACCGCAACGCCGACTACGGACGGCTGCCCGGGCAGGTGCGCATGCGGGTGCGGTACAAGACGTGGACGTCCGACTGGTTCGACCGTCTGCTGCTCAGCCCGGACGAGCTGCGCGCCCTGCTCGCCGGCAGCGCATGGACCCTGCGCGAGGCCACCTACTCGCCGAACACCGCCGGGTTCTACCTGGCCGAGATGACCCGCACCGAATCCACTACGACCATGCCCGCGGCGTGCTAGGACAGGCCCATGACCGATCCTGAACTGCATGCGAAAGTGGACGCGCTCACCGAGCGGGTCTCCTCACTCGCCAGCGCGCTCGGCGTCACGGAAGAGCCGGTCAAGGCCCGGCATGGAGCCATGCCCGACCGGCTCACCGCCGCCGACGTGATGCGAACGACCTTCTGGACCACGCGGCTGGCGACCGGATACAGCGTCGAGCAGGTCGACGCCTTCCTCGACCACGTCGCCGAGGAGATCGCCCGGCTGACCGAGGAGCGCGACGAGGCGCGCCGGGAGCGCGACGCACTCCGCTAGACGCTCACCACTAGAGCCCCCGTCTGCGTGCAGGCGGGGGGACGACAAGGCGGCGGGCGGCGCTGAGCAGGACCACAACGGGCCAGGCGGCGCTGAGCAGGGTGCCCGAGGGTCAGGTGGCGCTGAGCAGGGCGGGTGAGGGTCAGGTGGCGCTGAGCAGGACGAGCGGTTCCGTGGTCGGGCGTGCGGAGCCGCCCGCCGGCTCGATCGTCACGCCCACCTGGTCCGTCGGACGCCAGGTCCCCGCCACGACCGGCCGGCTCCGGTCGCCGGGGAGCAGGCCCGCCGAGCGGGCGCCGTCCGCGTCGATCAGCCACAGCTGGTACGCCCGTGAGGACGGCAGCGCCTCCAACCCCGAGGAGGCGACGACGACCCGGCCGCGTGAGGCGGACGCGACGATCGTCACCGTCCCGCCGCCCTTGGCGCCGCCGGTCGCCGACCGCGCGTCCGGCGCGGACAGCACGGACGCCACATCGCGGGACGCGTCCTCGGCCTGCTCGACGCGCTGCCGTTCCCGGACCGCCTCGGCGACGGACACGGCCGTCACCAGGCACGCGGCGGCCGCGACCCCCGCGACGGCGGCGCGCCGCCACCGTTTCGGCCGGATCGGCTCGATCCGCGTCCGGTCCGGAGCGTCCGGCGGCTGGCTCGGTGTGGCCGGTGCCTGGTGTGACGTGTCCGGCGGGAGGCTCGGTGTGATCGGCGGGAGCTGGCGGACGTGCCGGATGTCCGCCAGTACCCGGCCGCGCAGGTGCGGCGGCGGCGCCTCGGCGACCGCGGCGCCGAGCCGCGCCGTCGTCGCCCGGAACTCGCGGAGCTCGGCCGCGCACGGCTCGCACGCGGCGAGATGCGACTCGAACAGGCGCCGCTCCTCGGCGTCGTCGATCGCGTCGAGCGCGTACGCGCCGGCGAGGGCGTGCACGTCGTCCGTCATCGCTCCACCCCCAGGCAGTCGCGCAGGCGGATGATGCCGTCGCGCATCCGGGTCCGCACCGTGTTCAGCGGCGCCCCGATCAGTTCGGCGACTTCACGATAGGTATGCCCGCCGTAGTAGGCCAGCGTCACCGACTCTCGTTGCACCCGTGTCAGCGTCCCGAGGCAGCGGCGCACCCGCTCGTGCTCCAGCCGCGTCTCGACCCGCTCGCCCACCGGATCGTGGGCGGCGCCCGGCCCGTACCGCGCGGCCCGGGCCTCCCGCTCGCCGGCGGACTGCTCGCGCCGCACCCGGTCCACGGCCCGGCGGTGCGCGATCGTCATGATCCAGGCCAGGGCGGAGCCGCGGCCGGGGTCGTAGCGGGTCGCGGACCGCCACACCTCGATCATCACCTCCTGCGTCACCTCCTCGGCCATCGCCGGATCGCGGACGATCCGCCGCGCCAGGCCGTGCACCGGCGCCGCCACCACGTCGTACAGCAGCTCGAACGCGCGCTCGTCGCCGCGCGCCGCCCGGCCGAGGAGCGCGTCGGCGTCATGACCGGGCACGGTGCCGTTCTCCGGCGGTCTCGTCCCTGTCGCCATGCCGCGCTCCTCTCGCCGGACCGTCCTCCAGCCCCCACCCACCGCCATTCAACGGACGAGCTCCGCTCGGCGGTCCGTCCCTCTGGTACTTCGCGGTCGGAGCCGTCCTGGATCGGCGTTCACAGGACGAGACTGCGCAGCGTGAGCCCGACACCGAGGACGACGACCGTCGCGGACGTCCCGATAGGCATCATTCCGGAGGGGAGGCGCGCCCGCTTGGCCAGAATGCGCCGCCGCCCGGTCAGCATGCGGTGCGCGAGGACGCGTCCCGAACCGGCGACGAGAAGGCCGACCGCCACGAGCGCGGCGGCCAGGCCGAGCCCGTACGCGAGGACGAGGACGACCCCGAACCACATCCGTCCGATCGCCGCGCCGCCTACCAGCACCACCACCGCGGACGGGCTCGGGACCATGCCGCCCGCCAGCCCCAGCAGCACCACCCCGCCGCGCCGCGACCCACGATGATCATGCCCATGCTCGTCCGAATTCCCATGCCCGTGGCCGTGTCCATGGCCGTGCCCATGCCCGTGCCCATGCCCGTGCCCGTAGCCGTGCGTGTTGTGGTGGCGGTTGTGTAGGGCTCGGCGGAGTAGTAGTGCTCCGGCCGCGGTGACGAGGACGCCGCCGGCCGCGCCGAGCCATGGGAACAATGCGTCGGGTGCGAGGAGCGTCCCGGTCGTCACGAGCAGTCCGAGGACGAGCACGCCCGCGGTATGCGTGGCGGTGACGGTGAGGCCCAGGGTGAGGATGTCGCGGGTCCGGTTCCGGCTCTCGCCGATCGCGTGGGCCGCCATGATCGTCTTGCCGTGCCCGGGGGCGAGAGCGTGCAGCGAGCCTAGCGCCATCGCGACCAGGAACGCGAGGACGGCGAAGCCGGGCGTGAGGTCGTGCCGCGCGACCAGGGACGTGAACCGCTGCGTGAGCCCGTCCGCGCCGCGCGGCAGCAGCCGCTCGGCCCCGCCGCCTGACCCGAGCCCGGACGCGGGCCCGGACGCCGCGAGCGGCGGGCCGCCCGGACGCACCGTAAGAGTCGCCGAACGCTGGTCGAGCGGCGAGGCGAGCATGTCCTCCGGGTAGGCGGTGAGCCGCCCGCTGCGGGACGAGCCAGGCACGTCGGACGCCGACAGCGTCATCCGGTCGCCCCGCGCCGTGATCTCCCGCCAGCCGACCCGCCCGTCCGCCGCCCCGCCGTCCCGGAACGAGATCGTCCCGGGTCCGGCGGGCGCGGTGATCCGGCATTCGGTCCGGAGCGTCGGCAGCCCCGCCTGGCCGGGCGGCGCCGTCGCGGACGCCGATGCGACGGTCGCGGTCACGGCCCGTCCGTCCACCGTGATGCGGAACGACATGGCCGCGCGGCCGCAGACGCCGTCCGCCCACGCGCCGAGTTCGGCGGCGGACGGACGGCCGTCCCCGTCGGCGTCCACGTCCGGCAGGGCCTGCGCGGCGGGAATCTCCGCGAGGTCCTCGACGTGGTCGATCCGCAGTTCGTGCGGCGCCGCGACGAGCCCGTCGTAGTGGTTCACGCTGAAGTTGCCCAGCGGGTGCGCGGCGAGCAGCCCCGCGGCGAGCGCCTGGCCGATCATGATGCGTCCTCCAGGTCGCGGCCCCCGCGCGGGTGCTTGCCGAGCGCCTTCTCGATGACGTCCAGGTGGGCGCGGAACTGCGGGCGGCGGTATCCCGTCGCCACCGCTTGGCGGGCGTAGGGGAGCGCCTCCTCGTCCCGTCCGTTGACGTGCAGGGCCCAGGCCAGCGCGTCCGCCGCGTGGACGCTGCACTGCTGTACCTCGCGCCCACGCGAACCGGGGCAGCGCCGGTCGTATTCGGCCCGCGCCGCGCGCAGCGCAGCTTTCGGATCGCCGTGGTCGGACTCGAACAGCGCCGTCTCCAGATCCGCGTCGACGCCGTTGGCCTTGGCGATCCGGGCCCACGCGGCCGCGACCGCGTACTGCCGTTTCGCCTCGTCCGGGCGTCCCGCCGACTCCAGCAGCTCCCCGTACTCGGCCAGGTACTCCGGCAGCGGCAGCCGCCGGACGAGCTCCGCCCGGTCCGCGAGCGCCCCCTTCACGTCGCCCCGCGCCGCGCGGACGCGGGCCTGCCCGTCCAGAGCGGGCAGGTATCCGGGTGACACCCGCAGCGCCTCGGCGTATTCGCGTCCCGCCAGGTCCAGGTCGCCGTCGTTCCAGGCGAGCTCCCCGAGCTGGGTCGCGATGTAGGCGCGGTCGCCCGGATCGATGGCGGACCCGCGCGCCAGGCCCAGCACCCGCCGCGCCTCCCGGACCTCCCCGCGCAGCTCCCGCACGTACGCGAGCCGCGTGAAGATCGGGATGCCGGGGCGCCTGGCGTCCGCGCGCCGCGCCGCCGCCAGCGCGTCGTCGTAGCGGCCCAGCTCGACCAGCGCGTCCACCCGGACGGCGGCCGCCCGCTGGCCGTACGGGTTCGCCTTCAGCGCACGGTCGGCGTACCGCAGCGCCCCGTGGAAGTCGTGCCGGGCCGCCGCCAGTGCGCCCAGCCCTGCAAGCGCCGCGTCGTTCTCGGGGGCCTCCTTCAACGAGCGCCGCAGGACGCCGTCGGCCTTCGGGTAGTACGTGGTGTCGCCGGTCACCCGGGCCTTCTCCACGTACGCGAACCCGAGCGACGCCCACCCGGCCGCATCGCGCGGCTGCTCGCGGAGCCGCTTCTGCAGCCCCGCGATGCCCGCGGACGCGGGCCCCGAGGCCGGGGCCCCGGCCGCCGCGGACCCGGTCGTGGCGGACGTGTCGGAAGAGCGGACGGGGGCGACCGCCGATCCGAACGTCAGCACCGCGACCAGCCCGGCGGCCGAGACCCCGGCGATCAGCGGACGGCGCATCAGACCTCGAGCCGTCCGGTACCGGGGCGCCTGCGCCGCCACCACAGCAGCCCGCCCGTCAGCATGAACGCCGCACCGCCGGCCAGCGCCGCCGCCGGCAGCGCGCCGGCCAGCGCGGAACCGTCGTCCTCGTCGGCGATGGGCTCGGACGCGCCCGCGTTGAGGAAGCTCATCGGCTTCCCGTCCGGGCCCGTGCGGGCGGGCTTGCCGGAGGCCTTGGCGGGGATGCGGCCGCGGGCGTCGGTCCCGGACCTGGGCTGCGCCACGTACGGGAACGCCTTCTCGAACGGGAGGTCGTTGGCGTTGACGGCGTCGCCGAGGTCGTTCTTGCTGCCGAGCAGCTCGCCCTCGGCGACCTGGAGGATGATGTCGGTGACGTCGTCGGTGAGCCGCCGCCCGTTCGGGAAGCCCTGGTTGTCGCCGTTCAGCACGGCGAGCCGGTCCGGCTTCGGAGTCGGCTTGATCGAGGTGTTGAGCCGCAGCAGCTCGGCCGGCCGCACGTTCTTCGGCTGGTTCAGCCCCGGCACGCCGGTCAGGAACGCCTGGACGAGGTCCTTGCGCGGCGTCGCCGGCGCCGGGATCTTGTAGAGCTGCTCGATCAGCCTCGGCACCTCAGGATTGAGGACGAACTGCGCGAACTGCGCGTCCGCCCACGGGTTGGACGCGTTGAACGTGTCCTTCTTCCCGCGCGGGATGACGACCTCGTTCACCAGCGAGGCGCCGAGCCTGGAGACCTGCGTGTAGTCGCCCGAGGCGGTCTGCCGCTGCACGGTCGAGTACACGCCGATCACCGGATCCTGGGCCGTGACCAGGTCCTTCGTCGGCACCTGGACGGCCAGGGTGTTCACGTTGTAGCCGCTGACGGTGTCGTCGCCGACCTCCGTGAGGTTCCCCCCGAACAGCAGGTTGAAGATCTGCAGATCGATGAAGAAGGAGTCGTCGGCCTGGCCGGCGAACGCGGTGGACCCGTTGCCGAGCTGCTTGATCGCCTGCTGGCGCAGCACCGGGTAGTTCGGCATGGACGCTTTGCCCACGTTGGACGGCGCCACGGGCGCGTTGTCGGCGAGCTTGCTGGCGTGGGTCACCTTGCCGTCGGTCTGCCGGATCAGCGTCAGGTCGTAGGTCTGGGTGAAGTTGAGGTCGGGGTCGTCCAGGCTCGTCACCGGCCCGGTGTTGTAGAGGAAGGTGTTCCCGTTCTTCAGGAAGTCGTTGAACTCGAACCGGAAGATCAGGTCCGGCTGCGCGTCGCCGTTGTTGTCGACGTTGAAGTCGTAGCGGGCGTCCCGCGCGAACTTGTAGAAGTTGGGCCCGCCCGCCGGGTCCTCGAAGGGAATGAAATTGGCGATCAGTGTTGTCGTGTCCGGCTTGTCGGGACTGACGAACGCGTACACGTCGGTGTTGTCGTACTGCGGCTGCCCCGAGATGAGCGGCGCCTCGCGGTGGCTGGACGCGGCGCCCTGCTTCGGCGCCAGCCCGAAGAGACCGCTGGTGACCAGCAGCCCTCCGGCGGCGACCAGCGCGGCGGCCCGCGCTCTGAACGGATGGGTTGTCGGCATTCTGCATCCCCTGCCGGTGTCCGGATGCCGTCGCGGCGGCGCCGTTCCGTGGCGCTGGGCTTGGAATGCCGCGGCGCCGGATCGACCGGTTCCTTCGCCATGCCCGCCACTACTTCGCGGCCGTCCGGCGATCTGATTGCCGCTGTCCGCATACGGCCACGCCCGAACCGCCCCGCCGGCGCCGCCACCTGGCACGCGTCTCGGACGGACGCCGATGGGGTCGAGCGTCAGTGGGATTTGGCCGCCGGACGGTGGGGTTTCAGCTGGGGCGGAACCCGGCCGGTGGTGATCTCTTCGGCCAGCAGGCGGCCGACGAGGGGCGCGAGGATGATCCCGCTGTGCGTGACGGCCTCGTAGTAGCCGGGGAGTTCGGGGATGCCGCCGATGCTCGGGTAGCCGCCCTGCGGGAGGACGCGGTGCCCCGTGCCGAAGCCGATGCCGGTGGCCGCCGCCAGTCCGGGCAGGACCCTGGCGGCCCGGGACACGAGGTCGCCGGTGAGGTCGCGGGCGTCCCGGCCGCCGGCGAGGGCCCGGTCGACCTGGTCGGAGCGGATCATCACGCGGCCGGGGCCGTCCGGGCGGATGGAGACCTCGGGGGTGTGGACGATGCGGCGGAGATGGGAGCCGGGGGTCGTGGCCGTCAGCAGGAGGCCCGGGCTGCGGGTCAGGGTCAGGGACGACCCGGCGGAGGCCGCGAGGGCGGCGGCGCCCTGGCCTGCGGCGTTGACCACGATGTCGGCGGGGACGTCCTCGCCGCCGGTGGTCGTGACGACCCAGTGGGTGGAGGTGCGGGCGAGGCGGGCGACGGAGGTTCCGGGACGGATCTCGGCGCCGTGCCGCACCGCCCGGTCGAGCAGGTGCAGGGTCAGCGCGACCGCGTCCACCCAGCCCTCCGCGGGTGCGTGCAGGACGCGGCCGGGGAGCCGGGCCGCCATGCCCACGTCGGGGGCGGGCTCCCAGGTGAGGGGGTATCCCCAGGCCCGGAACCGATCGGCGCGGCGAGCCAGGTCGGCCTCGCCCGCGCCGTCGTCGCCGACCCCGCCCGCGCCCTCGTCGCCGGCCCCGTCCTCGGCGAGGAGGACGGACCCGCACGGGTGGTGCCAGGCCGGCAGCTCGGCCTCGGACGCGAGCGCGGCGTGCTCGGCCATGCCCTCGGCGTTGAGGCGGAAGTAGTCGCGCGGCTCCTTGTCGAAGGCGCTGAGCCGGGCGAACGTGACGGCGGTCGTGCCACTCGCCGGTCTGGCGGCTTCCAGGATGCGGACGTCCAGCCCAGCGCGCGCCAGGTGGTAGCCGGCGGACGCGCCCATGAGCCCGCCGCCGATCACCACCGCCCTCATCGCGCGCTCTCCACGCGCCGCGGCGTCGGGGCGTGCGGACGGTCCGCGCCGGTGATCACGACCAGGACCGGGGCGTCGGGGGCGATCTCGCCGCGTCCGCGTGCGGCGATCATCCCGGCGAGCGCGGTGGCGCTGCTGTAGCAGGCGTCCAGCCCTTCGAGGTCTTTCAGGAGCCGCCGGGCCGCTTTGATCTCCTCGATGCCGACGGACGTTATGCGCCCGCCCGTGCTGCGGCACACCGTGTTGACGTACGGATACGACTGGGCGGGATCGCCGCGCAGAATGGCCTCGGCGATTCCGGTGGGGGCCGGTATCCGGTAGCGCGAGTCGAACGTGGCGTCGCCGCGGTCGAAGGCGTGGGCCATGGGATTGCAGGTGTCCTGCTGGACGCCGGTGAAGGCGGGAATCTTCGGCAGTTTGCCGAGCATGCGGTACTCCATCGCGCCCTTGCAGGCGCCGAGCAGGCCCATTCCGCTGCTGACGGCCTGGAAGACGTGGTCGGGGGCAACCGGCATGTCGTCGAATGCCTCAAGATAGGCGAGCTTCAGCCCTTCCCGGCGGCTGGGATTGAAGAATCCGCCTTCGACCCCGATTCCGGTCTCGCGGGCGAAACGGCGGGCGGAGATGTCGGCGGAAACGAAGTCCGAGTCGATGACATAGGTCCGGCTGGACGGGTGGTCCTGGTAGTTCAGCCGGTGCAGGAACTGCCGTCCGACGAAGATGTGCAGGGTGAAGCCGCCGAGCAGCCGGGCCGCGCGGGCGAAGGACGTCGAGGTGTTCCCCGTCGAGGCCAGGGCGATCTCCGTGACGCCCAGCTCCGCGAACCGGGCGAGCGCGACGGAGGCGACGCGGTCCTTGGTGGACCGGGTCGGGTTGGACGTCTCGTCCTTGAGGAAAAGGGCGTCCATGCCGAGCCGCCTGCCGAGTTCCCGCGCGTGGATGCAGGGCGTGTTGCCCTCGCCGAGCCACCGCAGAACGTCCGGGTCGCGCACGGGGAGAAGGGCCGAATAGCGGCGCAGCGGGTCGTGGGAGTCGGAGAACGACGCGATGGACAGATCGTAGATCGCGTCCACCGCGCCCTCGCAGTGCGCGCAGCGATTGCGGAGCAGATCGTCCTGTTCCGTGCCGCAGATGATGCAGCACCACCGGTAGCCGGGCCCGGTGCCGCAGGACTTGTCGAGCAGTTCCTGGTATTTCAGCTCCAGCATTTGTCCGTCCCTTCGGGAGCCTCGTCCAGCCAGCGGTCCATGGACGATTCGGGATGGCGGCAGCCGGCGGCCAGCAGCCGCCGGAAACGGTCGAGCAGGCGGTCGACGCGGGCCCGCGGAAAGACCTCCGGGTCGTATTTGGCGGCGAGCCGGAGCGCGTCCCCGGCATCGCCCTCGGGCCTCGCGGTCAGCAGGAGGTCGACCGGGAAGCGCTGGCGGACGTGCCCGTCGCCGCCGTCCGGGTCGAGGCGCTGCGCGGCGCATCCGTCCAGGTCGAGCGGCGGGACGGCGGGGAGCGTCTCGAAGACGACGAACTGGGACTCCACCATCACGGTCAGCAGGTCGGGGATCTCCTCGCACAGCGCCAGCACGGGCACCTGGCCGTGCGTCAGCGCGTCCCGGACGACGCCCGCCGTGGAGCCCACCGCCTCGGTGAACGTCCGTCCGGGTGGCGCGTCCACGCGGAGGAGCACGGGGTTGAGCAGAAGCCCGACCATCCGGTCGGCCTCGGGTGTTTCGCGTGCGGCGTTCAGCGTGAGGAGGCGGACGTCGCGGTCGCCGGTGTCGAGGGCGAGCAGCCTGGCGAGCGCCGCCAGCAACGCGGCGAACACGGAGGCCCGGTTCCGCCGCGCGAGATCGGTGAGGGCGGTGGTCTCCTCGGCCGTCAGCAGCACGCCGGCCGACATCGTCGGACGGCTCCCGGGTTCGGGACGCCGGTCGGTCAGGCGGATGGGGGAGGCGTGCGCCGCCTGCCTCGTCCAGTAGCGCAGTGCCGAACGGTGGGGTTCGGCGTGCCGCCAGCCGGTGTCGGCGAAGAACGTCTCGTCGGTGCGCCGCACGAGGTCGCCGTAGCCGGACGGCGGCGGGAGCGCGGGGGTCCGGCCGCCGACCGCGGCGTTGTACAGCTCGGCCAGTTCGCCCGCGATCACGGTCATGGACGAGGCGTCCGCGATCAGGTGATGGGCGCGGATCACCAGCAGATGCTCGATCGGCGAAGCGCTGGTCAGATCGACGGCCAGCACACGTCCCGCCTCCGGATCGAGCGGCCGTGCCGGGCTGTCGGCAGAGCGCTGGACGAAGGCGTCTGGGACGCGGTCGAGCACGATCTGATGCCCGGCGGACGCGCCCAGCAGCACCCGCGTCCGCAGCGCCTCGTTCCGTTCGATCAGCCGGTCGACGGCCGTCGACAGGGCGGCCGCGTCGAGCCGCCCGGTGATCCGGTACCGGAGGGACAGGGCGAAGTCCGGATGCCGCGCGCCGCCAGGACGCCGGTAGTGGTCGATATACCAGAACACCGTCTGGGCCGGAGCCAGCGGCAATGTCCGGGAACGGTCGGGATGCCGTACAGGGGGCGCGGGGGCGGCGGACGGGCGACCCGCGTCGATGAGGGCCGCGACCTTCCGCACGGTGGGGGCGGCGTACATGGTCCCGGACGGCGGCGCGGAGCCGAACAGCCCGGCCAGCTTCGCCGTGCAGCGGGCCGCGAGCAGCGAGTTCCCGCCGAGTTCGAGGAAGTCGTCCGTGGCGCCGACCCGGTCGACGCCGAGGAGACCGGCCCAGAGCGCGGCGATCGACTTCTCCGTCTCCGATTCCGGCGGGACGTAGGGGGTGCTCAGCTCGGGGCGCGTCCGGCGGGCGGACGGCGGCGCGGCGGATCCGTCATGGCCCAGGCTCACCGCCAGAAGCGGGGCGGGGGAATCGAGCAGCGCCTTCCGCTCGATCTTGCCGAAGTCGCTGCGCGGGATCTCATCGACCCGGTACAGCGCGTCGGGGACCTTGAAGTAGGACAGCCGGTCGCGGCAGGCGGCGAAGATCCGTGCCGCGTCCAGGCCGCCCGGATCGGGGACGAGGAACGCCACGGGCACCTCGCCCAGGATCTCGTGCGGCTTCCCGGCGACGGCGGCGTCCGCGACGCCCGGCACCGTCCGGAGCACCTCCTCGACCTCGGCGGGCACGATGCTCTCCCCGCCCCTGCGGATCAGCTCGCCGATCCGGCCGCCGATGGTGAGGAAGCCGTGCTCGTCCGTCCGGCCGAGGTCGCCGGTGCGGTACCAGCCGTCCCGCAGCCGCCGCTCCGTCTCCGCCGGACGGTCGTGGTAGCCGGTCATGACGCCCGGACCGCGGACCCAGACCTCGCCCTCGTCGCCGGCGCCCGCGTCGCGTCCCGTCGCCGGGTCGACGAGGCGCACCGCGACGCCGGGCACGGGCGGGCCCGCCGACCCGGGCGCCCTGCGGCCGGACGGCCGGTTCATCGCGACCGGCCCGGACGTCTCCGTGCAGCCGTAGCCGCCGATGAGCGGCATGCCGAACGTCCGCTCGAACGCCGCGCACAGCGCCTCCGTCGCCACCCCGCCGGCGCACAGGCACAGCCGTGGCCCAGTCGGGCCGGGCCCGAACCCGTCCGGGCCCGCCGCACGGACGAGCTGGTGGTACATGGCGGGCACGCCCACGAGCACGGTGAACGGCTCGGAGTGAACGGCGGCGAGCACGTCGCACGGGTCGAATCCGCCGAGGATCCTGGCCGAGGCCCCCGTCGCCACCACCCCGTGAAGGCACAGGACGTGGGAGAAGCTGTGCGACAGCGGCAACGGCCAGAGCAGGCGGTCTTGCTCGTCCAGGCCGAGGATGCCGGTGAAGCAGGCCGCGACCGACCACAACCTGTTCCGCTGCGTGGACAGCACGCCTTTCGGGCGGCCGCTGGTGCCCGACGTGTAGAGCATCCAGGCGACGTCGTCCAGGGGAAGGTCGTCGGGAGCGGGGCGGGCG
>NZ_SMKT01000198.1 GCF_004348735.1 Actinomadura sp. KC06
CAGGGGGGTGGACGCCCGGCGGTCGGTGCGCGGCCGGGGTCTCCGCCTCCGCACGGGCGTGCTGCCTCGCCGCTGCACGGGCGTCCTGGCTCGCCGCCGCCGCGGCCGGTGCCTTATGAGCCGAGCAAGTTGGAGCTGGCGATCGCGGGGTGGAAGCGTCCTGCGCTTCCCATGGCTTCGTCGCTCGCGGTGGGCGCGGCCATCGCCGGGGTCATCGGCGCGGTGACGCTCGGCCCGGCGTTGCGCAGCGGGGAGCTGGGCGTGGGCGTCGTCATCGCAGCGGCGGCCATCGCCTACGTGACGGGGACGTCGGCTTGGTCGGCGGGACGGCTCGTCCGGCCCTCGTCCGCGGCCAGGGGCCGTGGGGCGCGGCTCAACCGGACGGGGGTCGTGTTCGTCCTGCTCGCGTTGTGCCTGTCGGCGACGGCGGCGGTCCGGGACGCGGACTGGTTCGTCGTTCCCGCGCTGTTCCTCGCCGTCGCCGCCGGCTCGTACGGGGCGTCCGGCGGACGGTCCTGGCCAGAGGTCCTCGGCGGCGGGATCGCGGTGGTGCCCGCGGTCGGCTGCATGATGCCGTGGGCCGGGCAGGGCGCGTACCGCTCGATGTCGTCCGGACGGGGCACCGCCTGGCCCGTCATCCGGACGGGCCTGATCGCGGCCGGGCTGATCGCGGTGTTCGGCGCGCTGTTCGTCGGGGCGGACGCGGCGTTCGGCAGCCTCGCCGCGGGTCTCGTCCCGGAAGTGTCACCGGGCTCTGTCATCGTGTACGGGATCGCGGGGGTCGGGGTCCTGGCGCTGGCGGGCGCCGGCGCGTTCCTCGGGCAGGCGCCGCCGCCGCTGCGGCTGCTGGTCCCGGAGCCCGCGAAGCCTGCCGGACGCTGGTCGTGGGCCGTGCCGATCGCGGCGCTCGACCTGCTGTTCCTCGTGTTCTGCGCCATCCAGGCCGGGGTGTTCCTCGCCGACGACAAGGACAAGCTGCTCCGCTCCACCGGGCTCACCTACGCCGAGTACGCCCGGGAGGGGTTCTTTCAGCTCGTCGTCGTGACGGTCCTGGTCCTGGCGGTCGTGGCGGCCGCCGAGCGGTACGCGCCGTCCGCCGGGCGCGGCGACCGGGTGACCGTCCGCGTGCTGCTCGGGCTGCTGTGCGCGCTCACGCTCGTCGTCGTCGCCGTGGCGCTGCGGCGCCTCTACCTGTACGAGGAGACGTTCGGCTGGACGCGGCTGCGGCTGTGGGTGCACGCCTTCGAGCTGTGGCTGGGCGTGGTGGTCGTGCTGGTCGCGGTGGCGGGCGTCGTGAAGGCGCGGGCGCCGTGGCTGCCGCGGGCGGTCGCCGCCAGCGGCGCGGTCGCGATGATCGCCCTGGCGGCGGTCAACCCGGACGGGTTCATCGCCGAGCACAACGTCGCCCGCTACAAGGACACCGGCAAAATCGACGTCTCGTATCTGCAAGACCTGTCCGCCGACGCCGTCCCCGCGCTGGACCGGCTGCCCGAACCGGTGCGGTCCTGCGCGCTGCGCTCCATCGCCATAGACCTGGACGACGGCGAACCCGCCATGAGCGGAAACCTAGCGCGGAGCCGTGCCCGCGAGATTCTGGATGCCCGTCCCGCGGACGAGAACGTCGACTGCTCTAGCTGGTCTCGCTCATATTGAGAAGCGCGTACGCGGCGAGGGTCGAATCGTCCGTGATTCGGCCCTCGCGCACGAGCGCCTTGAACTCGTCCCTGGACATCCACTTCTGCCGCATGTCCTGCTCCTCTGGCTCCCGGTCGGTCTCCCCTGCCTGAAGCCCGGACGCGAGGAAAACGTTGAAGCCCTGTCCACTCGTCCCATGCGAGCAGTTCAGAAACCCAAGATGCGTCAGCGTCGAAGCGCGGAAACCCGTCTCCTGTGCGAGTTCCAGGCGCGCCAACTCCTCCGGGTCGGCGTCCTGGCGCCCGGGGAGCGTGCCCTGGGGGAAGCTCCACGTGCGCTTCCCGATGGGATACCGGTACTCCTCGACGAGATGGAACCCGTCGCCCTCCAGGGGGATGACCACGACAAAGTCGGGCTTGTCGACAACGCCGTAGATGCCGCGTGAGCCGTCCAGCCGCTCGATCTCGTCCTCCCGGACGACCATCCAGGGGTTCTCGTAGACGACCCGCGACCCGACCTGGCGAACCGCAGGCGGTTCCTCCTCGTGGTTCATTTCAGGCTCCCGACCCATAGCGGTAGACGAGTTCATGCCGGTCGCCGACCACCACCCTGTGGGTGACCTCGACGACGCGGCCGTCCTGGTCGTAGGCGCGGCGCCACAGCGTCAGGACGGGCCGGTTCGGTCCGACCTCCAGCGTGTCCTGCTCGTCCGCGCAGGGAAGACGGCACGTCACCGCCTCTTCGAACGTGATCCGATGTCCGGCCTCCTCCAGCCGTGAGTAAATGCCGCCCGGACCAGTGTCGACCTCTCGCAGCACAGGAATTTGCTGAACGACGTCCAGGTTCACCCAGGTCGTCGCCGTCTGAATGGGCGGCTCGCCTTCCACGCCCTGGACGCGCGCACGTTCCAGTACCCGCGTCCCTGGCGGAACATCCAGGCGGCGTGCAACCCGTTCGCTCGCCTCTACCTCGCTGACCGTCGTCCGCGTGTACGGCGTACGCCCGTCCTTCTGCGCCGACACGTGGAACCCGCGCCACGCCCCGACCTGCCGCGTGATGTCGGCCGCCGCCCGCCGCACCCGCCGCGCCGTCCGCACCTGCGCGCCCGAACCGTGCTTCAGCTGGACGAGCCCCTGCTCGGCGAGCATCCGCAGCGCCCGCCGGACGGTGGAGCGGTCTGCCTCGTACCGCCGCGCCAGCTCCCGCTCGGACGGCAGCCATGTCCCGGGATCGAGCTCACCCTCGACGATGCGGGCGGCCAGCGCGTTCGTGATCGCCTGTGCCTTCGTGGGGGGTCGCGGCATGCCAGATTCCTGCTCCGGGATAGGACGTTGACCTCACACCGTACAGATCCCACCACGTCCGGCACCTTTTTGACGTTATGCAGAACGCGTTGTGGGCGATGCTTGGTCGGCTTATGGTAGACCCACCATAGACCCACCAAGGGAGTCCGCGTGATGTCGGTGATCTTGTGCATGCCCGGCTGGCACAGCGAACGCACGGACAAAGGCCTGCGCGCCACCCGGATCTCCCCTTTGTCGGACTACCAGCTGCTCAACGGCTGCCTGGAAGAGATCGCCGCGACGGACGAGGGCGAACTGTGGCTCCTCTGCGACGCCCAGACCCGCCTGGCCGAACGGGTCGCCACCGCGGAACGCCTCCGCGCCTCCACGTCCGGCCAGGCGAGCGGCGTCAGGACCGGCGGAAGGTGACGACCTCGCCTGAATCGCCGACCGCCTCACCCGTCGGCTGAAGGATGCGCTCGCCGGCGTTGTCGGCCAGCAACGCGCGGGCGCGCAGGACGATTTCCAGATCGAACCGTAGGTCCGGGTCTAGAAGCTGGTCACCGAACAGGTCCTCCAACTGACGCAGCCGGTACCGGACGGTCTGCGGGTGGACGTGCAACCGCATCGCGACCTCGTTGGCGTTGCGCCCTGACTGCAGCCAGGCCAGCAGTGTTTCTGCGAGCCGGTCCTGCTGGCTGGGACGCAGATGCGCGAGCGGCGCAAGACGCAGGTCGGCCAGAGACGTGATGAGCCCCTCGTCCTGGAAAAGGATGAGCGTGGACATGTGCTCCACGCTGCGAATCACTCCGCTGTCCGCCTCGATGACACCGCGCTGGACGAGACCCAGTGTTTTGCGGGCCCACTGTATGGAACGGGCAGCCTCCATCAGCGGGACGGTGGGGCCGACGACTGCGAGCGTCCCGGACAGGGCGCGGTCGACGAGCTTGGCGCGTCCGGGACCGTCCGGGTCGGGGACGATCAGGCTGGGGGTGCGGCGGGTGAGATCGGCGAGCACGTCGGGCGGGAAGGCGGGCAGCCGGGCGTCCTGGTGCTGACGTCCGAGCGCGACGGCGGCGACCGTCCGCGGAAGGGGCCAGTGCGCCGCGGCGGCGAGGTCGGCGATCGCCTCCCGCGCGGCGGGCGGGTCGGCGAACAGCAGGTCGAGCAGGCGCTTGCGGCGGCGCTGCATCTCACCGGCGACGGCCGCCCTGGCCTGGGAGTATCCCTCTGCCGCGGCGTGCGCCAGCTCGTCCTGGAACTCCATGAGGATCTCACCGACGGCGCCGAGCGTCCGCGGGGACACGTGCAGCGCGTCGGCGCCCTCGGTGAGCCGCCGCCAGGCCACCATTCCGCCGACCCGCATCGCGGTCTGCATGGCGTCCAGGCTGCGCCCCTCCCCGGCCTCGCCGCGGCCTATGGCGCGGAAGAAGTCCGCCACCGGCGCGGAGTCGTGGCCGGGATCGTCCACCCGGTCGACGAAATAGTGGAGGACGCGCTCGACGGCGAGCCGGAGCGTTCCAGAGTAGGAGCCGTCGCCCGGCCGGTCGTACTCCCTGACGCGCGTCTGAATCTCGTGGATCATGTCGTCCGCCACCTCGTCGAGGTGCGGCCGCATGTGATCCGCCAGTTCCCTCGGCAGATTCGCCCACAGGCGCCCGTTAGTGGTCGAACCGTCGTCCGCCACAGACCCTCCCGGCTCTCGTCCCCCTGCGTCGCGCGCCATACACACGGGGTAATTGTTCGCTTATTAGACCTGTGTGAGGCAAAGCATGGCCCGTGACGTGCCGGAACGCAAAGTCCAGACCGGATCCGACCGGCTCTGGCCGGACGGACGTCCCCCACCTCCCGAACCAGTGCACACCCCGGACGTGACGACAGCACGTCGGGCTCGGCGAGATGTCCCGCGACCGCCTTAGCGCCATGTAAAGCTGGGCAAATACCCACATCTCCGGCTTTGTCGCTGTAGTGGGACCCGTCTCGGTCGGCCGAAGCTAAAATTCGGCAAATGAACGACTCACCCCGATCCTCTTCCTTCGAGAAATTCGTGACGCGGGGCGTCAACCCCGTCGGCTTTGCGCTCAGCCTGTTCGCGTTCTTGTTTCTGCCGTGCGCCGTCATGTCGTCATGGGAGTTCCCCTCCTATGCGGAGGAGATATCACCGTTGGAGTCTCTGCTCGACATCTCTTCGACCGGTGCGAACATGGCCGTCCACCAGTCCAACTACCGCTGGCCCATCGTCATTCGATTGCTCGCGATCATCACGCTTCTCTTCATGGCGGTAAGTGTGGGAAGCGCCTTTGCTCGCCCCGCCCGGAGGCGATCCCTGTACGCCGCCATTGCGGCGGTAGCGTCCGGCGTGCTGCTGGTGGTGACCGGGCTGTCGGCGGTCGCACGGATGGAGAGCGCCGCGCGGGAGTTCCTCGGCGTCCTGTTCTCGTCCATACCGAAGAGCGAGAGCGCACCACTCATCAACCAGGCCGACGACACGGTCGGCCTCGGGACTGGCTTCTGGCTCGCCCTCGTCGGCCTCGCGCTGATCGCCACGATCAACGGCATCGTCCTGCTCCGGGCCCGGACGTTCACCCGACCTCGCCCCGCTGAGGCTTGATCAGCCCCTCCCCAGCAAGCCGCGCCGACTCAACGTAAATTCGGCATCCTCGGTGCACCGATTATGGGCGTAAGTCAAATTCGATTCTAAGCCGAGATAAATCAGCCCAAAGCCAGATCGGCCGGCTGCCCGTCCCGGGGCTGCTATTGGTCGGGGCTCCATTTGCGGTCGGTGACGCCTGCGGCGGCATTGGCGTAACGGGCCAGGACGAACAACAGATCAGCCAACCGGTTCAGATACACGGCGACGTGATCACTCACTGGCTCGTCGCGGCGCAGCGTGGTCACCCGCCGTTCGGCGCGACGGCAGATCGCCCGCGCCAGATGCAGATTGGCCGCCTGGGGCGTTCCGGTCGGATGGATGAAGGCGGTCAGCTCGGGCAATTCGGCCTCCATCCCATCGATCGCCGACTCCAGCCGCGTGACCTCTTCGCCCGTCAGCCGCGGAACAGAACCGCCCGCGCCGGTGCCGTCAGGCGCCATGAGCTCGCAGCCGACCACGAACAGGCAGTCCTGGACGTCGGCAAGGACCCTGGCCGCGTCGTCAGGCAACGCCGCGGCGGCCGCGACACCGATGGCGGCGTTGCACTCGTCCACCGCGCCGATCGCCTCCATGCGGACATGGTCCTTGTCGAGGCGACGACCACCCCATATCCCCGTCTGTCCTCCGTCCCCCTTGCGCGTATAGATCTTCATCGCCCGACACTCCCACACGACGAACCACCGGGCACGCGGCCGCCACCCAGCCAGCCGCGTGAGAGAAGGCGTCCGAAGGGTTGGTGGTGCAGATGTCCCGGCGGACGCACGCTCGCCCGCGTCGCGAACTGTCCGTGGGGTGTTACGGGACGTTCTGGTCTGTTGATTGGTCCATGACGTAGATGGTCGCCCCGCCCGGGTCCTGGTAGGTGGCCAGGAAGCCGCCGGGGATCTGCGAGGGCTCTTCGACCACGGCGAGCGTCTCCGGACGGGCCGCATGGAACGCCTCGACGCTGTCGACGATGAACAGCGGCCCGACCGGGGAGTCGGGGTCGTGGGCGTCGAGCATGATCTGGACCTCGGTGCCCGGCAGGGCGAGCGCGACGGTCTCGTCGCCCTCGCGCCACATCTCGGTGAAGCCGAAGCCGTCGCGGTAGAGGGCGAGGGAGGTCTTCAGGTCGGAGGTGGGGACGAACAAGAACTCGAGCTTCACGGTGCATCCTTCCGTCTCGTAACTGGATTTAGGAACAGCGTAACGGCATTATGTACCTATGCGTCAATGGGTCCCGGTTTCGACATCCCCGAGAGGCCGGCTCGCGCTCGCCGCGGTCGAGGCGTTCGGGACGCGTCCCTTCGCCGAGGTCACGGTCGCTGAACTGGCGGCAGCGGCCAAGGTCACGACCGGGGCGCTGTACCACCACTTCGGCAGCAAGCTCGGGCTGTACGCCTTCGCGCGGCAGGACGTCGAACGGCGTCTGCTGGACCGGATGGAAGGCGCGATAGCGGCCTCCGGGGCAGCCTCCGGGGCAGCCTCCGGGTCCGCGTCGGACCGATCGGTGGCCGTGACGTCCGCGCTGCTCGTCGGCCTGGACTTCGCCGTCCGTGAGGGCTTCCTGCACATCCTGGGAGACCCGCCCGCTGGCACGGACCATGACCAGTTGGCCGAGATGCTCAGCCAGACCATCGGCCCAACGGCACCGCTGCTCGGCCCGATCCTCGCGGCGGCCTGGCGGGCAGCGCTAGCGGCAATCGCCGACGGCGCGGACCCTGACCACGCCCGCGCGGCCATCGCAGCCCTCAGCCCCCGCATCCCCGACGACACATGAAGCCTCAGAGCCCCGCAACGACACCGAAAGACCCGAGCCTGCAGCGGGGGCGATCCCGCCCTTGCCGCGGGGCGCGGCCGAGATCGCGCGCCCCCGGCAGAGAACGACAGCGACAGCCCTCCTGACGCAGCCCCCGGTGCCATCCACAAAGGCCCAAGAAGCCTGGTGTGGTGCCCGGTGCGGAGGGCCCCGCGGGTCAGGTGAGGGTGGTGCGGACGGCGGCGCTCTCCTTCACCATGCCAAGATCACTAGTTTGGCGGCAGGGCGGCTACGAGCGGGGCTGCTTCTGACCTGCAGACCTACGCGTTGGGGTGGCGATAAGGGGACGTCTAGTCGAGTTGGACGGTGGTGGTGGAGGCGTTGGTTTGGGCGGCGATTGTGGTGGCGTCGGGGGTGACGGCGTCGCGGAGTTGGGTGGAGGGTTTGGTGAACGGGTGGAGTTTCAGGGTCAGGCGGTCACCGGATCGGTGTTGACGCCATGTGCCTGCTATCTCGGTGTCCACCAGGAGAATTCCCGGGTTCGCGGCTGGTCGCCAGACTGTTTTGCGTTGGGTTGCGTCAGGGACCAGCAGGTGTCGGTCGGCCAGTTCGGTGAGCGGGTCGTAAGGGGGGAGCAGACGGGTCTCACGAGGGGTGGTGGGGTCGGTTGTCTGGAGGCGGTCCAGGTGGTCGATGTGCGTCCAGTACTTGGTCCCGTCTATTTCTACGGGGCGTAGGTCGTCGGCGATGAGGTTCCACCAGCGGCGGGCTGCCTTTGGGGTGATGGCCAGCCAGGACGCCAGATCCGCCGGCCGGGCGGGGCCGAAGGTCGCGAGGAAGCCGCGTACCAGCGCGGCGCGGCTCTCGACAGGGTCTGCGGGTGGGAGTGGGTCGGCTGGACGGTAGCGGAACTGGCTCGGGGTCGTGGTGTCGACCTCGATGGCGAGTCCGGCCTGGAGGGTGGCGCGCCGGAAGAGCTGGTCGTGGACGTGGGCGGCGCCGCAGCCCTCGCACCAGGGCGTGAGCCGTTGGTCCACTTCGGGGCTTACCAGGCCGCTGAGTTCGCCTTTGGTGAGGGGTCGTCCGTCCGTGATGGCGGTTCGCATTGCTGTGGCGACCTCGTCCAGCGCGGTGTCGAAGGCAATGCCCTCGTCGGCTAGGTCGGTGCCGAACGGGCCGATCGACTGGGCCGGCAGGTCTCGGACGTCCTCGATCCGGAGGGCCGCCGCTAGTCGCGGCAGGTCGGCGGCTCGGTGCAGGTGCATGGCGCCGCGGATCGAGTGGAGGAGCACGGTGGGTGGCGGCGAGGCGGTTCGTAGGCGGAGGGCTAGCGCTGCGCTTCGTCCTGGCGGGTAGTCCTGGATGCCGGTGGCTAGGACGGTCTCGCCGCTGCGGTCCGGGGCGTCAGGGTCGAGGTCGTGGGCGGCGTAGCGGAAGGCGAGGACCTGTGCGCGGCTGATGGCGGTCATCGTTGAGGTCGCGGATCGTCTCGGAGATTGCTCATCGCGGGTGCCTCGCCTGGGTGAGTGGTGGCGGCGGTTCAGGCCGGTGCCGACAGGCGGCGTTCGGTGGCGTCGATGTAGTCGTGAAGGGCTTGGCGGGAGCGGACGAGCGTGTCGATGTGCTCGTCCAGGCCGCGCAGGCGTGTGCGGAGGGTGACCAGCAGTTCAGGGCAAGGTTCAAGGTCGGGAGCGGTGCCGGTGGCGCAGGGCAGCAGGAACTCGATCTCCTCGGTGGACAGCCCGGCTTCGAGCAGCCTCCTGATCTGGGCCACGGTCAGCACGGCGTCGTCGGCGTACTCGCGGTAGCCGTTGGCGCCGCGGCGGGGCTCCAGCAGGCCCTGGGCCTCGTAGTACCGGAGTTGGTGGGTGTTGACTCCGGTGCGTTTGCTCAGCTCCCCGATCAGCACGCGTCCGCTCCTCCGCCTTGACCTTCATATCGGTGTGAACGTTGATGATTCTGCCATGACCCACCTACCGATCTCGGGGGAGCAGATGATCGAGAACCGTGATGCCGGCCGTACGCCCGTGACCGTCCTTGGCCTGGGGATGATGGGGCAGGCTCTGGCAGGGGCCTTCTTGCGCGACGGGTATCCGACGACTGTTTGGAACCGTTCGGCGAAGAAGGCGGAGGGGCTCGTCGCGGAGGGGGCGACGCTCGCCGGTTCGGTTCGCGAGGCGGTTGCGGGCGGACGGCTTGTCGTCGTCTGCGTCTCGGATTACCAGGCCGTGCGGGAGCTTCTCGATCCGGTGGGGGACGCCCTGGACGGCCGGACCTTGGTGAATCTGACTTCGGGGACGTCAGCGCAGGCCCGTGAGGTCGGCGAGTGGGCGGCGCAGCGGGGCGTCGGCTATCTCGACGGCGCGATCATGGCCGTCCCGGCGGGCATCGGCACGGCGGACGCCACCATCGTCTACAGCGGGCCACGGACGGCCTTCGACCTGCACGAATCGGCCCTGAGAAGCCTCGCCGCCAAGACAGGCGGAGCGGGCGAAGCGGGCGAGGCCACCGGGACGATCCACTTGGGCGACGATCCAGGGCTTTCGGCGCTGTACGAGGTGGCGGTGCTGAGTTTGATGTGGAACATCCTGAACGGCTTCCTGCAGGGTGCCGCCCTGCTCGAAACCGCGGGTGTCGGCGCGACGACGTTCGCCTCGCTCGCGGGGCAGGCGATCGGGATGGTGGCCGCCTGGCTGCCCGGTTACGCGCAGCAGATCGACGACGGTGCGTATCCACCGCTTGATT
Source organism: Actinomadura sp. KC06 (assembly GCF_004348735.1). Classification (GTDB taxonomy): domain Bacteria; phylum Actinomycetota; class Actinomycetes; order Streptosporangiales; family Streptosporangiaceae; genus Spirillospora. The sequence goes on from NZ_SMKT01000198.1 coordinate 10,055, forward strand.
CCACGATCGACACCCATGTCGGCGCGATGGAGCACCTCGTCCAGGAGAGCGAGTCACTCGGCGTCAACGCCGAGTTCCCGAAGCTCATCAAGGCCCTGACCGACCGGGCCGTCGCGGGCGGACACGGCGGCGACGGTTACGCTGCGTTGATCGAGCAGTTCCGCAAGCCATCGGAGGCGCGACCGTGACCACCGCACCGTTCGACCCGCGCACGCTCCTCACGGAGAGCCGGCTCGGCATCCTCGCCACGATCAAGTCGGACGGACGACCCCAGCTCTCCCCCGTCTCGCCCTTCTACGACCAGGCGGCCGAAGTCATCTACGTGTCGATGACCGAAGGACGGGCCAAGACGGCGAACCTGCGCCGCGACCCGCGGGCCACGCTTGAGGTCACCAGCAAGGACGGCTGGGCCTGGGCCACCGCCGAGGGCGTCGCGACGCTCACCGGGCCGGGGACCGATCCGCATGCTCCCGAGGTCGAGGCCCTGGTCGACTACTACCGCACCGCTGCCGGAGAGCACCCCGACTGGGACGAGTACCGGGCGGTCATGGTGTCCGATCGCAGGGTGTTGATGGTGATGACGGTCGACCACGTCTACGGTGCCAAGCTCCGCTGACGGGACGGGCATGGTTCTAGCGAGGGGTGCTGAGGAAGGGGAGCAGGGCGGCGGTGAGCTCGGCGGGACGGTCCTCGGGGAGCAGGTGGCCCGCGCCGTCGACGAGGTGCAGTTCCGCGCCGGGGACGAGGGCGGCGAGTTCGCGCCCACGTTCCGCCGGGACCCAGGAGTCGTCGGCACCCCAGCAGACCAGGACGGGCAGGTCGATCGCGGGATACCCGTCCCGGATGCGGTCGATGTAGGTGAGGTCGGCGCGGCGCTGGGTGAGCTGGCGGTAGAACGCGGCTTGCCCGTCCGCGCCGAGCCAGGGGGCGGTCAGGGCGTCCAGGACGTCCGGGCGCAGGCCGGGGGAACTGGCCGTTTTGACGTATTCGCGGAGCATGGCGCGGTGCAGGGGTCCCGGCAGTTGGCGGAAGATCTCGGTGTGCTCGCCTACCAGCGCGAAGAACTCGCTGCCCCAGGGCGGCAGCGACACCGCGTCCACCAGGGCCAACCGCCGGTAGGGGACGCCGCGATCCACGTGCGCGCCGAGCGCGACGGCGCCGCCGGAGTCATGCGCGACGACGTCCGGACGGGACAGGCCCCAGTGGTCGATGAGTTCGGCGAAGACTCCGGCGAGGGCGTCGAGCGACAGGTCCTGCCCGTCGCGCATGCCAGAAGTGCCGTAGCCGGGCATATCGAAGACGTACACCGAACGACGGGACGACGCGGGGGCGGTTAGTGCGCGGGCGGTGTGGCGCCAGATGAGGGAGGAGAACGGCGTGCCGTGGACGAGGACGAGCGGGTCGCCGCCGGGGTCGCCCAACCGGTCCCATCGGACTTCTCCCAGCGAGCTTTCGTAGCTGTTGCGCAACGTCCACTCGTCCACTGGCGCCCCTCCTGGTCTGGCTTCTTAATGGTGTGGTTTCGGCCGACTTTACGGCGGACGGTGAGGCGGCGCAGTGCCCGGCAGGACGCACCGGCTCGGCGGGGCCTGCGAGACATAACTTCAGTGAGCTGGGTAGATGTAGGGCCTGACCAGGGTTGGGACCCGACGGCTGGATGTGTGACATGTTCGAGGTCGAGGACATTCGGGAGTGGCGCGGCCACGACGTGATCGACGCGTCCGGGAGCAAGATCGGCGAGCTGGAGGCGGTGTACGTCGACACCGGGACCGACCTGCCGTCGTTCGCCACCATCAAGATCGGTCTTCCGACGCGGCAGCGCCTGGTGTTCGCGCCGCTCGCGGGGGCGACGGTCGGGCCGGGACACATCCGGGTCGCCCATCAGAAGAAGCAGGTCAAGAACGCTCCGTCGATCGACACCGACGGGGAGCTCCTCGCCGAGGACGAGCAGTCGCTTTTCGACCACTACGACCTGCCGTACGAGGCCGCCGCGAGCGAACGCAGGCTGGCGCGTCGCTGATCGATCAGTCGGTTCGGGAGGGATTCCACGTGGCGTTGTTCTTGTTCATCCTCGTGGTGGCGATCGCGCTGGGGATCATCGGCGTCGTCATCAAGGGCCTGTTCTACCTGCTGGTCATCGGTGTGGTGCTGTTCCTGGCCGACCTCGTCCTGAGCGGCGTGCGGATCGGCCGCCGCCGAGGCTCCCGCCCCGCACGCTGACGGCCACCAGCCCCCGGACTGACTGTGTGATGTAGGTCATACAACCGCGGGCCGGCCCGCCGTGGTCTCCGGGATGTGAACGCATCCGTTGCCCCGGTCGACCTGTCGGTGGTCGTCCCCGTCTACGACGAGCGCGGCCGCCTGCCGTCGACGCTTGCCGCGCTGCGCGCCCACCTCGACGCCGGCCCGTACCGCTGGGAACTGATCGTCGTGGACGACGGGTCCGCGGACGGAGGTGCGGCCGTCGTCGCCCGGGTCGCGGACGGTGATCCGCGCGTCCGGCTGCTGCGGACACCGTCCAACCGGGGCAAAGGTCATGCGGTGCGCACCGGCGTCGCGGCCTCGCGCGGCAGGCTCGTGCTGTTCACGGACGCCGACCTGGCCACACCGCTGGACGAGCTGCCATGCCTGCATGCCGCGCTTGTGGACGGCGCCGCCGCCGCCATCGCATCCCGCGCGGGCGGTGGCCGGGACGTCCGGCGCCACCTGCCACGGCGGCTCCTGGCCCGGACGGGCGCGGCCGTGATCCGCGCGGTCGTGTTACGAGGCGTGGCCGACACCCAGTGCGGGTTCAAGCTGTTCGACGGTGCCCGGGCGCGGGCGGCGTTCGCGGTGGCGCGGGTGGACGGCTGGGGTTTCGACGTGGAGATCCTGTGCCTGTTCGCCCGGCGCGGCTGGCCGGTGACCGAGGTCCCGGTGCGGTGGACGGACCAGCCGGGTTCAAAGGTTCGCGCGTCCGGCTACGTGCGGACACTCGGCGACGTCGTGGCCATACGCCTCCGCTTCGGCCGCTGCCGGATCATCGGACCGGCCCGCCCTATGAACGGCACCGAAACAGCACGGCCACGGACACGACCACGGGCGGCGGCGTGACCGGCAAAACCCCGATCGGCGGCACCGACAGCACCCCGACCGGCGCGACCAACAACGCCCCGACCGGCGCGACCAGCGGAGGGACCGGCGGCGCGGGCAGCGGCGCGACCGGCGGCGCGGGCAGCGGTGCGGGCAGCGGCGCGGGCAGCGGTGGTGCGGGCAGTGGCGGGAGGGGTGGTGCCGCGAGGTTGGGCAG
>NZ_SMKT01000199.1 GCF_004348735.1 Actinomadura sp. KC06
GGTCGGGGAGGCGGCCGAGGGGAAGGTCAAGGCCACCGCGGCCGCGGGTGGACGCGTCAAGGGCGTGGAGATCAACCCCCGGGCCATGCGGATGACTCCGGAGGAGCTCGGTGGGCATCTGGTGACGGCTGTGAACGCGGCGCTCAAGGACCTGCGGAGCAAGACCGCGGAGGCGGCGGGCGACGCGGTGAACGCGACGACGCTCGCCAAGCAGGCCGAGGAGATCCAGACCGAGGGCCTGCGTCAGATGGCGGTGTTCGACCAGGCGATCACTGAGGCGCTGTCGAAGATCCGGGGCGGTCGCTGATCCGGTGAAGGCGGAGCGTCGCCGTCCCGTGCGGGCCGGCGACGGCTAGGAGGCCTTCGGGGGTCAGGGCCAGGGCGTTGACCGTCAGGCCCAGGTTCATGACGCGTTCGTCGCCGGTGAGCAGGTCCCAGATCCTGATGTGGCCGTCGGTCCAGGCGATGGCGGCGACGGGGCCGAGCGGGAGTCGCGCGAAGGTGGTGGCGGTGACGCCTGTGTTGCGGCGAATGAGTGGTTCGTCCACCGGGGGCTCGTCGATCGCCCAGAGGCGTACCGTGCCGTCCGCGCCGCCGCTGATCAGGCTGAGACGGCCGCTGTCGCCCTGCATGCCGGCCACGGCGGTCACCGGGCCGTCGTGCAGGCGGTGGGAGCGGACGTGTTGTGGGGCGGAGGGCTCCCATACATGCACTTGTCCGGATGTGTCGCCCGCGATGAGGCGGGTGGTGCCGGCGGTGCCGAGCGCTGTCAGGCCGTGCCACTTCTTGAGGGTGTCGCGTACCGTGCCTGCGCCGACCTGCGCGGGGCCGACGTCGGGCGCCTGGTTGAGGAGGCCGCTGATGCGGTCGGCGCGGCTCTCGGACTTGGTGACGGCGCTCGCACGAACGGCGCGATGGGCGTCCAGATGCAGGACGGTGCCGTCCGGGAACCAGACAAGGCCCCAGATCTCCGGCACGCCGCCGGCGATGCGGCCGATGGGCTTTCCGGAGGCGGCGTCGAGAGTGTGAAGGGTGCCGTCGGCTGCGGCGACCAGGAGTGTGTTGTCACGGCGGGTGAGTGCGGACACCGGGCCCGTCCAGGCACCCGCTCCGTGGGCGGACGAGGTTTCCGCGTGGGGGGACGAGGCGTGGGCAGGCGAGGCTTCGGCGTGGGTGGACGAGGTTCCGCCGTGGGTGGGCGAGGGTTCGGCCAGGGTGGACGTGGGGTTGTTGGTGTTCGTCGGCCCTGCGGTGTGGTTGGGCGGTTCGGTCGGAGTGTTGCCGTTGGGTGAGGGTTCGCTGGGGGCGGTCGGAACTTTGTTGTGGTCGGGCTTGGGTGCCAGTGGAGTCTTCGGGCGGGTGTTGGACCAGGCGGGTTCCCAAGCGGTGGACGCGTGCGGCGCGAATTGGGCGGCGAGCGAGTCGTCCCCGAGAAGCAGTGCCGACAGCCGGAGGAGGGACGCGCGTTCGGCCGGGTCGGAGGTGGAGAGGAGTCCGGGGCCGACGGCGCGCCACACCGGCCACGGGGGCGCCGCGTCCAGGGTTTCGAGGACGGCGGTCGCGGCTCGCGGATCGGCGTGGACGAGTTGTCCGGCGTCCGAGATGAGGCGGTCGGCCACTCCGGTGACTGCGGCGTGGCGCAGAAGATACGTGGTTATGTAGGGCGGGCACTGGGCCCAGAGCGGAGCACGACCGGCCGGGTCCTTCGGGATCTGCGTGTAGAGGGCGCCGCCGATCGCGTGCTCGATCTGCGCGTTGAGTTCCGGCGTCCGGCGGCGTACGAGCGCTTCCCGGAGCGGACGCAGACCGATCTGGAAACCGTCGTCCACGCGCGTGACCAGGGGCGCGGCGAGGTTGACCGAGGCGCGGGCCCGATCAAGGTCGCCGGTCAGCGCGGCCGTCAGCGCCGTCCAATGGCCGGCGTCGATGAGTCCGTACGCGGAGGCGAGGACCTCCAGCGCGGGGACGGCCTCGGGCGGTACGCGGTCCAGCCACCGTTCCGGGACGTTCTCCGACGCCTCCGCCGAGAGGGCGAGTTCGGCCAGGCCCACGTTGGGGAACAGGGCCTCAGCGTGGACGGTGTTCGGATGCTGTTGCCGCAGCCATGCCGTGAACGCCTCCCGGTCGGTCAGCTCCGGATTGTCCAGGTGGACGACCTCGGCCGGGACGGTGAACGCGGAAAGGACCTCCGGACGTCCCTCCACCAGCAGCCTGACGTGCTGCGACTCCAGCAGCGGGTCGAGCAGGCCGGTGATGATCGCGGGGGCGGCGGAGCCGTCGCAGGCCGGGCCCGCCTCGTCCAACTCGCCGATCACGACGGTGGCGGGACGGCGGTCCGCCGCGATGCCCGCGACGACGACGTCCGGGGACCCGCCCGCGACCGACAGCTGCTCCGCCAGCGCCCATGCCAGCGCGTGCGGCGTCATGCCCCGCGCGCTGATCATGGCGTGCACGGCGCGGACCGGGCCGGTGTCGGCGAGGGCCGTCCAGGCGGTGAGGTGGCTCTTGCCGGTGCCGGGCGCGCCGGTCACGACGCAGAGGCGGGGACGAAGGACGTCGGTGAGCCACGCCCGGACGGCCGCGGCCGCCGGCGCCCGGCCCGCGCCGATCGACGGCGCCTGGTTCATCTCGACCGGTGTCGACACTGTGATCCGCTCCGTCAGGTTTCCTGTGCCGCCTGCTGCATGAGTTCGAGCAGGCCCCGTTCGCGCTCGTCCGCCGTCGCGCCGTAGTCGAAGCTGTAGGTGAACTCCGCGTTGCGGAAACGGCTGAGCCGCAGCCGGCAGTAGTTGCCCGGCAGGAAGCAGGGCTCAAGCTCCGTGTAGACGCGCGTGACCTGGCCCGGTGCGATGCCGCGCGCGTCCAGGCGATCCCAGAGGAGGCGCTCGGGGTGCGGCAGGCCGACCCGGGCCTGTTCCGTTTCGACGTGCTTGCCGCCGCCGGCCTCCTCGTACTCGATGGCGGCGGCGAACGGGAAGCTCAGCGCGTGCCGGATCTGCTCCAGGACGCGCGGCCACCATGCCTCGTCGTCCGCGAGCGCCGGTTCGTCGATCTCCAGCAGCGACCGGCGCAGCTCGCGGAAGATCTCGGCGGGGTTCCGATCGCCGGGGGACGCGAGCAGCGGCAGGTACCGGTCGAGGGCCAGGAGGGAGCCGACGAACGCTGGGACGCTGCCGTTGACGACCATCGGCGTGGCGGTCGCGGTGACGAATACGGCCTGGACATCGCCCGCCCCCGTCACGCAGATCTCGGCGCCCTGGTCGGTGCCGATGCGGCACCATCCGGCGGTGCCGGACGTGGTGCCGGGTTCCGCGCCTGGTCCATCGGCAGGGCCGGTGTTGGGTGGGAGGCCGAGTGTGGTTTCGGGAGCGCCATTGGGGACGGCGTCGGGGTAGCCGATGGTCGCCGCGTACTCGGCCAGGGCCAGCGGTTCGCCCGTTGAGGCGGTGAAGTAAGGGCCGACCTGGAGGGGCAGCCCCGGATCCGCCAGCGCGCGGGCCGCGTCGGCCGGCATCATGACCCCGCCCGCGTCCGCCCCGGGCAGTTCGGAGGACGGGATGCGCCGCACCCCCTCGGGGCCGAAGCGCGCCATGATCTCTGGACCGAAGCGCGCCATGGTCGCGTCCGTCATCGGACATCGCCCCCCTCGCCCGTGATCCGCGCCAGCGCCTCGGCGGCCACGGCCTGGTAGGCGCGGTCGGTGGCGAGGACGTCGGTGCTCGCGCCGCCCGCCAGCACCCGGGGACTCTCCGCGATCTCCCTGATGTCGGGGACGGCCGCGGACGCGTCCGCGCCGATCTCCCCGAGGCATCGCACCGCGAGCATCCCGGTGGGGGTCGCGGCCACGGCGTCCACAAGTCGCGGGAGTGTCCGCTCGGTGTCGCCGGTCACGCGCTGGATCACGGCCGCGGATCCGGGCATGGCCTCGTCCAGAAGGGGAAGCGCGGGTCGGGCGGCGGAGCCGAGGGCGAAGAGGCGCACCATGTCGTCGTCGTCCAGCCCGTCGCGGATCGCGCTGGTCAGGAAACGGAGCGGCTCCTCACCGTCGCCGGTGATCTGCCAGATCGCCCATGCCGCGTTCTGGCTGGCCTGCGGGCCGTGCTTGCGGCCGAGGAAGCGGCGCAGCACGGGGACGGCGTCCGCGGCGGCCGGGCCCAGGGCGGCGAGCGCCCGAGCGACATGCGGGACGGCCTTGCGCCGTTCGAGCAACGAGATCATGTCCGGCAGCAGCGGTTGCGCACGGTCGCCCCACTCGGCGAGCCCCGTCAGGACGTTCATCAGGTGGTTGCCCGCGAAGCCGGTGCCCTTCTTCGGCTCGTCCAGGAACGCGCGGACGGGCTCGAGGAGCGCGTCGGCGTGCTCCTTCATGCCGGCGATCGCCGGGCCGGGGTTGAACGACAGGCGCGGTCCGTCCAGGTCAGCGGCCAGCGCGGGGACGCAGCGCGCGTCACCCGCCCGGCCGAGCGCCTCCAGCGCGCTGCCCGCGATCAGGTCACGGGGGTGATCCAGGACGTCGGTGTCGAGGAGGGGGAGGAGGCGGTCGGCGACGAGGGCGATGTCCGGGCCGCCCTGTTTGATCTCCCAGACGGCTTCCTTGACGACCTCGGCGTCGTCGTCCGCGAGCAGGCGGGCGAGCGGCGGGAGGAGCCCGGCGGGGCCCGCTCGCCACGTGCGCATGATCTGGCCCGCGCGATGGACGGCCTGGACGCGCCTCTCAGCGTCAGCGGTGCCGGTGGCGAGCGCGTCGCGGGCCAGGCTGATCTGCGGAGCCGGGGACTGGTCGAGTGCGGAGGTCAGGAAGCCGGTGCGGCCGCCGTCGAGGACCCACAGCTGCCCGTCCAGCGCCGACTCGTCCGCCTGGATCTCCGCGGTGATGGCCTGCAGGCCGTCGTCGTCCAGGTCGTCCGCGCCGCACCACAGCAGCGCCACCGCGGCCGCGGCCCGGACCTCGCGTCGCGCGTCGCCGCCGTGGCCCCGGATCCAGTCGAGCGGCGGTTCGTCCCGATCGGTGCAGATGTCGGCGACGGCGAGGATCATGCTCGCGGCGGCGCCCGCGTCGTCCTCCGCGTCGGCGGCCTGCTGGAGGCGCGGCACCGGGTCGGGGTCGTGCTCCGGGAAGTCGGCGAGGACGAAGGGAGCCGCGGCCCGGACGGCCGGATCGCCGTCGTCCAGCAGGCTCATCAGCGTCGGGACGCCTGCTTCGACGGCGGAGCGTGCGGCCCGCGCCCATTCCAGGACGGTCGCGAGGTCGGGTTCGTCGTACTCGTCCTCGTCGTGGTCCTCCAGGTCCCAGAGGGCCGCGGCGATGTCCGAGAGCAGGCCCAGGATGCGCGGACGGTGATGCGTGCCCGGGTTCGAGACGAGCTCGTACAGGACGCCGACCGCCGGGACCGTCGCCGGATAGACCCAGCCCTGGTGGTAGATGGTGCCGGACAAGTCGTACAAGGCGCGTTCGACCACCGCCGGGTCGTCCGACCCGACCTGCTCCAACATGTCCGGCAGGTTCGTCGCGGCGCCGTAGGCGTGGATCAGGTCCGCCCAGTCGGCCGCGTCACGGAATCCGCCGCTCATCCCCGTCCCCCGGAAGGCTCGCCTGTGAAATGGGTGGTCACGTCAGGAGTCCCCCGGCATATCTCTTGACCGCCGAGTTCGCGCTGGACTTGGAACCGGGTATGTCATTGTCATAAGGATAGCTGTAGGTCACGTCGAGCTTGTTCCCGAAGTATCTGGGGATCCATTCCTCGCACCAGGCGCCTGGAATGTCGCATGGCTGGCGTTCGGTATAGACCTCTTTGAGCTTTCCGCCGCGCTCAAGGATCTCCATGCCCGCGCGCTTCTCCGAGTGCCGCCCGTCGCTGCGCGCGACCATGATGCGCTCGTTGCCGTCCTTGTCGATGTAGCGGAACGCGGCGTAGTTGCGCCCGGAACCGTCGCCGTTATGGCGGCGGGCGTCGTCCACCGCGCGGGCCATGTCGTTGCTGTCGCGGTCGACCCTGCGGGTTCTGACATTGGGACCGGTCTGGCCTTTTTCGCCGTCCTTCCGGTCCTTCATGTTGTACTTTTTGGAGAGCTCGCCCTCGCGGGACTTGTTCGGGTGGATCAGCTCGTATTCGCGGGTCCGGCCGCTCCGGCTGCGGAACGTCCGGGTCTCTGACAGCACCTTCGAGATGACCTTCGCGCCCGCCGGGTTTCCCCTGCCGCCGCTGCTTCCGCCCCGGTTGCGCCTACCCATTGAGCAACGCCTCCACCGCCATGCCGAGCAGCTGGTCGATGATCGCGCCGGTGATCATCTTGAAGATCGGGATCTCGGCCAGCGAGGCGCCGAAGGTGACCGCCGCGGTGGCGATGGCCTGCGCGATCTGGATGGCGAGGATGATGAGCTGGACGATCACGTTGATCTTCAGCACCAGGACGACGACGCCGGCGATCAGCAGCCCGGCGCCGACCAGCATGCAGTCGGTCGCGGCGTCCCGGATGTTCGCGGACGCGGCCTCGTCGTTCGTCCAGTCCTTCTGGAACGCCTCGAAATCCTCGCCCTTGTTGGTCGTCCAGACGCCCTGCGCCACCGAGTCCGCGCCGGACGACGTCGACTGCAGCGTTCCGCCGAACGACATCCACGTGCCGCCCATTTCCATCAGCTTCGTCTCGTCGGCCTCCGGCCACGTGTAGCCGAGCATTCCGAGCAGGCTGATGAGCTCGCCGGGCAGTTGCAGGCCCATGACCTACCCACCTATCCCAATGCCTTGCTGACGGAATTCACCGCTTGGACGTTCGACTGCTCCATCGTGGTGTAGTTCTTCGCCACCGCTTCGAGCGCCTTGACGCGCTCCTCCAGCTCCTTGGCGTTCTCCTTGAAGCAATCCATCGCCGCCTCGAAACAGGCGGTGTGCGCGAGCCCGATGAGCATTCCGATATCGTCGCCGCCCCACGGCTCGCCATAACCGGTGATCTGCGACTGGAACTGCTGCACCTGCTGGTTGAACTCGTCCGCGACCTGGCCGAGACGCTCGGCGGACGAGCTGAGCTGATCGGGTGATACCTGGAAGCCGTCGGTCATCGCCGTCCCCCGTGGAGCTGAGCCATCAAGTCTGCTATCGACTGAGTCATCTGTCGCATTTGACGCATGCTCATGTCCTGAAGTTCGCGCGCCCGGACGCCGAGCGCCTCGGTCTCCGCGCCGGCGGGCAGCCCCGCCGGATCGGCCCGGAGCTCCTGGAACGCGCCGTTCACCGCCGCCGCGACATGCTCGCCGATCTCCTCGGACGACATCCGCATCGCCCGCGGCGCCAGCTCGATGCTCTCGACCTCGCCGTCCGCCGACACGGTCACCCGGATCAGCCCGTCCGCCGCCTCGCCATGCCCCTTGGCGGACGCACCGCCGGGACGCTCACCGCCGCTCCCGCTCACCGTCCCCAACGCCGCCCGCGCCTCGTTGAGCAGATGTTCCAACTCACTACCCGGGATCCCCGCCATCGAGAGCCCTCCCCCTGCTAGGTCGCTCGGAAGATCATAATCAACCGCTCCAAAACTTGACCACGCCCCAGCCGCCAGAAGAACACTCCCCACCCCGAAGCTCTAAGTCACCAGGCCACCACCTGGGCGGACGTCTGGCAGTGTCGACATTGGATGCGCCGTTGCAGGACGGGTGATCGGCGCACCTCAGCGCAGCCAGGGGAGCGCAGGTCCGCAGCCGCGGTATCTGCGTGTGCCAGAAATGATGTTTCTGGGCTACCGCGGAAGAGAGGAAAAGCTCCTGAGAAGTGGGTGAATCTGAACCCAGGCGATGCGGGAAGGCGTCGCGCCGTACCGCCGCTTCTTGAACAGGCTGATCGTTATCGAGGGGAGCTGAGGGGCGGCATGGCCGATCATGCGTCGAGGGTGAGACCCTGGACCTCCTGCGGTCAGCTGAACCTGCGGTCGGCTGAACCTGCGGTCAGCTGAAGCGGAAGCCGGCGATGAGCAACCCGCACAGGGTCAGGCTGTCGGTGATCCGCCCCTCCCGGTACAACTCGCCCAGCCGGTCGGTGGCGACCGATGTGGTGCTGCCGAGGTCTTCCTCGCTCTGTTCGGCGGCGCCGACCGAGAAGCCCTCTTCTGGGAACGAACCTGAGAAAACGTGAACCTTCTGATCACTTAACCCGGGCAGGGCGTAGAACCAACCGCGTTTCTGGAGGTCGTGGCAAAAGAGACCGGTCTCTTCGTGGAGTTCGCGGCGCGCCGCGACGGTCGGCGACTCGCCGGGATCGATACCGCCCATCGGAAGCTCGAGCGACCATTCTCCGGTCGGATAGCGGAAACTGTTGAGCATCAGCAGGCTTCCGCCACTGGAAATCATGCTGATGACGACCGCGTCGGGACGTTCAACGATGCCATATATCCCGGGCTTTCCACTGCGTTTTATCCTGTCCTCGTATACAGTCAGCCACGGGTTGGTGTAAACGACCTTTCGAGATACTCGGGTGAGCGCGCTCAAGTTTCCACTCCTCTTTGTCGCAAGAAGCCTTGTTCTTGATCATTCGCGAATATCTTGAGAGTCAGATCGAGGCAGAGCAGCGACTGGGGTTCAAAATCGGCGACGTCGATGTCGCATCTGTGCCAGGCGAACTCGATGTCGTCTCGGTTCAGGCTGACCAGCAGGTTCTTGGAATCCCAGACATAGCGTTCGATCGCCTTGATGTCGGTTGCGAATACTTGGTTCTCCTGAGCCGACTTCGCCGTCAGCAGGCCCATCAGGTCGCTGGAGTCCGTATCGGTCTGCCAGGCCATGAGGATGTCGAACGCCCCCGTGTTCTTGTTGCGGGTAACCCCTGTCAGGCGCAGTTCGCGTGGATCTGCGCGGACATGGCCGATTTCGCGGAGCGTCTCGTGTTCTGCGGTGAGGCAAGGGTTCAGTGTCGAGTCGCCGTCGACGTCCACGGTGCCGCAGAAGCCGCTCACGGAGACGTCCCAGCGGTTGCGGGCGAAAAGGACGTTGGCTCCTCGCTTCCGGAGCAGGATCTTCTTGTCCGAAGTGATGACACAGAGTTGCGTTCCCAGCAGTCCAACCCGGTCCTCATGCCATTCGCTGCGTATTTCCGGGTCCACGTCGGAGAGGCTGTCGATGCGTTGTGTGACGGATTCGCGGACGCTCGTGGGTGAGGCGGCGTCATTTACGAGAGCGATGAGCGAATAGTCGACTCTGACGACGTCCATCTCGTAAGGGCCGTCCGGACGTCGTTGTCTCGGTGTCGTGACGGGCAGGTACCGGATCGCGTCGTAGTACCCCATGAGGCCCGCGGCTTCGCGCCGCGTGTTCAGGTGGACGAAGTTCGACACTACTTGCGGGGACGCCTTGAGTTCGGTATCCCGTATTCTGATGTGCAGCCCTGTCGCACCTATGGACTCGTCCGCAAGAATATCGAGGCCGTTCTTACCAGAACTGAGCGACTCTTGGCCAGGGAGCTCGACTCGGCTCGTCTCATAACGCCGGCCTCTTTGGGTAAGACCTTTTCTGATCTTCACGGCTTTGATGCCACCCGTGCATAAAGCGAGGCCAGCAAGTCCGTAGACCATATAGGTCACGCTCTGCCAGGTCAATCTGTTGAGCAGATGCGAAGAAAGTGCTAATGCGATCGCTATGAGGATGCCTGCTGCAATCTGCGCGGAAGCGTCGAGAAATACACCTTTCCACCACTTCTCGCTGGGCTCTCTCGTCATCCGCCGGCCCCCTGGACGCGATGGCGTCCGTTCAGCAGCCCGTCCACGGCGGCCGTGGTCGGCACGACGCGTCCCGCCGCCATGGCCAGCAATTCACTCGTCGAGGACGGGTTCTCCCCGCAGCCCTTCATCACCTGATTGGTCAGATGGGCGCCGGTGAGCACATGGGCGGTGATCCCCAGGTCCTCGCAGATTCCGACAAGCGCCGAGAGATCCTTGGGAAGACACCACTTCCCGAAGGACCCGCCCGGCACCCGCAGGGTGGTGGCAAACCTGTCGCGCCGTGTTATCTCATTGGCGAGTTCGACAAAGAACCGGCGCTGTAGGCCCAGCTCGTCGGACAGGTGCAAGTACTCGTTCCACAGACTGATGAGGACGGCGTCGATCGAGTTTTCAACGTACTTCAGAAGCTCCACTGCCTCGTATGAGGAAGATATGTATGTCGGTACGCCGGTGAATGTTTTGTAAGCCTCGCTCAGAACCTCGATCGCTTCGCTCGGTCCTGCGTAGGCGATTCTGGGCGGGCGATCGCTGTCCTCCCACTGGGTGGCCTTGGACAGGAAACTCGGGTTGACGGCATAAGGCGTGTGCTCAAGCGCTGCCGAGAACACCGCCGCCGAGCCCGGCGGACACGTGCTGCGCTGGACGACCACCGGCGGATCACGCCGCCACGTCGAGCCGGACTCCAGAGCAGAGAAGCCGAGGATGACCTCCTTCATGATTCCGAGGTCCGCGCCCGGTCAGCTCGTCCGGATCAGTAGGGACGCACACGAAGACGATGTCCATGCCGCCGAGGTCATCCAGCCGATCGATAACCGCCTGCGCGCCGAACGAATGACCGACTCTTTGTAGGGCGGCCTCGCTGGTATCGACACCGAAGACGTAGTGTCCTCTGACATTGAATGCCTTCAAGGTGTTGAAACCGACGTTTCCGCATCCGACCGCGCAGATCTTCACGGTGCCGTCTCCTAACCCTCTCCTCCTCATTGGCTATCATATTTTCTAAGCTTTCACCTTTCGGTATGCCCGAAATGCTGATTTTGTAGACCCTTGGCTTGCGGCGTTGGCGCGCTAGCGGCCCACCTTTTTGGCTTTGCTAAGGGCACCAGGAAGCGGGCTGTCGCAGGAGGTGACGAGGGTGGAGAGGGTGCGAAACACGACTTCGTTGAGACGTTTCATCCGGAAGACGGCCGGCGAGTTGGATGCGGATCGCCAGGTGTGATCGCCGATAGGTGAAGCGCCGGTATATGCGGAATTGACCAGGGCTCTACCGCCGGCGAGCGTCGGTGGCGCGCGTTGAACGTCCAACCGACTGGCTGGGCGCCTGCAACGGCAGGGGCGCGGTTGAAGCGTCCAGTCGTGGCGTCGATCGGGGAGGTTGCGCAGAGTGCATGGGGTCACGGTCGGGGATGTTGGCGGCTCCGCACGCGGTGGCCACTGTCGTCGGGGAGCCGGGCGCGTTTCCTGGCGTTCACGAGCACCAGGTCATGGGACTGGTCGCGTCCGTTGTGGCGGGTGCGCTGTCCTGTCCGGGATCGGGTGGGCGCGGTTCGATGGTCGGTGGCGCGAGTTAGAACCTGTTCTTGTCTTATTTGGCGGGGGCTAGCAGGGTGGGGGCATGGACCTGGTAGCGCTGGAAGAGATCCGCCGGTTGAAGTATCGGTACTTGAGGTGCGTCGACCTGAAGTTGTGGGACGAGTTCACCGAGGTGTTCACCGAAGACGCCGTCGCCGAGTACGACACCCCGCTGCTCGGCAAGACCCTCAGGCTGGACGGGCGAGACGCGATCATCGACTACATGCGGACGAATCTCGGCCCAGACAAGATCTCCACGCACACGGCGGGCTGCCCGGAGATCGATCTGGACGGTGACCGGGCGACCGGCGTCTGGTCGCTGGACGACATGATCATCATTCCGGAGCATCGGCTGCTCATCCGCGGCGCCGCGTTCTATCACGACACGTACCGGCGCGGCGCGGACGGCCAATGGCGGGTCGAACGAACGGGCCACCGCCGGACGTACGAGTACACGGTCTCCCTGGACGACGCGCCGAGCCTGAAGTTCACCACCTCCCATTGACCGGGACACCGCCATTGACCCGATATAGAACGGGTTCTAGCGTTTCGCTTCCGAGGCCGTGCGCCGCATCTCGTCCCTGATCCCAGGAGTGCCCGGTGGCCATCGACCCAGCAGCACGCACAACCGCCCCCGACCTCATCGACGGTCGTGATGCCGGCTCGGTTACGAAGACGTTCGCTGAAGCGGTCGTCGAGGCGGAGCGGATCATCCGTGGCGCACCGCACGTCACGTCCGATCAGGACTTGGCGGAGGGGCTCGACTACCTGGCGGGCAGCATCAAGGCGTCCTTGCACATGGTGGGCGCATACCAGCACGAACACCCGTACTTCGCGTCCTCCACCGGCCCTTATGCCAAGCTGGGCCTCGACAATCCCGACACGCTCTACTTCCACGCCTACCTGCGGGATGACGCCGAGTACGTGGTCACCGGGAGGCGCGGTACGACGTCCGATCTGAGCTTTCAGATCATGAACGGCGACTACTCGCCCAGCCGGTCGCCCGACAGCCTCACCGCCTTCGACGACCGCGAGTTGGACATCGCAGAGGACGGGACGTTCCAGCTCCGCTTCGGCCCTCCGAAGCCGAGCCAAGGGCCCGGGTACGTCGCGCTGCCGCCAGGCTCGGCGATGCTGATCGTCCGCGAGGTGTTCAGCGACTGGGACAACGAACGGCCAGGTGAGATCCGCATCCATCGCGCCGACACGCTCGGGACGTCGCCGCCGCCCGTACCGTCGGATCGGATGGCCAGACGGTTCGAGGTCGCGGGCAAAATGCTGCTGGCCAGACTGCGGACCTTCCTGGCCTTTCCGGAGTGGCACTACCTGAAGCTGCCGGTCAACACGCTGACGGAGCCGCGTCCCACGCCCGGCGGGCTGGCCACGCAGTTCTCGTCCGTCGGCCACTACGACCTGGACGACGACGAGGTCATGGTGATCACCGTTCCGGCCGCCGACTCCGATGTGGCGCCCTACCAGGGATTCCAGCTCGGCAGCATGTGGTACATCTCGCTCGACTACATCAACCACCAGACGAGCCTCACCGCCGAGCAGGCCCGCGTGGACGAAGACGGCATGATCCGCTACGTGGTCAGCGAACGGGACCCGGGCCTCACCAACTGGATCGAACGCACCGGACATCGCCGCGGCTACCTGCAGTTCCGCTGGCAACGCCTCACCCGCGACCTCACGCCCGCC
This sequence comes from Actinomadura sp. KC06, assembly GCF_004348735.1. Lineage (GTDB taxonomy): Bacteria > Actinomycetota > Actinomycetes > Streptosporangiales > Streptosporangiaceae > Spirillospora. The sequence continues at coordinate 12,970 of NZ_SMKT01000199.1, forward strand.
GACGGCCCGACCGCCGAGGTGATGCCATTCGACGAACTGCCGCGCCGCCTTCCCCACTACGACCAACAGCGCATCACCGAACACGAGTGGACCCAACGAATCGCGGCCCGCCAGACCGCCATCGCCCGCCGGATGCTCGGCTAATGCCCACCGAACCACCACCCACCGACACGCCCCGCATCGAACCTCCAACCGCAGAACCTCCAGCTGTCGGATCTCCGACCGCTGAATCGCAGGGCCCAGGAGCACAGGGCGTTGGGTCGCCGGGAGTTGGGCCTTCGGGTATTGGGCCTTCGGGTGTTGGGTCGGCGGGTGTTGGGTCGGTGAGTGTCGAGT
>NZ_SMKT01000019.1 GCF_004348735.1 Actinomadura sp. KC06
GCTCACACGAGCCCGCCCGGGCCCGCCCGCACGAGCCCGCCCGAAGCCGGGACGGCCAGGCCCGTGACCGCGTACGACGTCCGGCGGACGCTTCCGCTGCGGGTGGAGGCGGTGCGCCAGTTCCGCCGCCGCCGCACGCTGGTCGCGTTCGGGATCCTGCTCGTCCTGCCGTGGGTGCTGGTCGTCGCGTTCAAGGTCGGCGGCGACCCCGGCACGGACGGCGTGCCCGGCCTGGTCGACGTCGCCACGTCCAGCGCCCTGAACTTCGCCCTGTTCGCGTTGTTCGTCTCGACCGGATTCCTGCTCGTCGTCGCGGTGGCCCTGTTCTGCGGCGACACCGTCGCGAGCGAAGCGGGCTGGTCGTCGCTGCGCTACCTCCTCGCCGCGCCCGTGCCGCGCGGCCGCCTGCTCCGCCAGAAGCTGATCGTCGCGCTGTCGTACGCGGTCGTCGCGGTCGTCAGCCTGCCGCTGATGTCGCTGCTCGCCGGGACGGTCGCGTTCGGCTGGGGCGACGTCGAGCTCCCGACCGGCGGCACCGTCCCGGTGAGCACGGCGCTCGACCGGATGGCGATCATCGTCGGGTACGCCCTCGTCTCGCAGCTCGTCGTCGCGGCGCTGGCGTTCCTGCTCTCGGTCACCACCGACTCTCCGCTCGGCGCGGTCGGCGGCGCGGTCGGCCTCGTCATCGTCAGCAACATCCTGGACGCCGTCACCGCGCTCGGCTCCTGGCGCGACTTCCTCCCGACCCACTGGATGTACGCGTGGATGGACGCCCTCCAGCCCGAGATCGCCTGGACGGGCATGGCCAAGGGCGCGGCCGTCTCGATCGCTTACGCGGTCGTGCTGTTCGCGCTCGCGTTCCGCCGCTTCCGCAGCCGCGACATCGTGTCCTGACCCCGGCGACATCGCGTCCTGACCAGGGGCTGCCGACCGTCCGGGCACACTCCGCGACGTTCGCGCGGCTGAAAATCGGTCGAACGGGCAGAGGTTGTCGCATAAGCTCGGCGAACCTCGCGCAGGGTGAAGGCGTCCTACTTAGAGCAGCGCGACATCGGCTCGATCGCCGGGTTAGATCCAGCCCGGCGGGGGGAGATGATCAACATGGCACGGCAGCAGCTCATCAAACGCCCCAGGCCCCCACGTCAACCGAGCCAGCCCGACCTGCGGACCCCTTCGGGCCGCCTCCTGCCGTACTGACCGCTTCGTCCGCAGGGCCTTCCCGCGTTCGGGAAGGCCCTGCGGCATTGTGAAAGTGCTCACTCGGGGCGGACGCCGCGCTGCGTCCAGTCGGCCAGCCGGGCGAAGGCGATCAGGAAGTCGGCCTGCATCGGGCGGACGAGCGCGGGAAACGCGCCGCTCAGCCCGTCCGTGTGAGTGCCGCCGGGCACGCGGTAGTAGCGGTGCAGCCCTTCCCGCCCGGCCCTTTTGACCATCTGCGCGTACACGTCGCCGTACTTGCTGATCGGCGTCAGGACGTCGAGCGTCCCCTGAACGCTGATGAGCGGACGGTGAATCCGCCCCGTCAACGACACCCGCCGGACGGCGTCCTGCACCTCGCGCGGGCGGGAGCCGTATTCGTAATCGGTATCGCATCCCGCGCCCGTCCCCTCCGCGCAGAAGGGCGTCCCCGCCTCCCGCGCGCCGTCATAGGACGGGTCGAGCTCCTCCCGGACGATCCGCTGGAGGAAATCCCACAGGTTCTTGTGGTGATAGCCCCAGAGCGGCTCCGAACCGGCCGGATATCCGGCGGCGAGCATCTCCTCGTGCGCCCCCGGCTTGCCCGCCGCATACCGCGGATAGGCGCGCAGCGCGGGGGGCAACGTCGTGAGCAGGCTCGGCCCCTTGGACGCGAAGAACAGCGAGTTCCAGTCGACCCCGCCGGTGTAAAGCCAGGGGAATCGTTCGAGCTGCCCGCGGACGAGGTAACCACCGGCCGACAACCCCGCCACGTACGTGTACCGCGGCTCGCGTCCGTACTTCTGCGCCGCGACGCGCTTGGCCGCCTGCGTCAGCTGCGCCATCCGCAGGTGCCATTCCTGAATGGCGTCACCCGGGCGGCGCCCGTCCGTGTGGATGGCCGGCCCGGTGTTGCCCTTGTCCGTCGCCGCGAACGCGTACCCCCTGGCCAGGACGTGGTCGCCGATGATGCGGTCGTTCGCGTACTGCTCCCTTACGCCGGGCGGGCCGCTGACGACCAGCCCGCCGTTCCAACGCCGCGGCAGTCGGATCACGAACTGCGAATCCTGGTTCCACCCGTGCGTTGGGTTGGTCTTGGACGAGTCAGGGAAATGGCCGTCGATCTGGATTCCGGGAACGCCCGACGGATTGACCGTCCCGGGAGCCTCCAGCCCGGCCCAGTCGGCCGGGTCGGTATGCCCGGCCGGAACCGTCCCCGCCGTTGTCAGATCGGGCAGGCAAACCGCGACGGATCGCACGGCGCCCGGAACCCGCAGGCCCCGTTCACCGCACCCCGCATCCGCCGCCGCGCCGACCGGCACTGCCATCGCGGCCAGCAGGACGGAAACGAGCGCTATGGCACGCAACATGTCGAACACCTTCCGTGAGAGACATCACGCACCGTAATGAGCGTCGCCATTCACGGATAAGTGCGAAACAGCCGGACCCGCTTGGCCCGAACGGCACATGACCTTTGGCCAGATTCCGTCCCGCCGGTGGCCGGGGCGTCCACGCCCACGTAGCCTCCGTCCATGGCCTCGACGCGCCCGGTGCCCTGGGTGTCGCCCCTCCTCTGCCTCGCGGTACTGGCCGGAGGCGCGTACTACGCACTCGTGGACACCGGTCCGTCATTCCAGGTCGCGGCCTTCTCCGCGCTCCTGCTCCTCCTGATCGGACTCGACGCCGCCGAACGCCGCGTTCCAGCGGCCGTCCTCCTCCTCGTCCAGACCGGCCTCTACGTCGCCGTCAACGCGCTCGACGACTCCGGCATCGCGCGGGCCCTGTTCGTCCTCGTCCCGTTCACCGCGTACTTCACGTTCGGACGCCGCACCGCTATCGTCCTCGGCACGGCCTTCGTCGCGGCGCTCCCGGTGCTGTTCACCGTCCGGGTCCCGGGCTGGCAGACCCGCGCGGAGCACGTCTCCGACGTCGTGATGTTCGCGCTCGGCATCGTCCTCGCGATCACGATGGCGGCCGTCGCCGTCCGCGAACGGGAGGCCCGCGTCCGGCTGGAAGGGATCATGCACGAGGTCGAGGCGCTGTCGGCGGCCCAGGAGCGCAACCGCCTCGCCCGCGAGATCCACGACAGCCTCGGCCACCACCTCACCGCGATCGCCGTCCAGCTGGAGAAGGCCGACGCGTTCGCCGAGCTCGACCCGTCCGGTGCTCGGGAGGCCGTCGGCAACGCCCGCTGGTCGGCGGACCGCGCGCTGACCGAGGTCCGCCAGTCGGTGCGTGCCCTAGGACGACGCCCATTCCGCCTCACCGACGCCCTGACCGACCTCATCAACCACCTGGACGGCCTGACCATCAGCCTCGACGTGACCGGCGACGAGGAAGGCCGTCCACTCGCCTCCCTCACCGCCCTCTACCGCGCAGCCCAGGAGGCCCTGACCAACGCCTGCCGCCACTCCGGCGCCACCAACGTCCGACTGACCCTCGCCTATGAGGACACAGGCGCGACCCTCACCATCAAGGACAACGGCCAGGGCTTCCCCGCCCATGAAGACGCCGAGGGATTCGGGCTGCGCGGCATGCGCGACCGCATCGCGCTCCTCGACGGCAGCCTCGACCTGGCGAGCGGCCCCGCGGGCACCACGATCTCGATCCGGGTGCCGTGGTGAACCCGGTCCGCGTCCTCGTCGTCGACGACCAGGAACTGGTCCGCGAGGGGATCGCGTCGCTCCTCGGCATCCAGCCCGGCATCGAGGTGATCGGCACCGCCGCCGACGGGGCCGCCGCCGTCGAGGCCGCCGCGTCCGCCGACGTCGTCCTGATGGACGTCCGCATGCCCGGCATGGACGGCGTCACCGCCACCGCCGAGGTCCTCGCCCGCCACCCGTCCTGCAAGGTCGTGATGCTCACCACGTTCGACGACGACGAGTACGTCGTCCAGGCCATGCGCGCGGGGGCGTCCGGCTACCTCCTCAAGAACCTCCCGGCGGCCGAACTCGCCGCCGCCGTCCGGCTGGCCCGCTCCGGCGTCGCCCAGCTCGACTCCACGATCACCCGCCGCCTGGCCGCCGCCCTCCCCGACCCGGGCCTCCTCACCCCACGCGAGACCGAGGTGCTGCGCCTGATCGCCGCCGGCGCCACCAACAAGGAGATCGCCAAGCGCCTCTACCTCAGCGAAGGCACGGTCAAGAACCACATCTCCCGCATCCTGCAACGCCTGGGCCTCCGCGACCGCACCCAGGCCGCCCTCTACGCCCGCGACCAGAACCTCATCTAACGCAATTCACGCTCCAGAACGGCCGCGACCTCCCGATACCGGCTGACCGGCACGAGATGTACCCCGTCGAACGCGCCGCTTTCCCGGACGGCCAGCACCTGCTCGCAAGCCGCCGCGACCCCCGCCGAACGATCCCGCTCAACGGCCTCGACGAGCTCCGCGGGAATGTCGATATCCGGAATGGACGACGCCAAATTCCGGGCCATTCCCCCACTCGCCAAGACCATCACGCCGGCGTAGACGGGACCGTCCACCTCGACGCTCTCCCGCCACCGCAACAGATTCTCGATCGAGTAACTGACCTGGACGAACATGAAGTCCGCGGCCTTCTTCCACTCCGGCACCTTACGCAGACCGGACGTCACCCCGACCTGGAACGGCCCGCAGCCCGCGAACGCCGCGTCGTCCCCGGCGGCCCGCGTCTCGTCCATCATCGCCCGGACGGTCAGCTCACTCGTCCGTCCGCCCGCCGAGGGCTTGTCCCCGTAAACGAACAGGAACCGCTCCACCCCATACGCCGCCGCCGTCAGCAAATCCCGACGAAAGCCCAGCAGATTACGGTCGCGCGAGTTCAAGCAGGCGATCCCCCGCGCCCCCATGGCCTGAACCTCGTGAGCGACGGCCACACTCGACACGGTGGCACGTCCAATATGGTTGTCCGGAATCAGAAACGAATCCGCGACAGGGCTCAGCACACCGATCTGATGCCGCACCCGCGTCAAATCCGGCCGCATCGGCGGCTCGACTTCACAAACGACCTCGAACCCCATCCCCCGACCCTACCCACGTCCTCTGACAGCCGGGTTCACATCACCGGGAAAGGCGCGAGAGAAACCGTTCCCGATCGACGACGACACGCTCAACGCGCCCGCTGCCCACCACTGTGCCGTGCTCATCAGTGGCCGTACACCCGAAGACGAGCCGCGCCCCTTCGACCTCCAGCAATTCGGCTTCGACCGTCACGCGCACGCCCACAGCACTGGCCGCCCGATGCTCCAACTCCACACGCGTGCCGACCGACGTCTGCCCTCCGTCCAGAGACGGCCGGACGGCCTCGACCGTCACCGCCTCCATGACCGCGAGCAGCCTCGGCGTCGCCAGTACGGGGACGTCGCCGCTCCCCACGGTGGACGCGGTGTCCTCGTCCCCGACCACAATGGACGTCTCCGCCCGCAGCCCCGGCTCCACGCGTCACACCTCCGACCACGTGCCAGGACCGGCCGCCACCCCGCCGAATGCCATGCCCCGACCGTACCTTCACAACGAGCCTCCTCCCGGTAGCGCGGACTCCCCCGACCGCGTAGCCGCGAGGTTCAGCCCCGCTCTCAACGGGGATCCCCTCCCCGGCATGACCCGACCGCACCCTCTTCCTTGGGAGTGACCATGACCGACCCGGTGACCCGTCTGGACGAACGGTTCAGCGATCCCAGCGCCCAAGCGACGTCCTGGACCACCACACGCGAAGCGCTGGAAAACGCACAACTGTTCTGGATCACCACCGTCCGCCCGGACGGACGTCCCCACGTCACGCCCCTGGTGGCCGTGTGGCTTGACGACGCCCTGCACTTCTGCACCGGCCCGGGCGAGCAGAAAGCACGGAACCTCGCCGGGAATCCCCAGGTCGTCCTGACCACCGGCTGCAACCGATGGGACGAGGGACTCGACGTGATGGTCGAAGGCACGGCCCAACGCGTCACCGACCGCGCCACCCTCGAACGCCTCGCCACCGCCTGGGCGGCCAAATGGGAAGGCCAATGGCAATACCAGGTCACCGAAACCGGCTTCTCCCACAACAAAGCCGACGACGTGCACGTCTTCACGGTTCGCCCGGCAAAGGCCCTCGCCTTCGGCAAAGGCGACTTCACCCACACCACCCACCGATTCCCCACCTGACCCCTGGCGGCCCATGCCGCACTAGCCTGCCGCTCATGCGCATGCTGCACCTCGGGCTGCGGGTCACCGACCTGGAACGCTCGCTCACCTTCTACACCGCATTGGGCTACGCCGAACTCGGCCGTGTCCCCGAGACGGACTTCGGCAGCCTGACCATGCTCAAGCTGCCCGACGACCCGTTCGTCAGCCTCGAACTCGTCCACGACCCCGCGCGACCGGTCAACGACACCGGCGCCGTCAACCACCTCGTCGTCCAGGTGGACGATCTCGACACCACGATCGCCGACCTAGCGGACAAGGGCGTCACGGCCGAACCGCCGGCGGAACTGGGCCCGGGATTCAGGACGTCCTGGCTGACCGACCCCGACGGCTACAAGATCGAACTCGTCCAGTGGCCCCCCGGCCACCCACCCGGCATGACAGAAGCCGACTTCACCTGACAAACAGCGCAGAGATGCAGCGGCGCGGCCACGGTCGCCGCGATCCTGATCGGCGACGCCCCATCGTGTTCGCTCCGATCGTGGCCGCCTTCTGGGCCGTCTTGATCGTCCTGGGGCGGTGGCCCTCCTGACCTCCCGCATCCTGCCTCCTCTCATAGCCCGCTCGGCGCCGGTCCTTCTGCTTCCGCTGAGGGCTGCACCGGCAGACCCGGGGAATCGCCGGTCGGCTCGTCGGGATCAGCAAGGAAATCAGAATTGACCTTGAGCGGGCCGGCCACCCCTACTGGGAGTACGCGGGCTTCCGCAGCTATTTGTTCTTCCGCCAGCGCAGCACCATTTGCCACCGGCCGACTCTGCGGCGAACACCGTCAACCATCTCCGGCCCCTCTCGGCTGATCTGTTCGTTCCTCGGCTCGTCCGAGTAGGTCAAACGGCCATGCGAGCCCACACCCATTTCCCGGCCGGGGCAGTTTCGGTCACTCCACACTCCGAGGTCAGCGCCTGCACGATCGGCAGGCCCCGGCCGCCCGTCCGGAGTCGTATCCCGGGTTCAGCGCCTCAGGGTCCGCAGCCATGTCACCGGCCACAACGCCCAGCGCCCGCTTACGGACTGGCTTGCCGTCCGAGGAGTCCCACACCGCCAGCAGGACCCCGAGAGGCTCCCGCGCGAGCCTCACCCGGATCTCCCGCTCGTCCCCCATTTCAGTGAGTTGGTCACCAACTCACTGGCGATCAGCGCCATGTCGTCGCGCAGCCTGCCCAGCCCCCAGGACGCAAGCCGCAACTCAACCAGCGTGCGCACCTGAGCCGGAGCCGTCGCCGATGCCAGGAATGTCGTGTCCAGCGCCTCAACGGTCCCCACGCTCGCCGCCGTCCCGCTACGGGTCATCACGACCACCGCCTGATCTGCCGCAGGACCAACAGCGTCCGGTCCGCCGCCGCCGACTCCTTCCCCACATCACCGATGACGTGTCCGCGCTCACCACCCCACCGGAAGCGCTGACCATCACAAGCGATCACTTGCTCACCACGCACGCCCAGCGACACCACGAGCGTGTCCCCGTACACCTGCGCCAGGCATCGCCGCTGGGAGAGTTGCTCCGCCAACTCGTCCAGCGGCCTGCCCGCACCGTCTGCCATGAGCCGTCCTTCCGTCGAGCACGGGGGATGCAAAGGAGCAGCACCCAGCGCCACCGCGATCGACCGGAGTTGACCGGTGGGGAGGTACCGCCGTTCCAGGGCTCTGAGCCTGTCTTTCTCACCGGATCTCCCGGAGGCACCAGCCGGGGAGCCAGGGAGGGGCCAGACTTAAGGGAGAGAGGGGCCAGCGTGGGCGACGCAAAGCGGAAGCGATTCGGCGCGTACCTCGCACAGATGCGCAGGGACGCACACAAGAGCCAGAGACAACTGGCAGAGACGTTGTGCCGGATGTCCGGGACCGTCTCTGTGACGCGGCACGAGGTCAGCCGATGGGAACGAGGTGAGCGCGTTCCGGATGTCTGGCTACCCGCCCTCGCGACGGCCCTGAGCGTTCCACTTGACACGCTTGAACGCGGAGCCGCCCATGCGCGAGGCGAGGACATCAGCGCCGGGCCGCGCAGTCCGGCTGAGGCGCTCGCCTACTTCTTGCCCGATCACGACGTGGATCTTGGCCCCCTAGCGAGCGAAGCAGGCCGCCGAGTGGGAGCCACCACAGCCGCCACCCTTGCCGACCGGGCGCACAGCCTGCGACTGGCCGACGACGTCATCGCCGGTGGCGATCTACTCGCCCCCGCGCTCCGGGAACTGGACGGTGCCATCCGGCTCTACCGGGAGACGACGCATTCCGAGGAGACCGGCCGCTCTCTTCTGAGCAGCATCGGAGAGATGGCGCAGATCACGGGATGGATCGCCAGCGACGCAGGCGAGCACGAGCAGGCGGCGCGCGTCTACCGGCTTGGAGTCTCGGCCGCTAGGGAAGCCGGAGACCTCGCCCTGGTTGGCAACCTCGCCGGAAGCCTCGCCTACCAGCTCTCCAACACTGGCCGCGAAGACGACGGGCTGAGCCTCGCCCTTGCGGCGCTAGAAGAGGCAGGGCCGGACGCCCCGGCCAAGGCCCGCGCGCTCTACCTTGACCGAGTCGCATGGGCCCACACCAAAGCAGGCGACACCCACCAGCGATGCGCGCTCTCGCCGAGGCCCACGAAGCCATGGCCAACGAGGACTCGCAGGAGTCCCCAGACTGGGCCTATTGGGTCTCCCCCGAGGAACTCGATGTGATGGACGCCCGCGTCTACACGGAGCTTCGGAAACCGTTGCGCGCCGTTCCGCTCCTGCAAGAGGTGCTCAGCCGCTACGACTCCACCCACACCCGCGAACTGGCCCTCTACCTCTCATGGCTCGCGGTCGCACTCGTAGACGCGAACGAGCCAGAGGAGGCTGCCCTGGCGGCGCGCAGGATGCTCGACCTTTCGGCCGACTTCGCGAGCGACCGCACGACCCAGCGAGGCCGCATCGTCCTCACGAAGCTGGAGCCGTTCCGCGACATCCCCGAGGTACGCGAAGTGCTCGACACGTACGCGGCCTGACGGGCGTTCCAGCAGGTCAGCCTTTACTCAGCCCGGGCGACGCCCACAGGACAACTAAGGCCCGTGCCGCCTAGGCCGCAGTAGCCGTTGGGGTTTTTATTGCTTGAAAGATACTGCTGGTGGTAGTCCTCGGCGTAGTAGAAGTCGGTGGCGGGGGTTAGGTCGGTGGTGATTTCGCCGTAGCCGGCCTTGGTCAGGACGGGTTGGTAGGCGTCTCGGGAGGCTTCGGCGGCCTTCTTCTGGGCGTCGGTGCGGTAGAAGATGGCCGAGCGGTACTGGGTGCCTACGTCGTTGCCCTGGCGCATGCCCTGGGTGGGGTCGTGGGACTCCCAGAAGACGCGGAGCAGGTCGTCGTAGGTGACCTTGGCGGGGTCGTAGACGACGCGGACGGCCTCCGCGTGACCGGTCTGGCCGCTGCAGACCTCTTCGTAGGTGGGGTTCGGGGTGTAGCCGCCCTCGTAGCCGGCGGCGGTGGAGATGACGCCGGGGGTCTGCCAGAACTTGCGTTCGGCGCCCCAGAAGCAGCCGAGGGCGAACTCGGCGATTTCGGCGCCGTCCGGGTAGGGCGGGGCGAGCGGGGCGTTGAGGACCTCGTGGCGCGGCGGGACCGGGATGGGCTCGTCCCTGCCAGGGAGGGCCTTCTCCGGGGTGACCATCTGGGTCTTCGCGAAGCCGAACATGCCCTCAGGTTAGCTCGCCGCCGGAGTCATGAGTGTTTCTCTTATGGCTGATTACGTCCTGGTAGGTTGCTTTCGTGGTGAGGCGGGGGATCGCGTTCGGGGTCGCGGCGTACGTGCTGTGGGGGTTGTTCCCGCTGTACTGGCCGCTGCTGAAGCCGGCGGGCGCGGTCGAGATCCTCGCGCACCGGATCATGTGGTCGCTGGTCGCGGTGGGGGCGGTGCTCGCCGCGCGGCGGAGCCTGCGGTGGGTCAGGACGCTGACCGTCCGGCAGGTCGTGCTGCTGGCGCTGGCGGCGGTGATGGTCACGGTCAACTGGGGCACGTATATCTACGCCGTCAACAGCGGGCAGACGATCGAGGCGGCGCTGGGGTACTTCATCAACCCGCTGATCAGCGTGCTGTTCGGTGTCGTCGTTTTCCGGGAGCGGCTGCGGACGTGGCAGTGGTGCGCGGTCGGGATGGGCACGCTGGCGGTGGTCGTGCTGACCGTCGACTACGGGCGTCCTCCCTGGATCGCGCTGGTGCTGGCGGTGGCCTTCGGGACGTACGGGCTGATCAAGAAGTTCGTCGACATGCCGTCGGCGGAGGGCTTGGCGGTCGAGACGGCCGTGCTGTTCCTGCCCGCCTTGGGCTTCGTGCTCGTGTTGGAGGGCGGAGGCGAGGGGACGTTCGGGCATCAGGGCGTCGGACAGGCGGTTCTGCTGGCCGCGGCGGGTGTGGTGACGGCTGTGCCGATGATGTTCTTCAACGCGGCGGCGATCAGGTTGCCGCTGACGGTCATCGGCATGTTGCAGTACCTGGCGCCTGTCCTGCAGTTCGCCATCGGAGTGTTCGTCCAGCACGAGGAGATGCCGGCGAGCCGCTGGACGGGCTTCCTGCTGGTGTGGCTCGCGCTGGTGATGCTCACCTGGGACGGTCTGCGGGCCGCCCGCCGCGAAGCGCTCCCCGAGACCGCCTAGGGAGGCTAAAGTGCCGGACGTCACACGCGCCCGGATCCGAGGGAGCTCTCGTTGCGGCTGGTCAGCGTCATCATCCTGGGAACGGCACTCGTCGCCGTCGGCCTCCTGGCTCCAGGAACGGGTGACGCGACCCCGGCCGAACGCGACGGTGTCTCAGTGCGGCCCGAGATAGTGAAGCCGGGAGAGCGGGTCCGGGTCTCGGTTCCGCGATGCGATGGCGTGAGGTCTGCGACGTCCGCGGCGTTCACCGGCCGGGCAGTGGACGGCGCGGCCACCGTCAGGCCGAACGCCGAACCCCGGACGTACGCGGTCGTGGCCTACTGCGGGTCGCGGAAGGTGACGGGCGAGGTGCGGGTGGCGGAGCGTCATGGATGGCCGGACCTGCTGCCCGCCGACCGAAACGTCCGCTGACCTTCCTGCGGACTCGTCACCGGACGATTTCGCAAGCATATTCGATAGCAATTATCCCGAATTGTCGATCGAGCTCAGTTGAGATCTTTCTGACTGGACTGACGAATCGCTTGCAAAGTGAGCCACGTCACGCATGGATGACCAAACCTACCCCCGGCTGGACACTTGTTTTCGTCAAATGATCATGTGATACTTCCTACAACTCGGTCAGAACGCCCATCTAACTACAAAATGCCCACGCAGCTCGATCTGCCTGAAAGTCCTCAAAGGTCACGAGCCGGTGGTCTTCTTGGCGCCGGCTTCACAGAGGGGTCGAGAATGTCCGTCGATGCCCGTATCCGGACCGTCCATAAGGCACAGACGCTCTCAATCAGCCACCTGCCAGGGCTTCTGCGTGACCCTCTAAGAGAGTTCGAGGAGATGGGCAGGGAAGCGGACGGCCGGATCGTGCGCGCGAACCTCGGCCCCTTCCGCCCGTATCTGATCACACATCCGGATCACCTTCAGCACGTCCTGCGCGACAACGTCGACAACTACCGGCGTGACGGCATGATGTGGAAGCCGCTCAGCCGGCTGGTGGGCGAGACCTCCGATGCGGATCCGTCCTGGCCCGTCAAGAGGAGGGTGTACCAGGACCTGCTCTCGGGACCGAGCACCGCGCTGGTCGCCGACAAGATGGTGGCGACGATCTCCGATGCCGTGGGCGAACTGGGCGAACGAGCCGACCCGGAACGACCGGTCGACGCCTACGAGGAGATGACCCGCATCGTGTACCGGACGATAATCCGCGTGCTCATCGGTGATCGGATCTCGGTGTCGCAGATCGACGAACTCGGCCAGGTGATGGTGACCGCCACGACCTCTTCGTTCCGATCGCGGATGCTGATGCCCTTCGTCCCGCTCTCGGTGCCGCTCCCGGGGGACAGGACCTTCAACCGATCCGTCCAGGCGGTGGACGACCTCATCTTCCCCATCGTCCGCGAGGCGCGCCGGAACGGCGCCGGCGGACGGGACGTCGTGTCCCTGCTCCTCAACGCGCGGGGCGAGGACGGCAAGGGGATCGATGACCGCGCGGTGCGGGACGGGATCACGGGCCTGTTCGTCGCGGCCACGGACACCACGGTCTCGGTACTGACGTTCCTGTGGGCGGCGCTGGACCTCAATCCCGAAGTCCGTGCCAGGCTCTACGACGAGATGGACCGGGTAGTAGGGGAGGGTCCGCCGTCGTTCGAGCACGTGGCGGACCTGACCTACACCAAGATGGTCCTGCACGAGGCGCTGCGCCTGTACTCGGTCGCCTGGATCGCCCCGCGGGTCGTCGAGGCGGACGACCTCATCGACGGAGTCCGCATCAAGGCGGGCGCCATCGTCGCCGTCAGCCCCTTCCTCACACACCGCCTGCCCGGAATATGGCCGCAGCCGTACGTCTTCGACCCGGAGCGATTCGCCACGGGCAGATCTCGGCACAGGTTCGCGTTCATGGCGTTCGGTGGCGGCCCCAACCAGTGCGCGGGACGCGTCTTCTTCTTCATCGAGGCACCGCTCATCCTGGCCACGCTGCTCAGCAAGTATCGGCCGATACTTCACAGCCCACATCCGGTTGAGCCGCGAGTGGACATCACGCTGAAGCCCCGCGACCGCGTGAAGATCACGCTTGAGCCCGTTCGGCGCTGAGCGACGGCGCGCCACGTCCGCATCCCGCACCGCGTGAGAAGGCCCGACAATGACCTCCAGCGAGCATGCCCTCGAGTTCGACGACCTGCCTCCCGCCGTGGAGATCGGCAGGATCTGCGCCGTGGCCGGGCAGGCCGCACGAGACACCCAGCGCTGGACCGCCCAGTACGGCCGCCTGTTCTCTGCCAAGCCCTTCGACACGACTCTGTACCACACGGTCTGCCAATGCATGTCATTCAGTGCGCCGTGGGCCGCAAGCGAAGAGTTGCGACTTGCGAACCGCGCGGCGCTGTGGGGCTTCGGTGCGGACTGGCTCGTCGACTACGCGGCGACGTCCCGGACGGCGGTGGAGGAGATCGTGGCCGGGTGCCTGGCCGTTGCGGACGGCGCCGTACCGCCCGACGACGACCTCCTGCTCTCGCTCGCCGACATCCGCGACGAGCTGGCGGAGGCGCCCGCCTGGGGCGCGCTCCGGCCCGTCTGGCGCGACCACCTCGCCCGCTTCCTGCGGGCGATGGCGCGCGAGTGGGACTGGCGGGAGGCCGGGGAGAAGGGGCGTCCCACCTTCGCCGAATACCTCGACAACGCGGACAACTTCGGATTCTCCTTCGCCTTCGTGTCGCACTGGGCATTCACGAGCCCGCCACCGACGGAACATGACATCGCGACCATCCAGAACGCCGGCCTGGCGGCCCAGCGCACAGGACGATTGATCAACGATCTCGGCACCTACGAGCGAGACCTCGAGTGGGGCGATCTCAACGCGCTGCTGCTCGGTGTCGGCCGCGAAGAGGTCGCCCGGCGCATCGCCGAGTTGACTCGCGAGTTCCAGGAGGCGGCGGCCCCGATGCGGGCCGACCATCCGCGTCTGGCCCGGTACCTCGAGCGCCAGCTCGATTTCTGCACCGGCTTCTACGGAGGTTCCGACTACTGGGGAAACCTGTGAGATCCGACTGCGCCTCATCGTGCGGAACTGAGCAGGAGGCTGCGGACACCAACGTGACCGCGGTGGCACATGAGCTACTGACCAGCCTTCTCACTCGTCCCTGGGGGCAGGTTTCCCTGTCCGTCTACGAAACGGGTCGCCTGATCTCGCTGTCTCCGTGGCTCGCGGGCCACAGTCGACGCGTCCAGTACATTCTGGATGCCCAGCGGCCGGACGGTCTCTGGGGCGCACCGGGCGCCTATGCGGTCGTCCCGACGCTGAGCGCGGTGGAGGCCTTGCTCACCGTGCTCCGGAGCCGCGCGGGCGGCGGGACGGATGATGAGGGGAACTCCGCGAGCAAAAGGAACGAGGCGGATCTCGGGAAGGTGTCCGGCGCGCTAGACCGGGCGTTGCCTCCGCTCCTGCGGCGATTGCCCGCCCTGAACTTCGGCATGTTCCCGGACCTGCCCGCGAGCGATCTGATCGTCGGCTCCCTGGTCGGCTCGATCAATCGGCACCTGGACCGGCTCGGCGGCTCCTCTCCGCCGTTCACCGGCCGCATCTCGACAGACGCTCGGCTGGGAACACCGAAGGGTCTGGACGGAGGACGTCTCGCCAAGATGCGCACGGCTCTCATCGCGGGCATCAACCTTCCGGAGAAGGTGCTGCACGCACTGGAGGTCGCCGGCGACCTCGCCGGCGGGGCGCGCACCGTCCACCCGGGTTCCAGCGGCGCGATCGGCGCGTCTCCCGCGGCCACCGCCGCATGGCTCGGCGGACGGGGCGCGTTTCGTCCGCGGCATCCGGCCCGGCTCTTCCTGGAGGCCGTCGCCGATGACCATGCGGGGCCGGTGCCGTGCGGCTTCCCCATCACCGTCTTCGAGCGAGCCTGGGTTCTGAGCACCCTCGCCCGCGCGGGGGTCATCTCCACCGCCCCGGCCGCGCTGATGAGGAATCTCGAGGCCGCGCTCGGACCGGTCGGGACCCCCGCCGCGGAGGGACTTCCCGCGGACGCGGATACGACGTCTGCCACCCTGTACGCCCTCGGACTGCTCGGGGTGTCTCGGTCCCCAGAGGCCCTGTGGACGTATGAAACACCCACGCACTTCTGCACCTGGCCAGGTGAAGGGGGCTTCTCGATCACGGTCAACGCCCATGTGCTCGAAGCGTTCGGCCAGTACCTGCACAACGTCCTGAAGTGCGGAGAGTCCCTCCCGGCGTCCGTTCCGCGATACGCGAAGGCCGTCGACGAGCTCGTGACCCTGCTCAGCGACCAGCAGCGTGCGGACGGAAGCTGGGTGGACAGGTGGCACGCGTCCCCCTACTACGCGACGGCGTGCTGTGTCGCGGCGCTGGCCCGCTTCGGCGGGGCCAGGGCGGCCGGGGTCCTCGAACTGGCCCGCGCATGGGTACTGGAAACGCAGCGTCCCGACGGCTCTTGGGGGCTATGGGGCGGGACGGCGGAGGAAACGGCGTACGCACTGCAGATACTGCTGCCAACCCCCTCGGACACCGGAGCGCCTGAGCCGACAGAGATGTATAAGGAATCCATAACTCGGGGGGATAAATTCCTCTCGGTACTCTGGGCTCGCTCGAACAATGGACACATTGAGGGTCCGGCGCTGTGGCACGACAAGGACCTCTACCTTCCCGTGGCCATCGTGCGCGCCTCCATCCTGGCCGCTCAGCACCTCGCCAGGAAGTACGTCCCGTAGCATCGAACAGACCCAACGGCAACATGTCGTTCATGTTTCCTGCATCACAAGACGCGGCGACATTAACGAAAAACCCATCACTGATGGGAACAAAGTACGTCATCTGAGCCCGCGAGGTTGCTAAGGTACTGGCGCGTGCGAGGCGATCGCTTCCCGTCGCACTGCACGCCCGCTCACCACGGCCCCGAACCCCCTCTGCGGCGGTCCGCCGGCCGCTCGGGAACTCGTTGAGGACTGGTTGATGCGCATCCGCAACTCACGTCTGCGGACGAAAATTGCCGCCCTGCTCCTATCGCTCACCGCGTTGTGGGCCTTCGCCGCATGGGTGACCATGCGGGAGGGACTGAACCTCCTGGCCATCAACACGCTCGACCAGAAGATCGGCCGTCCCGCCGTCGAACTGGTCACCCAATTGCAGCAGGAGCGGCGCCTCTCGCTGGTCTACCTCGGCAGCCAGGGACGCCAGCAGCGGGCCGCGCTGGACCAGCAGCGCCGGAAGGTCGACGGGGCGGTGTCCGACTACCGGGAGAAGACCTCGAGCGGCGCCGTCTCCCGTGTGGCGGGCGACGCCGTCGAGCGACGGATCGAGGAATCATTCGCCCGGCTGGACGCGCTCGGCGCCGCCCGGAGCGCCGTCGACGGCCGCTCCGTAGACCGGAATGTGGCCGCCAAGCCGTTCAACGACGTCATCGACGCGGCCTACCGCCTCTACGGCTCGGCCGGCAACGTGGACGACGAAGCCATCGCCAAGGACAGCCGTACCCTCAACTCCCTGACCAGGGCCAAGGAGGTCCTCTCTCGTGAGGACGCGTTCCTCGCCGGGGTCATCGCGTCCGGACGCTTCACCCCCGCCGAGCATGCGCAGTTCGTCGAACTCCGCGGCGTCCAGCGGTTCCTGCACACCGAGGCCGCGGCGGAACTTCCCAAGGCTGATCTCGCCCAGTACAACGCGGTGCTCAAGAGCGACGCGTACGCGCGACTCCGGCTGCTGGAGGAACGCGTCATCCAGAGCAGGCCCGGCGGTGCGGCGCCGAGGATCCGGGCCGAGGAATGGCGAGCGGCGATGGCCCCCGTCCAGGAGCTGTTGGAGCAGGTGGTCCTCGACGGCGGGGACCGGCTGGTCGAGCGCGCCAAGCCGATGGCCTTCGGCATCATCGTGCGATTGCTGCTGGCCGGAGGTCTGGGACTGCTGGCGGTCATCGCGTCCATCGTGATGTCGATCACCACCGCGCGTGCGCTGGTGCGGCAGCTCGAACGGCTGCGGAGCGCGGCGTGGGAGCTGGCGGAGCAGCGGTTGCCCGGGGTCGTCGAGCGGCTCGGGCATGGGGAGACGGTGGACGTCGCCGTGGAGGCGCCGCCGCTGGAGTTCGGTGCGGACGAGATCGGGCAGGTGGGGCGCGCGTTCAACGCCGTGCAGGAGACCGCGATCCGGACCGCCGTCGAGCAGGCCGAGCTGCGGCGCGGTGTCCGGGACGTCCTGCTCAGCCTGGCCCGCCGCACCCAGACGCTCGTGCACCGGCAGCTGACCATGCTCGACACCATGGAGCGCCGCCGCGACATCGAGGTCAAGGAGCTGGAGGAGCTGTTCAAGCTCGACCACCTCGCGACCCGGATGCGGCGCAACGCCGAGAACCTCATCGTGCTGTCCGGCGCGCTGCCCGCCCGCGGGTGGCGCAACTCCGTCCCGATGGTGGACGTCGTCCGCGCCGCGGTCGGCGAGGTCGAGGACTACACCCGCGTCACCGTGCTGCCGTTCGGGCCGGTCGAGCTGGCCGGACGCGCCGTCGGCGACCTCACCCACCTGCTCGCCGAGCTGATCGAGAACGCCGTGTCGTTCTCCCCGCCCGAGACCGTCGTGCAGGTCGGCGGGCATCTGGTGGCCAGCGGCTACGCGATCGACATCGAGGACCGCGGGCTCGGCATGTCCGACGAGAGGCTCGCCGAGATCAACGCGCGGATCGCCGACCCGCCCGACTTCAACCTGCAGAGTTCTGTCCAGCTCGGCCTGTTCGTGGTCAGCAGGCTCGCCGAGCGGTACAACGTGCAGGTATCGCTGAAGCGCTCCGCCTACGGCGGCACCACCGCCGTCGTCGTCATCCCCCGGGATCTCGTCGTCGAGCAGAGTCCGGCGCCCGCCACCACCAAGAACGGCCTGGAAGTGCGCCGGCCGGCCGCGGTCGGCGCCGCGTCCGGCGGCGGAGGCACGGGGCCGCAGCCCGCGCTGATCGCGGTGCCGCCGCCCGAGTCGGCTCCAGGGGCGTCGGGTGAACCGAACGGGCAGACCGCCGCCGGCGAGCCGCAGGCGGACCAGCCCGCCCGGCACGACGACGGCGACCCACGGCCTGACGCGGATCCGCGGCCCGAGGCGGAGGACTCCCATCCCCGGCCGGAGGACCAGCCGCCAGTGCCCGACATCTCCATCACGCCGTCCGGCCTGCCCGTCCGGGTTCCGCAGGCGAACCTCGCCGAGCCCCTGCGCGGCGACGAACCGGCCGCCGCAGGCGAGCCGGACGAGCACGACGACCCCGGCCGCTCCCCTGAAGAGATCCAGCGGATCATGGGCGCCTACCAGCGCGGGACCCGGCAGGGCCGCACGGACGCAGCCCAGAACGAACAGGCCGTCCCGGCCGAACAGCGCGACAAGATCCTCGGCACCAACGCAGCGGAAGGCGAGGAAGATCAGTGACGCAGAAGACCGGTTCCTCATCCGATCTGGGCTGGTTGCTGGACGACCTGGTCCACCGGCTGCCGCACGCCCGGAGCGCGGTCGTCCTGTCGGCGGACGGCCTGCTCATGGCCGCCTCCGAGGGCCTGCCGCAGGACGACGGCGAGCACCTCGCCGCCGTCGCCGCCGGGATCCAGAGCCTCGCCAAGGGGGCCGGGACCCGGTTCGGCGGCGGGCCCGTCCGGCAGACGATCGTGGAGATGCAGTCGGCGTACCTGCTGGTGACGGTGGCCGGCAAGGGCGCCTGCCTCGCGGTCCTGGCCGAGGAGGACGCCGACGTGGGCCTCACCGCCTACGAGATGGCCATGCTCGTCACGGCGATGGGGCACCATCTCACGTCGCCGTCCCGTGCGGAGAGCGCGGAGGGACAGGCCGGATGATCCCGCCCGACGACCCGTCGCCCGATTTCTGGGCGGAGGCGCCGCCGCCGGAGCCGGAGCCGGAACCGGACGCCGCGGAGCGCTGGCTCGACGAGAGCGCCGGCCCGATGGTGCGCCCGTACGTGATGACGAGCGGCCGCACCGAGCCGTCCCGCGGCACGTTCGACCTGATCACGATGGTGGTCGCGGTCGGCGTGGAACCCGACACCACGATCGGGCTCGGGCCCGAGCATCTGGCCATCGTCCGGCTCTGCCAGGACGTGATGTCGGTCGCCGAGATCACCGGCCACCTCGACCTTCCCGTCGCGACGGTGCGGGTGATGCTCGGCGATCTGCTCGACAAGGGGTTCGTCTCCCTGCAGGAACCCGAACCGGAGGCGGACATGCACGACATCAGGATCTACAAGGCGGTGATCGATGGTCTCCGGGCCCTCTAGGCGCAGCACCCCGGCAGGGGGTGTGCGCGCCCGCCGGCTCCCCACCGCGGTCAAGATCGTGATCGCGGGCGGCTTCGGGGTCGGCAAGACCACCATGGTGGGCACGGTCTCGGAGACCCAGCCGCTGCGCACCGAGGAACTCCTCACCGACCGCGGCGTCGGCGTGGACGACGTCGCCGGCGTCGAACGCAAGGACACCACCACGGTCGCGATGGACTTCGGCCGCATCACGATGCGGGACGAGTACGTCGTCTACCTGTTCGGCACCCCCGGCCAGAAGCGGTTCTGGTTCATGTGGGACGAGGTCGCGCTCGGCGCGCTCGGCGCGGTCGTCCTCGCCGACACGCGGCGCCTGTCCGACTGCTTCCCGTCGGTCGACTACTTCGAGCGCCGCAAGACGCCGTTCGTCGTCGCCGTCAACTGCTTCGAGGGCGCCAAGCGGTACGACCTCGCGGAGATCGAGATGGCCCTCAACCTGGGCCCCAAGGTTCCCGTGATGCTCTGCGACGCGCGCAGGCTCGACTCCTGCAAGGAGGTCCTCATCGACCTCGTCGTGCATGCGATGAAGTACCGCGGCCTGTCCGAGGAGGCCCAGCCGCAGAACGTGTGAAGGCCGCGTCAGCCCGTCCTGGAGACGACGTAGTCGCAGAGGTGGGTGAGGGCGTCGCGGGCCGGGATGGCGGGGAGGGTGAGGAGTTCGGCGCGGGCGTCCTCGGCCCAGCGGCGGAGGTCGGCGCGGGCGCGGTCCATCGCGGGGTGGGCGCGCAGCAGCGCGAGGGCCTCGGCGTGGAGCGCGTCGTCGGACAGGTCGCGGACGAGGAGTTCGCGGAGGCGGGCGTCGTCCGCGCCCGAACCGATCCCGGCGAGGACGTGGTGCATCGGCAGAGTCCGGATGCCTTCGCGGAGGTCGGTGCCGGGGGTCTTGCCCGACTCTTCCGTCTCGGACGCGATGTCCAGGATGTCGTCGGAGAGCTGGAACGCCACGCCGATCTTCTCGCACGCGGACGTGACCGTCCGGACGACCTGGTCGGGTGCGCCCGCGAGCAGGGCGCCGAAATGGCCGGAGACGGCGATGAGGGAACCGGTCTTGTCGGCCACGACCTGCAGGTAGTGCTCGAGCTGGTCGGCTCCGGGACGCGGCCCGACGGTCTCCTGGATCTGGCCGCGGACGAGCCGTCCGAACGCGCGGGCCTGGATCCGGACGGCGTCAGGGCCGAGGTCGGCGAGCAGGTCGGACGCGCGGGCGAACAGGTAGTCGCCGGTGAGGATCGCGACGGTGTTCGTCCAGCGGGAGTTGGCGGACTGCTGGCCGCGGCGGACGGTCGCCTCGTCCATCACGTCGTCGTGGTAGAGGGTGCCGAGGTGCGTCAGCTCCACGACGACCGCGGCGGGGACGACGCCCGGCGCGGACGGGTCGCCGAAGTGGGAGGCCAGCAGCACGAGCATCGGCCGGAACCGCTTGCCGCCCGCCTCGACCAGGTGCTTGGAGGCGTCGGAGAGCAGCGGGTCCTCGCCGCGGACGCGGTCGAGGAGGAGGGCCTCGACGGCGGCGAGGCGCTCCTTGGCGTCGGCCGCGAGAGCCGCGTCGACGGAAAGCCCGAACGGGCCGGTCTCGGTGGCCGGCCCGCCGGGCTTCTCAGTGGAAGGGTTGCTCACCCAGGACTCCCTACCGGACGAACATGTGGGTCGTGGCTTGTCCCGCAAGGTCCAGAATGGGCTGTGGGAGCACGCCGAGTACCACAGTAGCCGTCGCGCCGAGCGCGACCGCGACCGCGGTCGCCGGCCCGGCCACCACGACCGGCCCGTCCGCGTCCGGCTCGCTGAAGAACATGACGACGATCACACGGACGTAGAAGAACGCGGCCACGGCGGACGAGATGACCGCGACGACGACCAGCGGCGTCGCGCCCTCCTCGATCGCCGCCTTGAACACCGCGAACTTCCCGGTGAAGCCGCTTGTCAGCGGGATGCCCGCGAACGCCAGCAGGAAGAAGGCGAACACGCCCGCGACGACCGGGGAGCGTTTGCCCAGGCCGGCCCACCGCGACAGGTGGCCCGCCTCGCCGCCCGCGTCCCGCACCATCGTGACGACGGCGAACGCGCCGACGGAGGTGAACCCGTAGGCGAGCAGGTAGAACAGGGTGCTGGACAGGCCGTCCGGGGACGAGGCGATCACGCCCATGAGCAGGAAGCCCGCGTGCGCGATCGACGAGTACGCCAGCATCCGCTTGATGTCGGTCTGGGTGATCGCGATGATCGACCCGATGGCCATCGTGAGAATGGCCACACCCCACATGAACGGCCGCCAGTCCCATTCGAGGGTCTCGAACACGACGTAGTAGACGCGCAGGATCGCGCCGAACGCGGACACGACCGTGCAGGACGCCATCAGCGCGGTGATCGGCGTCGGGGCGCCCTGGTACACGTCCGGCTTCCACATGTGGAACGGGACGCCGCCGAGCTTGAACAGCAGCCCGACCGACAGGAGCGCGACCCCGGCGAGGAGCAGCGTCTCGTTGCCGGCGTCCTTGCCGATCTGCGCGGAGATGTCCGACAGCCGCACCGACCCGGCGTAGCCGTAGAGGAGCGCGGCGCCGTACAGGAAGAACGCCGAGGAGAACGCGCCGAGCAGGAAGTACTTGACCGCCGCCTCCTGCGACAGCAGCCGCCGCCGGCGGGCGAGCCCGCACAGCAGGTACAGCGGCAGCGACAGGACCTCCAGCGCGACGAACATCGTGAGCAGGTCGTTCGACGCCGGGAACATCAGCATGCCGCCGACGGCGAACATCATCAGCGGGAAGACCTCGGTCTGGATGACGCCCGCCTGGGTGGTTCGCTGCTCGGCCTCGCTGCCAGGCAGCGCGGACGCCTGCGCGGCGAAGTGCCCGCCGACCGCTCCGGCCCGGCCGTCGCCGCGCTCGGCGATCAGCAGGAGGCTGACGAGCGCGAGCACCAGGATGGTGCCCTGCAGGAACAGGGTGGGGCCGTCCACGGCGAGGGCGCCTTCGGCGGCGACGTGGTGCGGGTCGTCGCGCCATGCGAGCGCCGCCGTCCAGGCGAAGCCTCCGGCGAGGCCGAGGAACGCGAGCGGCACCTGCAGGTAGTAGCGCCACGTGCGGCCGACGAACGCCTCGACCAGCACGCCCGCCACGGCGACGCCGAAGACCAGCAGCATCGGGGCGAGCTGCCCGTACTCGATGTGCGGCGCGGGGATGTCACCCCCCTGCGCGAGGATCATGGTCCCGTGGGCGCCGGTGTTCATGGACGGGCTCCGTTCTCGGCGACGTTACCGGTGATGTCCGGCGCCGGGTCGTGCTTGTCGACCCGCACCAGCGTCTCCTTCACCGAAGGGTTGATCACGTTCAGCACCGGCTGGGGGAAGACGCCCATCGCGATGATGATCGCGATGATCGGGGCGACGGCCCATTTCTCGCGGGCGTTCAGGTCCTTCATGCCCTCGACGGCCGGGGCCTTCGGGCCGCCCATGGTCCGCTGGTACATCCACAGGATGTAGATCGCCGCCAGGACGACACCGCTGACGGCGAGCGCACCGGCCCACTTGTAGCGGTCGAACGTCCCGACGATGACGAGGAACTCCGAGACGAACGTGGACAGGCCGGGCAGCGACAGCCCGGACAGGCCCGCGACGAGGAACGTCCCGGCGAGGACGGGCGCCGCCTTCTGCACCCCGCCGTAGTCGGAGATCTTCGCCGACCGCCGCCGGACGATCATGAACCCGATGACCAGGAACAGCGCGCCGGTGGAGAACCCGTGGTTCACCATGTACAGCGTCGCGCCGGACTGGCCCTGCGACGTCATCGCGAAGATGCCGAGGACGATGAACCCGAAGTGCGACACCGACGTGTAGGCGATGAGCCGCTTCAGGTCGACCTGCCCGATCGCGAGGACCGCGCCGTAGATGATGCTGAGCACCGCGAACCCGAGCACGACCGGCGTCGCCCACTTGGACGCGCCGGGGAACAGCTCCAGGCAGAACCGCAGCATCCCGTACGTGCCGACCTTGTCGAGGACGCCGACGATCAGCACCAGCGCGCCGGGCGGGGACTGCTGCGCCGCGTCCGGGAGCCAGGTGTGCACCGGCACCATCGGCGCCTTGATCGCGAACGCGACGAAGAAGCCGAGGAACAGCCATTTCGCCGTCGTCGGGTCGACGTTCATCTTCGACAGCTCGTCGAACATGAACGTGCCCTGCCCGAGGCCGCCCTCGGACGTCGGCCTGCTCGACAGCGGGTACAGCCAGATCACCGCGACGAGCATCAGCAGCCCGCCGAACAGCGAGTACAGCAGGAACTTCACCGCGGCGTAGGAGCGCTGCGCGCCGCCGTAGTACCCGATGATGAAGTACACCGGGATGAGCATCGCCTCGAAGAAGACGTAGAACAGGAACACGTCGGTCGCGGCGAACACGCCGATCATGGCCGCTTCGAGCGACAGCAGCAGCGCGAAGTACGTCTTCACCGAGCGCTTGGCGGGGACGTCCACGCCGCCGGACCGGTCGGCCTCCGTCCAGGACGCCAGCATGACCAGCGGGACGAGGATCACCGACAGCAGGATCAGCACGAGCGCGACGCCGTCGACGCCGACCGCCCAGTGGACGCCGAACTCCTTGATCCACCAGTACTTCTCGTCGTACTGGAAGCGGGCGCCGTCCGCGTCGAACCCGGCCGCCATGACACCGGCGAGGACCGCGACGACGAGGGAGACGCCGAGCGCGAACTGCTTGACCAGCGTCTCCCGCTCGCGCGGGATGACGCTGAGCAGCACCGCGCCCACCAGTGGCAGCGCGATGAGGACGCTCAGCCAGGGAAAGTCGTTCACGAGACATTCACCGCCAGCAGGGCGGCGACCACGAGGGCGGCGCCGCAGAACATTGAGAGGGCGTAGGAACGGGCGAAGCCGGTCTGGACGCGGCGGAACCGGCCGGACGTCCCGCCGATCCCGGCGGCGGTGCCGTTGACGGCGCCGTCGACGCCGCGGCCGTCGAACCAGACCGCGAGCCGGGTCAGCCACTGGCCGGGACGCATCAGCAGCGACTCGTTGAGCGCGTCGCCGTACAGGTCCTTGCGGGCCGCGACGGTGACGAACGAGCCCTTCGGCGCCTCGCGCGGCACCTTCCGGCTGCCGTACTGCCGCCACGCGATCGCCGCACCGATGATCATCAGGACGAAGGTGGCGATGCCGGGCGCGGCGAGCGGCTTGAACTCGTGGTGGTGCTCGGGCGCCCCGACGACCGGTTCGAGGAAGTCGGCGAACCCGCCGAGGACGAGGAACCCGCCCGCGCCGATCGAGCCGACCGCCAGCAGGATCAGCGGCCAGGTCATGACGGCCGGGGACTCGTGCGGGTGGACGTCGTCCGACCAGCGCTTCTCGCCGAAGAACGTCATGAACATGACCCGCGACATGTAGTACGCGGTGATCCCCGCGCCGACCAGCGCACAGGAGCCGAGGATCATCCCGGACGTGCCGCCCTTGTCGAACGCGACCTCGATGATGGCGTCCTTGGTGAACCAGCCGGACAGGCCCGGGAAGCCGATGATGGCGAGGTAGCCGAGCCCGAACGTGGCGTAGGTGAGGATCATCACCGAGCGGAGCGCGCCGTAGTGGCGCATGTTCACGTCGTCCTTCATGCCGTGCATGACGGATCCGGCCCCGAGGAACAGTCCCGCCTTGAAGAAGCCGTGCGCGATGAGGTGCGCGATGGCGAAGACGTAGCCCGGCTTGCCGAGCCCGGCGGCGAGGTGCATGTAGCCGATCTGCGACATCGTCGACCCGGCGAGGGCCTTCTTGATGTCGTCCTTGCCGCACCCGATGATCGCACCGAACAGCAGCGTGGCCGCGCCGACGATCGCGACGACGAGCTGCGCCGTGTCGGACATCTCGAAGATAGGCCCGGCCCGGACGATCAGGTACACGCCCGCGGTCACCATCGTCGCCGCATGGATGAGGGCCGACACGGGGGTCGGGCCCTCCATCGCGTCCAGCAGCCAGGACTGGAGCGGGAGCTGCGCCGACTTGCCGCACGCACCGAGCAGGAGCAGCAGCCCGATCGCGGTGGCGGTGCCGGTGCCGAGCTGGGACGCGAGGCCCGCGTGCTCGGCGCCCTCGCCGAGGATCGGGCCGTAGCCGACCGTCCCGAACGTGGCGAACATCAGCGCGATCGCGATGATCAGCCCCATGTCGCCGACGCGGTTGACGACGAACGCCTTCTTCGCCGCGGTCGCGGCGGTCGGCTTGTACTGCCAGAACCCGATCAGCAGGTACGAGGCGAGGCCGACGCCCTCCCAGCCGAGGAACATGACCAGGAAGTTGTCGCCGAGCACCAGCAGCAGCATCGCCGCGACGAACAGGTTCAGGTAGGCGAAGAACTTGCGCCGCTCGGGGTCCTCGGCCATGTAGCCGATGGAGTAGATGTGGATCAGCGACCCGACGCCGGTGATCAGCAGGACGAAGCTGATGGACAGCGGGTCCACCAGCAGGTCCATGCCGACCTTGAACGAGCCGACGTCGATGAAGTCCCACAGGTGCAGGGTGCGGCGCCTTTCCTCGGCCTCGTACCCGAGCATCTGGACGAACATCGCCGCGCCCACCGCGAACGACGCCACCGACATCGTGACGCCGAGCAGATGCCCCCACTTGTCGGTGCGCCGCCCCCCGAGCAGGAGGATCGCCGCGCCGGCGAGCGGGAGCGCGATGAGGAGCCAGGACGCGGCCTGGATGCCTTCCGCTTTCATTACCGGCCTCTCAGTACTTCAGCAGGTTCACGTCGTCCACCGACGACGACCTGCGGGTCCGGAAGACGGTCATGATGATCGCCAGGCCGACCACGACCTCCGCCGCGGCCACCACCATCACGAAGAAGGCGATGATCTGGCCGTCCAGGTTGCCGTGCATGCGGGAGAACGACACGAACGCCAGGTTCGTCGCGTTCAGCATGAGCTCGACGCACATGAACACCACGATCGCGTTGCGGCGCACGAGGACGCCGAGAGCTCCGATGGTGAACAGGATCGCCGAGAGCGCCAGGTAGTGCCCCGGACTCATTGACCAGCCTCGCCTTCGTTACCGGAGGTGGGAGACCCGGACTTGACGGCGCGGCCCTCGGCGTCGGCGTTCTTCGCGTCCTCCGTGACGGCCTGCACCGCGCGGACGTCCCGCTCCAGGGCCTCTTCCTCGGTCCCGCCGTACAGGTCGGGGTGCCGCTCCGCGGTGTCGGTGCGGGCGGCGATGACCGGGTTGACCGACAGCTCGGACGGCGTCCCGTCGGGCAGCAGGGCCGGCATGTCGACGGCGTTGTGCCGGGCGTAGGTGCCGGGGCCGGGCAGCGGGCCCGGGTGGTCGCCGGACAGGAACCGTCCCTTGGACAGGTCCTTCTGCGTCGGCTTCGGATCGACGCGCTCCCGGTGCGCCAGCACCATCGCGCCCAGCGCCGCGGTGATCAGCAGCGCGCTGGTCACCTCGAACGCGAACACGTACTTGGAGAACAGCAGCCGGGCCAGGCCGACGACGTTGCCCTCCGCGTTGGCCTGGGCCAGGCCCGCCGAGTTGCTCAGCGCCGCGTTCCCGAGCCCGACCGTCAGCAGGACGATGAACCCGACCGCGGCGATCACCGCCCAGAAGCGCTGCCCCCGGATCGTCTCCACCAGCGAGTCGGTGGAGCTGACCCCGACGAGCATCAGCACGAACAGGAACAGCATCAGCACCGCGCCGGTGTACACGATGACCTGGACGAACGCCAGGAACGGCGCGTTCTGGATCGCGTACAGCGCGGCGAGCGACAGCATCACGGTCGCCAGCAGCAGCGCCGAGTGGACGGCCTTGCGCACGAGGATCATGCCGAGCGCGCCGCAGACCGAGACCACGGCCAGCAGCCAGAAGAAGAACGGCTCACCCGACTGCTTGTCCGCGACCTCCGCGGCGAGCAGATGAGCGGAGGTCATTTGCCCTCACCGCCCTTGCGGGACTTCCCGCGCTTCGCGGCCTTCTCCTGCTTGGCCGCCTCCTGCTTGGCGGCCTCGGCGGCGCTGGCCCGCGCGCCGCCCTCGGACGGGACGGTGGGCGCGTCGTCGGACGACTGGAGGCCGAGGCGGTAGTAGTCCTCCTCGGTGTCGCCGAGCCGCATCTCGTGCGGCGGCGCCTCCATGCCCTCGCGCAGCGGCGCCAGCAGCATCTCCTTGGTGTAGATCAGGCTCTCGCGGCTGTCGTCGGCGAGCTCGTACTCGTTCGTCATCGTCAGCGCCCGGGTCGGGCACGCCTCGATGCACAGCCCGCAGAGGATGCAGCGCAGATAGTTGATCTGGTAGATGCGGCCGTACCGCTCGCCGGGCGAGTACCGCTCGTCCGGGTCGTTGTCGGCGCCCTCGACGAAGATCGCGTCGGCCGGGCACGCCCAGGCGCACAGCTCGCAGCCGATGCACTTCTCCAGGCCGTCCGGCCACCGGTTGAGCTGGTGCCGCCCGTGGAAGCGCGGGGCGGTCGGCTTCTTCACCTCGGGGTACTGAACGGTCTCGCTCTTCATGAACATCTGGTGGAACGAGACCCCGAACCCCTTGACCGGGTTCAGGAAATCAGTGAGTCCCACTGGTGACCTCCTCAGGAGGGGTTGCGATGGATGCCCCGGCCGGCTTCCCGCCCCGTCCGTGGTAGTGGGGAGCGTCCATGGGCGGCACCGGGAACCCGCCGGCGGACGGATCGGGCCCGCCGCCCGGCTCCGCCGCGCCCGGCACGATCTCCTTCTCGTCCTCGCCGCCGCGGATCATCTCCCAGACCACCGTCGCGAGCAGCACCACCGCCGCGGCGACCGCGGCGTAGATCACGATCTGCCGCATGTCGTAGCCGTCGTTGCGCAGCGCGCGGATGGTCGCGACCAGCAGGATCCAGCCGAGCGAGAAGGGCATCAGCACCTTCCAGCCGAGCTTCATCAGCTGGTCGTAGCGGACGCGCGGGAGCGTGCCGCGCAGCCAGATGAAGAAGAAGATGAACAGGAAGACCTTGGCCAGGAACCACAGGATCGGCCACCAGCCGGAGTTGGCGCCCGCCCACACCGTGGAGATCGGGAAGGGGGCGCGCCAGCCGCCGAGGAACAGCGTGGTGGCGAGCGCGGACAGCGTCGCGAGGTTGATGTACTCCGCGAGGAAGAACATCGCGAACTTCAGCGACGAGTACTCGGTGTGGAAGCCGCCGACCAGCTCGCCCTCGCCCTCGGGCAGGTCGAACGGGATGCGGTTGGACTCGCCCATCATCGTGATCACGTAGACGATGAAGGACGGCAGCAGCAGGATCACGAACCACTTGTCGTGCTGCGCCGCGACGATCTCCGACGTGGACATCGAGCCCGCGAACATGAACACCGCGACGAACGACAGTCCCATCGCGATCTCGTAGGAGATCATCTGCGCGGACGAGCGAAGCCCGCCGAGCAGCGAGTACGGCGACATCGACGACCAGCCCGCCAGCACGACCCCGTAGATCCCGAGCGACGACATCGCGAGGACGAGCAGCACCGCCACCGGAAGGTCGGTGAGCTGCAGCGCCGTGCGCTCCCCGAAGATCGACACCTCCGGGCCGAACGGGATGATGGCGAACGAGATGAACGCCGGCACCGCCGACATGACCGGCGCCAGGACGAACACGACCTTGTCGACCTGGCGGGGGACGATGTCCTCCTTCAGGGCGAGCTTCACGCCGTCCGCGAGGCCCTGCAGCAGGCCGAAGGGCCCGGCGCGGTTCGGGCCGACGCGCAGCTGCATCCGGCCAATGACGCGCCGCTCGATCCACATCGTCAGCAGGACGGTCACGACCAGGAACGCGAAGACGACGACGACCTTGCCGCCGATCAGCCACCACGGGTCGTTGCCGAAACCCTCAAGCGGCGCCTGCGCGGGGGCCGACGGGTTCGGGTTCATTTCACGCCTCCGGCATTTTCCGTCGCCGCGGCCGTGCCGGACGAGGCAGGCGCGGCGGTCGCGCCCGGGAGCGTCCCGCTCGCGATCTTCACGACGCCTCCGGCGGCCGCGCCCAGGTCCCGGTGGACCGCGCAGCCGGCGGAGTTCGTCGGCAGCCACACCACCCGGTCGGGCAGGTCGGCGGTGATCTCCAGCGGGAGCACGACCTCGCCGCGCGCCGCCGTCACCTTCACCGCGCCGGTCGCGCCGATCTCGGCGGCCGTCGCGGGCGACAGCCGGGCGACCGCGGCCTTGGCGGTGCCCGCGAGGAACGGCTCGCCGTCCTGCAGGCGGCCCCGGTCGAGCAGCAGCCGCCAGGTCGCGAGCAGCGCCTCGCCCGCGTCCGGGTGCGGCGGCAGCGACTGCGCGACGTTCGGCGCGGCCGGGCGCTCGCCCCGGTAGGCGCCGAGCTCGGCCAGCTCGCGGCGCGCCGCGTCCGGGCCCGGGAGGGCCAGGTGGACGTCCATCTCGTCGGCCAGCGCGTCCAGGACCCGCAGGTCGGACATCTTCCCGGCCGCCTTCAGCACGATGTCGAACTGGCGGCCGCGGCCCTCCCAGTCGACGAACGTCCCGGACTTCTCCGCGACGGCCGCGACCGGGAACACCACGTCGGCGCGGTCGGTGACCGCGCTCGGCCGCTGCTCCAGGCTCACCACGAACTCGGTGGCGTCCAGCGCGCGGAGCATCGCGTCCGGGTCGGGCAGGTCGTAGGGGTCGACGCCGCCGACGAGCAGCGCGCCGCGCCGTCCGTCCGCCGCGGCGGCGATGATGCCGTCGGCGGCCTGGCCGGGCGCTGCGGGCAGTTCCGCGACGCCCCAGCGGCGGGCGACCTCGGCCCGCGCCTCCGGGTCGGTCACCGGACGGCCGATCGGCAGCAGCCCGGGCAGCGCCCCGGCCTCGATCGCGCCGCGCTCCCCGGCCCGGCGCGGCACCCACGCCAGCTTCGCGCCGGTCACCTGCGCCAGCCGCACCGCCGCCGTCAGCGCGCCGGGGCTGGTCGCGAGCCGCTCGCCGACGAGGATCACGGCGCCGGGCGTCTCCAGCAGCGTCCGGACGTCGGAGCGCGCCGCGTCCCCGATGACGGAGCCGAGCGTCTCGGCCTCCGCGCCGGGCGGCGTCGCCAGCAGCGTCCCGCCGACCTTGCTGAGCCCGCGCGTCGCGAACGGCGCGACGCCGAACACCTTCAGCCGGTTCTTGCGGTGGGCCTTGCGGAGCCGCAGGAACACGATCGGCGACTCCTCCTCCGGCTCGAAGCCGGCCAGGAGCACCGCCGGGGCCTTCTCCAGGTCGGAGTACGACACCTCGATGGACCGTCCCGCGACGGACGAGGCCAGGAACTGCGCCTCCTCGTCCGACGCCGGACGGGCCCGGAAGTCGACGTCGTTGGTGCCGAGCGCGATGCGGGCGAACTTGGCGTAGGCGTAGGCGTCCTCAAGCGTGACGCGGCCGCCGGTCAGGACGCCCGCGGAGCCGCGCGCCGCCGCGAGCCCTTCGGCCGCGAAGGTGAGCGCCTCCGGCCACGACGCCGGTTCCAGCACGCCGTCCTCGTTGCGGACGAGCGGATGCGTCAGCCGCTCCGGCTGCGTCCCGTAGGTGAACGCCCAGCGGCCCTTGTCGCAGTTCCATTCCTCGTTGACCTGCGGGTCGTCCCCGGCCAGCCGCCGCGTGATCTTCCCGCGCCGGTGGTCGGTGCGCATCGAGCAGCCGGACGCGCAGTGCTCGCACACGCTCGGCGTCGACACCAGGTCGAACGGCCGCGACCGGAACCGGTACGCGGTGCCGGTCAGCGCGCCGACCGGGCAGATCTGCACGGTGTTGCCGGAGAAGTACGACTGGAACGGCTTGCCGTCCGCCGCGCCGACCTGCTCCTTCGCGCCGCGCTCGAACAGGTCGATGAACGCGTCCCCGGCGATCTGGTCGGAGAACCGGGTGCAGCGGGCGCACTGGATGCAGCGCTCGCGGTCGAGCAGCACCTGGCTGGACAGCGGGATCGGCTTCGGGAACGTCCGCTTGACCTCGACGAACCGGGTCTCGCCGCGCCCGTTGGACATCGCCTGGTTCTGCAGCGGGCACTCGCCGCCCTTGTCGCAGATCGGGCAGTCCAGCGGGTGGTTGATGAGCAGGAACTCCATGATGCCGTGCTGGGCCTTGTCGGCCACCGGCGAGGTGAGCTGGGTCTTGACGACCATGCCCGGCATCACGGCGGTGGTGCACGACGCCTGCGGCTTCGGCATCCCGCGGCCGTTCCCGGCGTCGGGGATCTCCACCAGGCACTGCCGGCACGCCCCGACCGGGTCGAGCAGCGGATGGTCGCAGAACCGGGGGATCTGGATGCCGAGCAGCTCGGCGGCCCGGATGATCAGCGTGCCCTTCGGCACCTCGATCTCGAAGCCGTCGATGGTGCACGAGACCATCTCGGTCTTCTCCACCGCCGACTTGTCGTCGGTGACGGTCACTTGGCACCTCCCCAGAGGGTGGACTTGGCCGGGTCGAACGGGCAGGCGCCCTGCTCGAAGTGCCGCACGTACTCGTCCCGGAACAGCTTGATGGACGAGACGACCGGGCTCGTCGCGCCGTCGCCGAGGGCGCAGAACGCGCGGCCGAGGATGTTGTCGGAGATGTCGAGGAGCGTCTCCAGGTCCTCCTCGGTGCCCTGCCCGGACTCCAGCCGCTTCAGCATGAGCTTGTACCAGTAGGTGCCCTCGCGGCACGGCGTGCACTTGCCGCACGACTCGTGCGCGTAGAACTCCGACCAGCGCAGCACCGCCCGGACGACGCACGTCGTCTCGTCGAAGATCTGCAGGGCCCGGGTGCCGAGCATCGACCCTGCGGCGCCGACGGACTCGAAGTCGAGCGGGACGTCCAGGTGCTCCTCGGTGAAGATCGGCGTGGACGAGCCGCCGGGCGTCCAGAACTTCAGCCGGTGCCCCTCCCGGATCCCGCCCGCCATGTCGAGCAGTTCCCGCAGCGTGATGCCGAGCGGCGCCTCGTACTGGCCGGGACGCGTCACGTGCCCCGACAGCGAGAAGATCCCGAAGCCCTGCGACTTCTCCGTGCCCATCGAGGCGAACCAGTCCGGCCCGTTCCCGACGATCGAGGGAACCGACGCGATCGACTCGACGTTGTTGATGACAGTGGGCCCGCCGTACAGGCCCGCCACGGCGGGGAAGGGAGGCTTCAGCCGGGGCTGGCCGCGGAACCCTTCGAGGGAGTCCAGCAGCGCGGTCTCCTCGCCGCAGATGTAGGCGCCGGCGCCGCTGTGGACGACGACGTCCAGGTCGTAGCCGGAGCCGAGGATGTCCTTGCCGAGGTAGCCGGCCTCGTACGCCTCCGCGACCGCCTGGTGCAGCCGGCGGATCACGTGCAGCACCTCGCCGCGCACGTAGATGAACGCGACGTTCGACCTGATCGCGTACGAGCTGATGATGACGCCCTCGACCAGCACGTGCGGGTTGGCCATCATCAACGGGATGTCCTTGCACGTGCCCGGCTCGGACTCGTCCGCGTTGACGACGAGGTAGCGCGGGTTCGGGCTGGTCGGCGGCAGGAAGCCCCACTTCATGCCGGTGGGGAAGCCCGCACCGCCGCGGCCGCGGAGCCCGGAGTCCTTGACCGCCTGGACGATCTCGTCCGGCTCCATCCCGAACGCCTTGCGCAGCGCCTTGTAGCCGCCGTCGCGCTCGTAGCCCGCGCGGGTGAACGAGTCGGCCTGGTCCCAGTTCTTGGTGAGG
The DNA here is from genome assembly GCF_004348735.1 of Actinomadura sp. KC06. Taxonomy (GTDB): domain Bacteria; phylum Actinomycetota; class Actinomycetes; order Streptosporangiales; family Streptosporangiaceae; genus Spirillospora. Next base: position 32,908 of record NZ_SMKT01000019.1, read on the forward strand.
ACGGGGGTGAGCGTGGTCACTTGTTCCGGCCCTCCTGGCTGCCGGGCTTCGCGTCCCCGGGAACGGGCTTGCCCGGCTCGTGCGGCGGCTCGCTGATCTCTCCCGGCCGCACCGGCTCGTCCGGGCGCTCCCGGTCGACGTCGGTGCGCGGGGCGGCCCAGCCGCGCTCCTGCGCCAGCTTCAGGCCGCGGAGCGACTCGGGACCGGCCTGGACGCCCTCGCCGGCGCGCCCGTCCGGGAACCCGGCGAGGACGCGGGACGCCTCCTGCCACGTGGCGAGGTGCTCCGCGCCGCGTGAGGGAAGCACGCGCTCGCCCGAGCGCAGGTCGTCGACGAGCTTCTTCGCCTTCTCGGGAGTCATGTTGTCGAAGAACTCCCAGTTGACCATCATCACCGGCGCGAAGTCGCAGGCGGCGTTGCACTCGATCCGCTCCAGGCTGACCTTGCCGTCCGGGGTGGCCTCGTCGTGGCCGACCCCGGCGTGCTCGCTCAGCTCGTCCCAGATCTGGTCGCCGCCCATCACCGCGCACAGCGTGTTGATGCACACGCCGACGTGGTACTCGCCGACCGGCTTCTGCTTGTACTGCGTGTAGAACGTCACGACGCCGACGACCTGCGCCGGCGTGATCCCGAGCTGCTCCGCGCAGAACTCGATGCCGTCCTGCGTGATGTGCCCCTCCGCCGACTGCACCAGGTGCAGCATCGGCAGCAGCGCCGACCTAGGCCGGGGATACCGGCCGATGATCTCCTTCGCGTCCCGCTCCAGGCGTTCGCGAACGTCGGGTTCGTACGTCATCGGTCCACTCCCCCCATGACCGGGTCCAAACTGGCCACCGCGGCGATGATGTCGGCGACCATGCCGCCCTCCGACATCGCCGGCGTGGCCTGCAGGTTGACGAAGGACGGCTCGCGGAAGTGCACGCGATACGGGCGGGTGCCGCCGTCGCTGACCACGTGGGCGCCGAGCTCGCCGCGCGGCGACTCGATCGGCGCGTACGCCTGCCCCGCCGGCACCCGGAAGCCCTCCGTCACCAGCTTGAAGTGGTGGATCAGCGCCTCCATCGAGGTGCCCATGATGTGCGCGATGTGCCGGGGCGAGTTGCCCATGCCGTCCGCGCCGATCGCGAGCTGCGCCGGCCAGCCGATCTTCTTGTCCTCGATCATCACCGGGCCCTTGGCGGTCTGCAGCCGGTCCAGGCACTGCTCGACGATCTTCAGCGACTCCTCCATCTCGTCCATCCGGACGAGGTAGCGGCCGTACACGTCGCAGGTGTCCTGCGTCGCGACCTCGAAGTCGTAGGTCTCGTAACCGCAGTAGGGCTGCGACTTGCGCAGGTCCCACGGCAGGCCGGTCGAGCGCAGGACGGGGCCGGTGATGCCGAGCGCCATGCAGCCGGTCAGGTCCAGGTACGCGACGTTCTGCGTCCGCGCCTTGAAGACCGGGTTGTCGTCCATCAGCTTCCGCAGCGCCTGGATGCGCTTCGGCATCCGGTCCAGATAGTCGCGGATCTTGCTGGTCGCGCCGCTCGGCAGGTCCTGCGCGACCCCGCCCGGACGGACGTAGGCCATGTTCATCCGCAGGCCAGTGATCTCCTCGAACAGGTCGAGGGTGTACTCGCGCTCGATGAACCCGTTGAGCATCACCGTCGTCGCGCCGAGTTCGAGGCCGAACGTGGCGATCGCGACCAGGTGCGAGGAGATCCGGTTCAGCTCCATCATCATCACGCGGATGATCTGGGCGCGCTCGGGGATCTGGTCGGTGATGCCGAGCAGCTTCTCCACGCTCATGCAGTACGCCGTCTCGTTGAAGATCGGCGCGAGGTAGTCCATCCGGGTGCAGAACGTGGTGCCCTGCGTCCAGGTGCGGAACTCCATGTTCTTCTCGATGCCGGTGTGCAGGTACCCGATGCCCACCCGGGCCTCGTTCACCGTCTCGCCGTCGAGCGTGAGGATCAGCCGGAGCACCCCGTGCGTGGACGGGTGCTGCGGCCCCATGTTGACGACGAGCCGCTCGTCGCCGAGGTCCTCCGCGCCGGCGACGACCTTGTCCCAGTCCTGCCCGCCGACGTCGAACACCTTGCCCTCGGCGGCCTCGTCGGCCGCGTAGGCGTCGTACTCGGTGTACTTGGCCGAGCTCATGTGTACGACCTCCGCTCGTCGGGCGGCGGGATCTCCGCTCCGCGGTACTCGACGGGGATGCCGCCGAGAGGGTAGTCCTTGCGCTGCGGATGGCCGACCCAGTCGTCGGGCATCTCGATGCGCGTGAGCGCGGGATGACCGTCGTAGATGATCCCGAAGAAGTCGTAGGTCTCCCGCTCGTGCCAGTCGCTCGTCGGGTAGACGGGCACCAGCGACGGGATGTGCGGGTCGGCGTCCGGGCAGGTCGTCTCCAGCCGGACGCGCCGGTTGTGCGTGATCGACAGCAGGTGCGTCACGGAGTGCAGCTCGGCGCCCTCGTCCTTCGGGTAGTGCACGCCGGACACGCCGGAGCACAGCTCGAAGCGGAGGGACGGCTCGTCCCGCATCTTCTTCGCGACCTCGCGCAGGTGCTCGCGCTTGACGAAGAACGTCAGCTCGCCGCGGTCGACCACGACCCGCTCGACCGCGTCGCCGAAATCGGGGTAGGCGCGTTCGAGCTCGTCGGCGATCTCGTCGTACTCGCCGGGTTCGGCGGCGCCGCCCGGCCCGCCGTAGGGGCGGGCGGCCGACACCTTCGGGCTCTGCCGGACGATCAGCCCGCCGTACCCGGACGTGTCGCCCGTCGTCCCCGCGCCGAACATGCCCTTGCGGACGACCGGCTGCTCCCGGCGCTCCTCCTCGGTGTGCGCCGGGAGCTTGTCGGCGCCCTGCTCGGCCTGCTGCTCGGGGTGCTCGGAACTCATCTCAGGCCCCCTGTCCGAGCAGCGGGAGCCGGCGGCGCTTGGCCTCTTCCAGCTCCGTGATCTGCTTCGCGCGCTGCGGGCCGAGCTTGGTGTTCTGGATCTTGTCGTGCAGCTTCAGGATCGAGTCCAGCAGCATCTCCGGCCGCGGCGGGCAGCCGGGCAGGTAGATGTCCACCGGGACGATGTGGTCCACGCCCTGCACGATCGCGTAGTTGTTGAACATTCCGCCGGACGACGCGCACACGCCCATCGCGATGACCCATTTCGGCTCGGTCATCTGGTCGTAGATCTGCCGCAGGACCGGCGCCATCTTCTGGCTCACCCGGCCCGCGACGATCATCAGATCGGCCTGCCGCGGCGTCGCCGAGGCGCGCTCCATGCCCCACCGGGAGAAGTCGTGCCGGGGGTCGCCGGTCGCCATCATCTCGATCGCGCAACACGCCAGGCCGAACGTCGCCGGCCACACCGAACTCTTCCGCGCCCACCCCGCGACCTGCTCGACCGTGGTCAGCAGGAAGCCGCTGGGGAGTTTCTCCTCAAGACCCATGTCAGTCCCACTCCAGACCGCCGCGCCGCCAGATGTAGGCGTACGCCACAAGCACGGTGACGATGAAAAGGACCATCTCCACAAGACCGAAAATGCCCATCCGGTCGAAAGCGACCGCCCAGGGGTAAAGGAAGATGATCTCAATGTCGAAGACGATGAACAGCATCGCCGTCAGGTAGTACTTGACCGGGAAACGCCCGCCGCCGACCGGCTGCGGGGTCGGCTCGATGCCGCATTCGTAGGCGTCGAGCCGGGCCCGGTTCCACCGCTTCGGCCCGGTGAGCGAGGCCATGACCACGGAGAACGCGGCGAAGCCGAAGGCGAGCACCCCCAGCACGATGACCGGAATATAGAGATCCATGTCTCTACAGCCTCTCCTCGCGACGTACGGCGTTGTACGGGACAGGGTTGTACGCGTCCGGCCCTCCGCGAGCCGCCGCCACCCTAGCCAAGGCGATCAATAGCACTCCCCTCCAGGGGGTCGGGTAATGCACAATAGTCCGCTCACCTGCGGAAGCTTGGTTCTCAATGCGTGCCTCATGCCGCGGGAGCCACCTTCTGCATCGCGTTGATGACGCGGTCCATCGCGTCCCCGCCCTTGGGGTCGGTCAGGTTGGCGAGGAGCTTGAGCGTGAACCGCATGAGCGTCGGGTGCGGCAGGCCGTGCGCGGTGAGGAACTTCATGATCCGCGGGTCGCCGATGGCCTGGACGAACAGCCGCGCCAGGGTGAAGTAGCCGCCGTGCTCGTCCTTCAGGATGCGCGGGTACTCGTAGAGCGTCCGCTCGCGCTGCGCGGGGGTGCGGCGCGCGAGCGCCTGCACCATGATGTCGGCGGCCAGCCGGCCGGACTCCAGGGCGTAGTCGATGCCCTCCCCGTTGAACGGGTTGATCATGCCGCCGGCGTCGCCGACGAGCAGCATCCCGCGTGTGTAGTGCGGCTGCCGGTTGAAGCCCATCGGCAGCGCCGCGCCGCGGATCTTGGACGTGGCGTGCTCCTCGTCGAACTGCCAGTCCTCGGGCATCTGGGCGCACCAGCGTTTCAGCATGCCGCGGTAGTCGACGCTCTGGAACGCCTTGCTGGTGTTGAGCAGCCCGAGCCCGACGTTGGACGTCCCGTCCCCGACGCCGAAGACCCAGCCGTAGCCGGGCAGGAGGCGCTCGCCGTCCCACAGCTCCAGCCACGCCTCCATGAAGTCGTCGTCGTGCCGCGGGGTCTGGAAGTAGCGCCGGACGGCGACGCCCATCGGACGGTCCTCCCGCCGCCGCAGGCCCATGGCGAGGGAGAGCCGGGTCGAGTTCCCGTCGGCCGCGACGACCAGCGGGGCGTGGAACTCGACCGCCTCGCCCTCGTACTGGGCGGTGACGCCGGTGATGCGGTCGGTGCGCTCGTCCAGGATCGGGCCGGTGACGTTGCAGCCCTGCAACAGCCGCGCGCCCGCCTTCGCGGCGTGCTCGGCGAGGAACTGGTCGAAGTCGGTGCGCTTGCGGACGAGCCCGAAGTCGGGGAAGCTCGCGAGCTCCGGCCACGGCAGCTCCACCTTGACGCCGCCGCCGTAGATGCGCAGGCCGCGGTTGCGTCCCCAGCCTGGGTCGTTGACGTCGACGCCCATGCCGATGAGCGCGCGGACGGCGCGCGGGGTGAGGCCGTCGCCGCAGATCTTGTCGCGCGGGAAGGTGGCCTTCTCCAGCAGGAACACCTCCAGGCCGGCCTGCGCCAACCAGTAGGCGGTCGACGCGCCGGCGGGGCCTGCCCCGACGACGACCACATCTGCGTGTCGGACGTCTGCGTGCCGGGCGGAGTCGGTCACGGCGTTCCTCATTCAGCTCGTTCGCTTGTGAAGCACTTCACAAGGGTCCGGTGGGGAGTCTATTCCTTTATCACGACCGGTGCGTAATTCGGGGCCGGTCGAGCATGGACCGGTCCCGAACTTCGGGCCCGATCCCGCCCGGGATCATCCCGGGTTGACGGCGTGGTGCAGCGCGGCGACCCCGAACGTCAGGTCGCGCCAGCGCACGTTCCCCCAGCCCGCGTCCTGGATCAGCCGGGCCAGGGCGGGCTGGTCGGGCCAGGCCAGCGTCGACTCGGCGAGGTAGCGGTAGGAGTCGGGATTGGAGCTGACCCGCGCCAGCAGCGGCAGCCCGTACCGCAGATGCGTCTTGTGCCCGAAGGCCAGCAGCGCGTTCGGCGGATGGCTCACCTCGCAGACCACCAGCCGCCCGCCGGGCTTCGCGACCCGCCGCAGCTCGCGCAGCGCCTTGCCCGTGTCGGCGACGTTGCGGAGGCCGAACGAGATCGTCACGGCGTCGAACGATCCGTCCGCGAAGGGCAGGCGCAGCGCGTCCCCGGCGACGAAGCTCAGCCCCTGGACGCCGGCCTGCCTGCGCGCCCCGACGCGGAGCATGCCGAGCGAGAAGTCGCACGCCACCGTCTCGGCGCCCGCCTCGGCGAACGGCACCGACGACGTGCCCGTCCCGGCGGCGAGGTCGAGGACCCGCTCGCCCGGACGCGCCGCCAGCGCCCGCACGACCTCGCGCCGCCACCGCCGGTCGCGCCCGCCGGTCATCAGCGTGTTCAGCAGGTCGTACCGCTCGGCGGTGCCGTCGAACATCGCCGCGACGTCGGCGGGCTTCTTCTCCAGAGAGGCGCGGCTCATGCCCCCACCCTAAAAGCCGTGTTCACCTATCCCGCACCCCGGGTGCGTCAGGCGTCCTCACGGGTGACGGACTTCTCGAACTTCGCGCGCTGGGCGCGGGCGCCGCGGGCGACGGCGGCCGACATCCGGTCGCGCTGCCCGGACAGCAGGACGTAGCTGACGACGCCGCTGACCAGCAGCGCCAGCAGCAGGAGCAGGAACCCGCGGGCCCCGAGCAGCGCCAGCACGCCCGCGGTCACCGCGAAGATCGCGAGCCGCGCGAGGGTGTAGAGGATCACGGAACTCATGGCCCTTCGAGCGTAACGCCTACCTCAGGACGTCCAGGAAGAGGGCCGGGTCTACGTTGCCGCCCGACAGGACGGACACGTAGACGTGCCCCTCGGGGAGTTCGGCGCGGTGGTAGAGGTAGGCGGCGGTGGCGACGGCGCCCGCGGGTTCGGCGATGAGACGGGTCTCGCGGGCGAGGCGGCGCATCGTCAGGCGGATCTCGTCCTCGGAGACCGTGACGACGCCCTCCACGAGCGCGCGCATGTGCGCGAACGGCAGGTCGCCGACCTGCTGGACGCGGAGCCCGTCGGCGATGGTGCGGCCCGTCTCCTCCGCCTCCCACGCGACGGGACGTCCCGCGGCCATCGAGTCGCGGGCGTCGGCGGCGAGCTCCGGTTCGACGCCGACCACCCGGGCCTCGGGGCGCAGCGCCTTGACGGCGGCGGCGACGCCCGAGATGAGGCCGCCGCCGCTGATCGGGACGAGCACCACGTCCACGTCCGGACGGTCCCGGACGATCTCCAGCCCCACCGTGCCCTGCCCCGCGATCACCCGCGCGTCGTCGTAGGGCGGGATCATCGTGAAGCCGTGCGCGCCGGCGAGCTTGGCCGCGGTCTCCGAGCGGGCCTGCGCGGTCGGCTCGACGTACACGACCTCGGCGCCGAGCGCGATGCACGCGTCCACCTTCACGCCCGGCGTGGTGTGCGGCATGACCAGGACGGCCTTGATCCCGAGCGCGCGGGCCGCGTACGCGACGGCCTGCGCGTGGTTGCCGCTGGAGTGCGTGACGACGCCGCGCTCGCGCTGCTCGGGCGGGAGGGAGGCGATGGCGGAGTAGGCGCCGCGCACCTTGAAGGCGCCGATCGGCTGCAGCGATTCCGCCTTCACCAGCAGCGCCGGCTCCCCGGCGGATCCGGCTCCGGGCGAGGCGGCGGGGCCGTACGGGAACGGGACGAGGGGCGTCCGGACGGCGACGCCCGCGATGCGTTCGGCGGCCCGTTCGATCTCCGGGAGCGATACAAGATCGGACATGGACGGAGACTACTTCCCAGGGGCCCGGCGCGGCGGGCGCGGCGTGTCGGACGGGACGCTTTCACACCCCCGTTCAATGCGTTACTTGGCAGGTCAAACGGGGTCAGCGGGAGGCATGCCCCGAAAGTCGCCCGCACCGAGGGTGATCGGTCCTGCTCGGAAAACTACGGTGCGTGATCTTTTCCGAAAACAAGGGAGAAATCGGTCTTGACCCGCCACACTGTTAAACAGTCCACCCGCGCCGAGAGCGGGACAAAGGGGGAGAGAAAACGTGGAGAGCACGAGCGAGCGCCTGCTGACCCCAGGAGAGGTCGCCGCCCTCTTCCGGGTCGACCCGAAGACGGTCACCCGGTGGGCCGCCGCGGGCCGGATCAGCAGCATCCGCACTCCGGGGGGCCACCGGCGCTTCCGCGAGTCCGAGGTGCACGCGCTGCTGCGCGGCGATGAGCCCATCGCCGAGCATTCGGCCCGCTGACCTGCCTGAACCTCGCTGATCGCAGGGCCCGCCCGCCGACATCGGGGCCCGCCACCGGCCTCAGCCGCCCGGACCGCCGCGCCGTGGTAGTCCCCCGGGGGAGACCCTCGCCCGGGCGGCCGGGGCCGTTTCGTTTCCAGAACCGAGCCGTTTCCGAGACCCTTTCGCATTTCCCGGGTGTTACCGGTCAGTCGCCGTTCTCTCCGGTGGTCTCCGGCTCCCCTGGCGCGTCGGACTTCCATTCCTCGAACCGGCGGAGCAGGTCGGCGTCCTCGTCCCGCCAGCGGCGCCGTTTCTCCTCCAGCTCGTCCTCCGTCAGCGACTCGCGGAGCAGCCGGTCGTAGTCGGGGTCGCCGGGCCCGATCTCCACGTACGCGTCGGCGATGATCCGTCCCTCGCGCGCCGCGGGCCCGGACCCGCCCTCGCCGCCGTCGGCGAGAACGCTGTGCGGAACCCGGAGCGTGCCGTCCGGGAGCCGGATCACGTACATCGTCGTCCACCCTCGCGATTCGCTTGTGCGCGCCCTGCCATCAGGATGTCCTAGATCCCGTACCTGCGGTTGAAGAAGAGCATGACCTCCAGCGCCATCCGGATGTTGCCGGCGAGCATATCGACGAGGGCCGGGCGCTGCCGGGAGGAGATCGCGGCGAACGCGTCCGCGAAGAACTCGCGGCGGCCGAGCGCGTTCGGCTGGCGGTGGAAGTCGCTCGCGAGATGCGGCAGGCACTCCTCGTACAGCCGCTGGAAGGCGGGGCTGTCGGACGTCCACTCGCCGTCGTCGCCGTCGATGTCGTCGAGCGCGTGCCCGACCTCGTGCAGCATCACGTCCGGCGTCGGCGACGGCCGGTCCCCAACGACGATCTTGTGGTCGCCGTACGCGCCCGCGCAGATGTCCCAGGTGGCGCGGCCGGACGGCAGCGGACGGTCGCGCAGATGGCCCATGTCGTCCAGCTGCGGAACGCCGCCCGGCCCCACGTAGATGCCGTCGAGCCCGGCCGCGAGCTTCTCCTTGAGCTGCTCCGGCAGGGCCGCCAGGCTGTCCACCGCCCCGATCACCTCGCGGCTCGGGGGTCCGTCCCGGACGTCCCACTGCCGGTACAGGACGTTCTCCAGGACGCCGCAGTTCCGGCGGCCGTCGGAGACGTGCGGCATGCCCGGCGGGTACGGCTCCACGCGCAGCCGGTCGTCGTCGAGCTCGAAGTCGCTCCACGAGTAGTCGCCCGCCCGCGGACGGCCTTTCTTGCGGCGCCCGAACCGGCCGGCGAGCAGGCCCGTCGTGTCCCCGCCGTCGCCGTTCTCAGGGGCGTCGCGGTCGCCGTCCATGCCGCCGGGGCCCAGCGCGAAGTCGTCGTCGCGGCCCGCCTTGCGGAACCGGCCGAACCGGTCGCGCGGCTGGTTGCTGCGCGGGCGCACCTGCCCCGAGTCGGGCGGCGACGGGGAGTAGGCCGCGTCGTCCCGCCGGAGCGTGCGGTCCTGGGCCGCGCCGTCCCCGCGCATGCGCCCGCCGCGGGACGGATCGCGATGCCACAGCTCCCTGGGGCGGGGCTTGCGATGGACGCCTTTGAAGCGCATCGGGCTCCTCTGTCAGCGGACCCGCGGGGTAGCGAGCGGCGTCCGCCGCGCGACCGGGTCCCTGAGGAAGGGTAAGCCGGAACCCGACACGCCGTCATCTCCGGGAGTCACGGATCCCCCGAAATCTTCCCGGACGCGAAGTCTTCTCAGGCGGTGAAGTCTTCTCAGGCGTAGGAGTGGAGGCCGGAGAACATGTAGTTCACGCCGAAGAAGTTGAACAGCAGCGCGGCGAACGCCAGGAGCGAGAGGAACGCCGCCTTGCGGCCCTTCCAGCCGGACGTCGCGCGGGCGTGCAGGTAGGCCGCGTAGATGATCCAGGTGACGAAGGACCAGATCTCCTTCGGGTCCCAGCCCCAGTAGCGTCCCCACGCCTGGTCGGCCCAGATCGCGCCCATGATGATCGCGGCCGTCCAGATCGGGAACGCGAACATCGTGACGCGCATCGCGAGCCGGTCGAGGGTCTCCGCGGACGGGACGTGCGACAGCGCACCGCCCCCGGCCTTGCCCCCGGCCCCCGCGCGGGCCTCCTCGCGGGACTTCAGGAAGTAGAGGATCGTGGCCGCGCCCGCGACGGTGAACGCCCCCGTCGCGATGATCGCGGCGGACACGTGGATGGCGATCCAGTACGAGTTGAGCGCCGGGGTCACCGGGCCCACCGAGTCGTACAGCCAGATGTTCGCCGCGCCCAGCGCGATGACGGCCGCGAACATGACGGGCGCGCCGAGGAAGCGCGCCTTGTACCGGACCATCACGACCATGAACGCGGCGACGGCGGCGAACGAGATGGCGGTGAGGAACTCGTACATGTTGCCCCACGGCCACCGGCTCGCGGCCAGCCCGCGCGACACCAGGACGCCGAGGTGCGCGCCGACGCCCAGCACGCTCAGGAAGATCGCGAGGCGGGCCCAGTCGACCTGGGGGCCGTCCGCGCCGTCCTCGTCGGCCACGGCCTCGACCTCGGTGCCGTCGACGTCCGCCGCGCCACCGGCCCCGACCAGGACCTTGGCCTCGGCCTTCTCCCGCACCGACGCCTTGGCGGCGGCGGTCGTCGCCGCGCCGCGGCGGCCGAAGCCCATGTCGGCGGCGTACGCGACCAGCGCGATGATGTACATCACCACCGTGGTCAGCATGAGCTTGTCGCTCAGGTTCGCGAGGTCGGCGTTGCTCACCTCGTCACTCCTTCGATTCGGTCGGGGTCGCCGGGCCATCCGGTTCCCCGGGCTCGTCCGGTTCCGCGGGGCCGGGCTCCTGCTCGGGACCGCGCAGGGCGGTCACGATGTCGTCGAATTCGGAGGTCGGGCTCCCGAGGGTGAGACCGCCGACCTCGACCACCGTACGCCCGCCCTCCGCGGCGCTCGCACGGACCCACACCCTGCGCCGCCTGACCATGAACGAGGTCGCCACGCCCAGCACGGCCAGGATGGCCGCGACCAGCGCGGGGATGCGTCCGGGGTCGTGGTTGACCGACAGGGTCGCGTACTCCTTGAGGCCGTCGAACGTGACCGAGCCGGCGCCGCCGGGGAGCTGGAACGTCTCGCCCGGCTCCAGCAGCTTCTGGCCGTCCTTGACCGGCTGGAGCGTCTTGCCGATGCCTTCCAGCTTGTAGACCGACTGCGGGGAGCCGGAGTCCAGGCCGATGTCGCCCTTGAACGAGGTGATCGTGATGACGGGGCGGAGCGGCGCCGGGAACGCGGAGATGATCTGCTTGCCGTCCTCGCTGGCCATCGCGGTCGGCCACAGGATCGCGTAGAAGGCGAGCTGGTCGGGCTCGGCGTCGGGGGCCTTGATGACGCCTTCGGACGTCAGGTTCCGCGGCTCCATCTCCAGGAACGGCACCGAGTCCTGGAACGCGACGTTGCCCTTGGCGTCCCGGACGGTGAACGTCGGCGCGTACCCGTGCCCGAGCAGGTACACCTTCGCGCCGCCGACCTTCAGCGGATGGTTGATCCGCAGGTCGTGCGTCTTCTCCCCGCCGCCGGGCGCGGCGCGGTAGCGGATCTTGGCGTTGAACTCGGTGGCCTGGCCGCGCTTGTCGCCGCTGGTCTCGTACTCGGCCTTGAAGTCGTCCAGGCTGACGGTGAACGGGGCCAGCTCACCGTCGTCGAACACGCGTCCGGGCGTGAACTGGTCGTACTGGTTCAGCGAGTTCGCGAACGTCCGGCCCTCCATGAGCAGGACGTCGCCGCGGTAGCCGAACAGGTTCCCGATGCCGAGCGCGAACAGCAGCGCCAGCAGCGCCAGGTGGAACAGCAGGTTGCCGGTCTCGCCGAGGTAGCCCTTCTCGGCGGACGCGGCGCCGCTGGAGACGTCGACCCGGAACCGCCGCCCGCGCAGGGCCGTGCGGGCCTCGGCGAGGACGTCCTCCGGGGACGTGTCCGTCTCGTACGTCGCGGACTGCGGCAGCCGTCCCAGGTTCCGGGGCGCGGCGGGCGGACGGGCCCGCATCGACCGGTAGTGCTTCCCCGCGCGCGGGATGACGCACCCGGCCAGCGACACGAACAGCAGGATGTAGATCGCCGCGAACCAGGGGGCGGCGAACACGTCGAACATGGAGAACTTGTCGAGCCACGGGCCGAGCGTCTTGTGCTCGTCCAGGTAGGCCGCGACGTCCTCGGGCGCCTGGCCCCGCTGCGGCAGGATCGACCCGGGCACAGCGCCCAGCGCCACCAGGAACAGCAGGATCAGCGCGGTGCGCATCGTGGTGAGCTGGCGCCAGCCCCAGCGCAGCCAGCCGATGGGGCCGAGGCCCTTCGGGCGCGGCACCTCCTCCGGCGCCTGGCGCGCGGCGGGGGCCTGCGTGCCCGACTCGGGGCCCGATTCCTTGACGTCGTCCCTGGTGTCAGTCATCTCAAATAACCGGTTCGAAGCCGCTGATCCACGACCTCAGCTCGATGGTCAGATCGCCCCACAGGCCGCTCACCAGCAGCACCCCGAGCAGGACGAGCATGCCCCCGCCCGTCCGCATGACCAGGGGGTAGTGACGCTTCACCGCGCCGAACGCGCCGAACGCCCATCGGTAGGCGACCGCGGTGGCCACGAACGGCAGGCCAAGCCCCACACAGTACGCCAGGGAGAGGAGAGCGCCCCGTCCGGCGCTGGCCTCGGTGATGGCGAGGCCCTGCACCGCGCCGAGCGTGGGGCCGATGCAGGGCGTCCAGCCGAGCCCGAACAGGACGCCGAGCAGCGGCGCGCCCGCGAGCCCGGCGGCGGGCAGGTGGCTCGACTTCATGGTCCGCTGCAGGCCGGGGACGAAGCCCATGAACGCGAGGCCGAACACGATCGTGATGACGCCGAGGACGCGGGTTATAGGGTCCTGGTACTCCAGCAGCCACCGTCCGAGCCCCCCGAAGATCACGCCGTAGCTGACGAACACGGCGCTGAACCCGGCGATGAACAGCACGGCGCCCGCGAGGAGCCGTCCGCGCCGCTGGTCGGCCAGGTCGGCGCCGGTCATGCCCGTCACGTACGACAGGTAGCCGGGGACGAGCGGCAGGACGCACGGCGAGGCGAACGACACGAGCCCGGCCAGGGCCGCCAGCGGCGCCGCCGCCACCAGCGAGCCGCTGACGACGGTCTCGCTGACGGTGCTCATCTCGCTGTGCTCATTCTTTCGGGCCCATCGGCTCACGTCCCCGCGAGGGCCTTGGCGACCAGCGGGTTCAGCTTGGAGTACGTCGTCGCGCCGATGATCCGGGCGGCGACGCGGCCCTGCCGGTCCAGGACGAGCGTGCTCGGGATCGCGCTGGGCGGGACCTCGCGGAACGCCAGCGTGACCTGCCCGCCGTCGTCGAACAGGCTCGGGTAGGTGATCTTGAACTTGCGCTCGAACGCCTGCGCGTTGGCCATGGAGTCCTTGAAGTTGACGCCGAGGAACTCGACGCCCTTGGCCTTGTTCTGGTCGTACACGTGCTGCAGGGACGGCGCCTCGCCGCGGCACGGCGCGCACCACGACGCCCAGAAGTTGACGACGACGACCTTGCCCTTGAAGTCGGCGAGCTTGAACGGCTTGCCGTCCAGGCGCCGGCCGCTGACGTCCTGGACGCTCTTGCGGTCGGCGGGCTTGTACTCCGTCACGTTCCCGTCGCCCGAGACGAAGCGCGTGTCGTCGCCGCCCTGCCCGCTCTCCGAGGCGCCCGTCCCGGCGCACCCGGCCAGCAGCCCGCACAGCACGGCGGCAGCGGCGACGGCGCGCGGCGGGGAGACTCGGGGGCTCAACGGACCCTCCAATTCAGGGCGGATTCAGGGCGAGCTACTACAAGACGTAGTACACAACTTAGCGGTGGGGTCAGGCACCGGCGACACTGGGGCCCTTGGCGATTCCCGCCGCGGGCTCGCAGTAGGCGACCTCCACCAGGCGGCTGCCCTCGAACGTCAGGCTCGTCAGGCTGGCCAGCCCGCACTCGCGCCGCTTCGGGTGATGCCAGAGGCGGCGGCGCTCGGCGTGCAGGCGCAGCACATAGATCGGCAGCTGGTGGCTGACGCACACGGCCTCGTGGCCCTTCGCCGACTCCCGCGCCCTGATCACGGCCGAGCGCATCCGGGCGGCGAGCTCGGTGTAGGGCTCCCCCCAGGACGGCTTGAACGGGTTGACCAGGTGCCGCCAGTGCTCGGGACGGCGCAGCGAGCCGGCCCCGGCCCCGAACGTCAGCCCCTCGAAGCGGTTGTCGGCCTCGATCAGACGGTCGTCCACCGTCACGGGCAGGTCGAACGCGTCGGCCAGCGGCGCGGCCGTCTCCAGCGCCCGCTGCATCGGCGACGAGAGGATGGCGGTCACGTCCCGGTCGGCGAACCATTTGGCGACGGCCTTCGCCATGAGGACGCCGTCCTCACTGAGGCGGTAGCCGGGCAGCCGCCCGTACAGGATCCCCTCGGGATTGTGCACCTCACCGTGCCGCAACAGGTGAACGGTCGTTTTCTCGGTCATCGCCAGCAAGATTACCTACGCGCATCTGCGCTTCCGTCCACCGGCATGGCGTTTGCCCGCGGGGGTCAGTGGGAGATGGCGGAGACGGCAGGAACGTCGGCCGAGACGGCCGCGCGCAGGGCGCCGAGAGCGGCGCGGATGGCGGGACGGCGGGCGGCCTCCTCGCGCCACACCGCGTACACGCGGCGCGACAGCGGGTCCGACAGCGGGACGATCGCCACGCCCGGCGGGACGTCGCAGCGCCCGAGCCGCGGCAGGATCGCGTTGCCGAGCCCGGCGGAGACGAGGGAGAGCTGCGTGGCGAACTCGTAGGCCATGTGGTCGATGCTGGGTTCGCTGTCGACGGCGCGGAGCGTCCGCAGGAGCCAGTCGCAGCAGATGCTGTCGGGCGACGAGCTGATCCACGGGTCGCCGGCCAGCTCCTTGAGGTCGATGGTGTCGCGCCCGGCGAGCGGATGGGTGGACGGGAGCGCCACGTCGGCGACGTCCTCGCAGATGACGCCCTTGTGGAGGCCCTCGGGCATCGGCAGCGGCTCGTTGTTCCAGTCCTGGACGACGGCCATGTCGAAGTCGCCGCGCGAGACGAGCGGCATGCTGCGCATCGGGTCCTCCTCGAGGAGCTGGACGCGCAGGTCGGGGTGGTCGGCGCGGAGGGCGCGCAGCGCGGCGGGCATCAGCCCGCGGATCGCGGTGGGGAACGAGGCGACGGTGAGCTGCCCGACGACGGAGCCGCGGTGGGCCTCCAGGTCGGCCTGCGCCTGCTCGACCAGCGACAGGATCCGCTCGGCGTGGGCGACGAGCAGTTCGGCGGCGTCGGTGAGCCGGACGCCGCGGCCGTTGCGTTCGAGGAGCTTCTGGCCGGTCTCCCGCTCCAGCTTGGCGAGCTGCTGGGACACCGCCGACGTGGTCACGTGCAGGACGTCGGCGGCGGCGCTGACCGAGCCGTACGTCGCGACGGAGTGCAGGGCGCGCAGCCGCTCCAAATCAAGCATGTAGTAATACTAAAGCGATGTGTCAAGAAGTTCTCGCTTGTCCTAAAGCGAGTTTCTCGCCCACGATCGGGGCATGAGATCGCGCCACGTCCTGCTGGCCACGCTGGTCGCCGCGCTGTGGGGCTTCAACTTCGTACCCATCCACTGGGCGCTCGACGACATCTCGCCGCTGCTGATGGCGGCGCTGCGGTTCGTCCTCGCGGCGGTGCCCGCGGTGTTCTTCGTCCGGCGCCCGCCGATTCCGGTCCGCTGGCTGATCCTGATCGGCCTGCCGCTCGGCGTCGGGCAGTTCGGCCTGCTGTTCATCGGCATGGACATGGGCATGCCCGCGGGTCTGGCGTCGGTCGTGCTGCAGGTCCAGGCGATCTTCACGGCGCTGTTCGCGGGGCTGCTGCTGCGCGAGCGGCTCGGCGTCCGGCAGGTCGCGGGCATGGCCGTCGCGTTCGGCGGCGTCACCTTGCTCGGCGTGGCCCAGGCCGAGGGCGGCAGCCCGGTCGGCGCGTTCCTCGTCTGCCTCCTCGCGGCGGCGAGCTGGGGGCTGGCGAACGTCGCCATGCGGCGCATGAACCAGGCGGCCACCGGGCGGGTCGACCCGCTGGGCTTCATGGTGTGGGTGTCGCTGGTGCCGCCGCTCCCGCTCCTCGCCCTCTCGCTGATCTTCGAGGGGCCGGGCGCCGTGCCGGACGCGGCGCGCGACCTGTCCCTCGCCGGGCTCGGCTCGATGGCGTTCATCGCCTACATCTCCACGCTGTTCGGATTCGGCGTGTGGGGATGGCTGATGCGCCGGTACGAGGCCAGCACGGTCGCCATGTACTCGCTGCTCGTCCCGCCGTTCGGGCTGGTCTCGGCGGGCCTGCTGCTCGGCGAGCACGTGGACGCGGTCCGGCTCACCGCCGCCGCCCTGATCATCGCGGGCGTCGCCGCGGGCAGCGTCCGCCCGCGCTCCCGCGTCGAGATCGCGCCCGCCGCCGAACCCGAACCCGAACCCGCAGAATTGAGGTGAGACCCGTGCGCGGACTCCACGCGTCGCTCGTGACGCCGTTCACCCGCTCCGGCGAGGTGGACGCCAAGTCGCTCGAACGCCTCGCCGTCCACTGCTTGGACCGCGGCGCGGACGGCCTGGTCGCGCTCGGCACGACCGGCGAGGCCGCCATGCTGAGCCCCGCCGAGCAGCGGACGGTCCTGGAGGTGTGCCGCGCCGTCTCGATCGAGCATGGGACGCCGCTGACCATCGGCGCCGGGACGATGGGCACCGAGGACTCGATCCGGCAGGCCCGCGAGCGCGCTCCGCTCGCGGACGCGCTGCTGGTCGTCGTCCCGTACTACCTGCGCCCGTCGGACGAGGGCGTCGTCGACCACTTCGCGGCCATCGGCGCCGCCGTGGACGTGCCGCTCGTCCCGTACAACATCCCGTACCGGACGGGGAAGCACCTCTCCGCCGGCACGCTCCTGGAGATCCTCGCGCTCGACTGCGTCGCCGCCATCAAGCACTGCGCGGGCGCCGTCGACCACGACACCCTCGTCGTGCTCGCCGCCGGCTCCGGCAAGCCGATCCTGTGCGGGGACGACATGTACATCTATCCGATGCTCCAGCTCGGCGCGTCCGGGGGAATCGCCGCGTCGGCCTGCCTCGCGCCCGCCGCGTACGCCGCGATGGCCGCCGCGGCGCGCGACGGCAACGCGCCGCGCGGGCTCGCGCTGCACAACGCGCTGCTGCCGATGGCGGAGGCGCTGTTCGGCGAACCGTCCCCGGGCGTCCTCAAGGCGTGCCTGGTGGAGGAGGGGCTCATCGACGACGCCGCGGTGCGCGCTCCGCTGCGCGCGCCGCGTCCCGAATCGGTCGCCGCGGCGATGAGGGCGTTCAGGGCCGTCTAGGAGGACGACGCCCGGGCCGCGGCTCGGACGGCGTGCGGGAGGGCGTCCAGGACGCGTCCGAGCGCCTCCTCGTCGTGCGCCGCCGACAGGAACCACACCTCGTACGCCGACGGCGGCAGGTACACGCCGCGGTCCAGCGCGGCGTGGAAGAACGCGGCGTAGGCCTTGGCGTCCTGGCGCTGCGCGGCCGCGAAGTCGCCGACCTTCCCCTCGGTGAAGAAGATCGAGAAGAGGTTCCCGGCGTTCTGCATGGAGTGCTGGACGCCCGCCCGCGTCAGCTCCTCCGACGCGGCCTTCGACACGAGCTCCGCCGCGCGGTCGACCGCCGCGTACACCTCGCCGGTCGCGTGCCGGAGCGTGGCGAGCCCGGCGGCGGTGGCGAGCGGGTTCCCCGAAAGGGTCCCCGCCTGGTAGACGGGGCCGGCCGGGGCGAGCTGGTCCATGATGTCGGCGCGGCCGCCGAACGCGGCGGCGGGCAGCCCGCCGCCCATCACCTTCCCGAACGTCATCAGGTCGCCCGGCACGCCCTCGACCCCGAACCACCCGGACGGCGACGCGCGGAACCCGGTGAGCACCTCGTCCATCACCAGCAGCGCGCCGTACCGCTCGCAGAGCCGCTTCAGCAGCGCGTTGAAACCCGGCAGCGGCGGCACCACGCCCATGTTGCACGGCACGGCCTCGGTGATGACGCAGGCGATGTCGGTGCCGTGCTCGTCGAACACCGTCTCCAGGGCCGGGACGTCGTTGTAGGTCAGGATCAGCGTGTCGCCGGTGGTCGCGCCGGTCACGCCGGGGGTGTCGGGCAGGCCGAACGTGGCGACGCCGGACCCGGCCGCGGCGAGCAGCGCGTCGACGTGCCCGTGGTAGCAGCCCGCGAACTTCACGATCTTGGTGCGTCCGGTGAAGCCCCGCGCGAGCCGGATCGCCGACATCGTCGCCTCGGTGCCGGAGTTGACGAGCCGGACCTTCTCCACCGGGGTCCGGGACGCGATCTCCTCGGCCAGCTCGACCTCGCCGGGCGTCGGCGCGCCGTAGGACGTGCCGCGTCCCGCCGCGTCCCGCACCGCCTCGACCACGGCCGGGTGGGCGTGCCCGAGGATCATCGGGCCCCACGAGCACACGAGGTCGACGTACTCGTTGCCGTCGGCGTCGGTCAGGTACGGGCCGCGCGCCGACGCGATGAACCGGGGCGTCCCGCCGACGGCGCCGAACGCCCGCACCGGGGAGTTCACACCGCCGGGCACCACCCGGGAGGCACGATCGAACAAGTCCTGGGAGCGATCAATACCTGTCATTGACTCAGTCTCTCAGTTGCAGTTCGGGAACTTGCCTTGACCTCGCCGGGTACGGGCCGATATTCCACCAAGTACGACATGGCGCCCTGTCTCTGCCTGCGGTCTCACGGCGCCGCCGGACTCCCCGGGCGGCTCACCGGGACAGGCGTATCGGAGGGATGGCTTACACCGTGGTCAACGGCTGGACGGTCCCGGGCTTCACCCACGAACGGGAGCTGGGTGGCGGCGCCGCGGGCCGGGTGGTGCTGGCGGTCGACGACCTGACCAGGACGAAGGTCGCGATCAAGTACCTCGCCGGCGGGCTGCTCGCCGACGAGGCGTTCCTGACGCGGTTCCGCGCGGCCGCGCGCAGCCTGTCCCAGCTCGAGGACCCGAACGTCGTCGACCTGTACGACTTCGTGGAGACCTCGGACGGCGCCGCGATCGTGATGCAGTGCGTGGAGGGCGTCAGCCTGCGGCGCGTCCTCGCCGCGCAGGGCCCCGCCGGGCCGCTCGCCGCCCTGTCCATGCTCGGCGGGACGCTGCTCGGGCTCGCGTCGGCGGGCGAGCACGGGGTGCCCGTGCACGGCGCGCTGCGTCCGGCGAACATCATGATCGACGCGGAGGGCAACGCTCGGCTCACCGACTTCGCGACGACGCCGCCGGGCACCGAGGCGCAGTCCGGCCCGGCGTACGCGGCGCCCGAACTGTGGGACGGCGTGCCCGCCACCGTCGCCACCGACCTCTACGCCGCCACCGCGGTCTTCTACGAATGCCTCACCGGGCGTCCCCCCTTCGCCGGACGGAACATGGCGCGCCAGCACCGGGAGGCGCCGATCCCGGCCGAGGGGGTCCCCGGGCCGCTGCGCGATCTCGTCCACCAGGGCCTTGCGAAGGACCCGGCCCGGCGCCCCGCCTCCGCCGCCGACTACCTCGCGGCGCTGGAGGAGGCGGCCGTGTCGGCGTACGGGCCGTCCTGGGAGGCGCAGGGCCGCGGACGCCTCACCGAACTGGCCGCGCAGGCCGCCCAGCAGCCCGAACCGCCGAAGCCCAAGCCCGCCCGCAGCAGCGGCCGCAACCCCGTCGTCGCGGCCAAGCAGCCGGGCGGCGGAGGTACCCGGACGCGCTGGGTCCTCGCCGCCGTCGCCGTCCTCGTGGTCGCGGGCGCCGGGGCGAGCGCCGCGACGCTGCTGAACAGCGACAAGAAGCAGCCCGCCGCGCCGGCGACGGCGCAGAGCAGCACCCCGCAGCCTTCGCCGCCGGCCGGGGGCGTCGACGCGAAGGCGCTCGTCGCGCGGATCGACCGGGCCGTCGCGCAGGCGCCCGGCGCCCTGTTCAGCTACCGGCAGACGGGCTGCTGCGGCTTCCCCGCCGGGGGCAAGGGAACTGTCGGCCTGGCGCCGGGCGGGCAGGCGTCCGCCGCGCTGCCGTCGTACTCGCTGACGCTCTCGGGGGCGGGCTCGGCCCGCAAGCCGGTCCGCGCCGTCATCGTCGAGGACCGGTTCTACGTGCGCGTCGGCAAGAAGTGGCGTTCGTCGCCGCTGAGCGGGCGCGGCTACCCGGCGGCGGCCGACCAGGTGCGCCAGGGCAGTTCGGTCGCGAACCTGACGGCGCTGCTGCGGTCGTCCACGAAGCTCACCAAGTCCGGCGCGATCTACGAGGGCGAGGCGCCGGCGGCGGCGCTGGCGCAGGTCCCCGAGCTCGGGCCCATGTACGCGCGGATGGCCGAAGCGACCGGCGTCCAGCGGATCGCGTTCGCCATCAAGCTCGACGCGGGCCACCGTCCGGTCAAGTTCTGGGTCCGCGCCGGGCCGGAGAAGGGCCGCAACCAGACCATGCGCGGCTCCTTCACCAAGTGGGGCCGCAAGCCCGCCATCCAGGCGCCCCAGTCGGGCTGACTAGCCCGCGAGGTCGCAGCTGTCGGAGAGCACTTCGAGGAGCCGCAGCGGGTCGGGCAGCGGGTCGCTGGACGGCGGCCGCAGCCAGCTGACCTCCCGCCCGGACGGCAGGACGGACGGCGGCGCCACCACGTAGCTGTCGCGGCAGTGCCACCGCATGCCGGGCGTCTCCGCGACGTCCTCCGGGGAGCAGTCGAGGTGGCAGGACCACCATTCGTCCTCGTCGACGGGTGCGCCGCGGGTCGCGACGAAGAACAGGCTCCGGTCGCCGCCGACCGACGCGACCGGCCCGACGGGCAGGCCGTCGCGGGAGATCCGGTCGAGCGCGAGGGTGCCCGCGGCGGCGGGGACGTCGAACACGTCGAAGACGCGGCCGGTCGGCAGGATGATGTTGGCCTGCGGGCGTTCGGCCCACCAGCGCCCGATGACGGCGGCGTCCACGCTGGCCTGGTGCGCCCAGGCCGCCGACACCGGATGCGCGCCCGGGTCGGGACAGCCGATCCGGTCGCACGAACACGCTCTGTCACCGCCCTTGCGGTCGGCGGAGTTCGGGGGATGGGCGCCGGGAAAGCTGGGCCAGCCGAGGGCGGCGTACTCCCGCGCCGCCGAGGACATCCGGTCACGTGCCGCTTTCAGCCGCCTGTTCCCCGAGACCGCCAGCATCTCCGCCCCCAATACCCCAAGGTCGAACGTGGGTTCCTGGTCACCGATGATGCCCGGCGCCCGAAAGCCCGGGCACGGCAACCCCCGGAAAACGACCCTAAGTAACTATGAGGCGTCCCAGGACGGCGGGACCCCGGGCCAACCTCTCAGACCGACCATTCAGGCCAGCCGGCGGGCGACTTCCTTGGCCCAGTAGGTGAGGACGATGTCGGCGCCGGCGCGGCGGATGGAGAGCAGCGACTCCAGGATCGTGCGGTCGCGGTCGATCCAGCCCTTCTCGGCGGCGGCCTCGATCATCGCGTACTCGCCGCTCACCTGGTAGGCGGCGACGGGGACGTCCACGGTGTCGCGGACGCGGCGGACGATGTCGAGGTAGGCCCCGGCGGGCTTCACCATGACCATGTCGGCGCCCTCGTCCAGGTCGAGGAGCACCTCGCGGAGCGCCTCGTCGGCGTTCGCCGGGTCCTGCTGGTGGGCGGAGCGGTCGCCGAACTGGGGCGCGCACTCGGCGGCCTCGCGGAACGGGCCGTAGTACGCCGACGCGTACTTCACCGAGTACGCCATGATCGGGATGTCGGGGTGGCCCGCCGTGTCGAGCGCCGCGCGGATCGCGGCGACCTGGCCGTCCATCATGCCGCTCGGGCCGACCACCCCCGTGCCCGCCTCGGCCTGCGCGACCGCGATGGACGCGTACCGCTCCAGTGTCGCGTCGTTGTCGATCTCGCCGGACGCGGTGACGATGCCGCAGTGCCCGTGGTCGGTGTACTCGTCCAGGCACAGGTCCGTCATGATCACGGTCGAGTCGCCGAGATCGGAGTTCAGGTCGCGCAGGGCGTGCTGGACGATCCCGTCCGGGTCGTCGGCGGCGGAGCCGGCGCCGTCCTTGACCGCCGGGATGCCGAACAGGATGAGCCCGCCGACGCCGGCCTCGACCGCCTCGTGCGCGGCCTTGCGGAGGCTGTCGCGGGTGTGCTGGACGACCCCCGGCATGGACGTGACCGGCTGCGGCTCGTCGATGCCCTCCTTGACGAACATCGGCAGCACCAGGTCGGCGGGGCTGAGCCGCGTCTCGGCCGTCATCCGGCGCAGCGCGGGCGTGCGGCGCAGCCGGCGCGGCCGCGCCACCGGAAACTGAGCAGACATGATCCTTCTCCCCGTGAGGTGAGGCGCTACCGCGATCGCGTCATTTGCGGCGCCTGGCGCCGCGGCGCATCTGGCTGGGCTTGCGGGGCGGCTCCCCCGCCTCGGCCCGGGACGTCCGCCATCTCGCACCGTACTCGGCGAGGGCGTCCGCGAGGGCGGAGACCGACGGTTTGTCCGCCATGACGTCGACGCGCAGCCCGTACTCCTCGGCCGTCTTCGCCGTCTGCGGGCCGATCACCGCGATCACCGTCACCTTGTGCGGCTTGCCGGCGATCCCGATCAGGTTCTTCACCGTGGACGACGAGGTGAACAGCACGGCGTCGAACCCGCCGCCCTTGATCGCGTTGCGGATCGGCTCGGGCGGCGGGGCGGCGCGGACCGTCCGGTAGGCGGTCACGTCCTCGCACTCCCAGCCGAGCTCCGTCAGCCGGGCGATGAGCACGTCCGTGGCGATGTCGGCGCGCGGCAGCAGCACCCGGTTGATCGGGTCGAGGTCCTCGTCGTAGGGCGGCCACTCGCGCGCCAGGCCCTCGCCCGACTGCTCGCCGGACGGCACCAGATCGGGCTGGATGCCGAACTCGACGAGCGCGGCGGCGGTCTGCTCGCCGACGGCGGCGACCTTCAGCCCGGCGAACGCGCGGGCGTCGAGACCGTAGTCGGTGAACTTCTCCCGGACGGCCTTGACCGCGTTGGTGGAGGTGAACACCACCCACTCGTACCGTCCGGTGACGAGGCCCTTGACGGCCCGCTCCATCTGCTGCGGGGTGCGCGGCGGCTCGACGGAGATCGTCGGGACCTCGTCCGGGACGGCCCCGTACCCGCGCAGCTGCTCCGACAGCGACGCGGCCTGCTCCTTCGTCCGCGGCACCAGGACGCGCCACCCGAACAGCGGCTTCGTCTCGAACCAGGACAGCTCGTCGCGCCAGCCGACCACGTCCCCGACGACGATCAGCGCGGGCGCCTCCATGCCCTTGGCGTCGGACGCCAGCTTCTGCAGCGTCGACACGACCGTCTCCTGCTCGGTGGTCGTGCCGAGGCTCGTCATCGCGGCCGGGGTGGAGTCGGGGCGTCCGGCGGCGACGAGGCCCTTGCAGACCTCCGCGACCGCGGTCTCCGCCCCGATGATCACGAGGGTCGCGTCGGGGTCGGAGAAGCGCTCCCAGTCGACGCCGCCCTCGGCCGCGTCGATGACCCTGACCTCGCGGTGCTTGGCGTCGGTCAGCGGGATGCCCGCGTAGCCGGGCACGCCCGTCACGGCGGACACACCTGGAACGACCTCGAACGCGACCCCGGCCTTGGCCAGCGCGCCGCCCTCGGCGGCAAGATCGCACGCCAGCCCCGGGTCGCCCTGCAGCAGCCGCACGACGCGGCGCCCGGCCTTCGCGGCCCGAGCGGCCATCGTGACGGGGTCGCCGTCCGCCGAGTCGATGATCTCGGCGTCCGGACGGCAGTGGGACAGGATCTCCGCCGGGCAGTGCGCCCGGCTCACGACGACCGTGTCGGCGCGCTCAAGCTCGGCGGCGGCACGGAGCGTCAGCAGGCCCGGGTCGCCCGGTCCCATCCCGACGATCACGACGCCGCCCGGCCCGGCCTCCCGGGCCGGCGCGCCGTCCTCGATCGGCACGGCCTCCTCGGCCGCGCCCTCGGCCGGTGCGCCCGGCGTGGTCTCTGCGGTGGTGCTCTTCGCGGCGGGGCTCAATCGCGCTCCCCCATCAACTGGTCGGCCCCCTGCGCGAGCAGCCGGTCCGCGAGATCGCGTCCCAGCCGTTCCGCGTCGTCCGGGTGGCCGCTTGCGGACAGCCGCACCTGCCGGGTCCCGTCGTACGCCACGACGGTCGCCGTCAGATGGAGCTTTTCATCTACTTCGGCAGCGTACGTCCCCACGGGCGCGGAGCAACCCGCCTCCAGCACGGCGAGGACGGTCCGCTCGGCGGTGACGGCCCGCCTGGTCGCGGCGTCATCGACCGTTCCAAGGATCTCCCGGAGGCCGGGCCGGTCGGCTCGGCATTCGAGCGCGAGCGCGCCCTGCCCGGGCGCGGGCAGCATCTGGCTGGGGTCGAAGACCTCGGCGACCGCGTCCAGGCGGCCGATCCGCTTCAGGCCCGCATGGGCGAGGACGACGGCGTCCAGCTCGCCGTCGGTGACCTTGCGAAGCCGGGTGTCGGCGTTGCCGCGGATCGGGACGATCTCCAGATCGGGCCGCATCGCGCGCAGCTGCGCCACCCGGCGCGGCGAGCCGGTGCCGATGCGCGCCCCGCGCGGCAGGTCGGCGAGCTTCGCCGGGCCGCACAGCGCGTCGCGGGGGTCGTCGCGGTGCGGGGTGGCGGCGATGGCGATCCCCGGCGTCGCGGACGTCGGCAGGTCCTTCAGCGAGTGCACGGCGAAGTCCACCTCGCCGGACAGGATCTTGTCGCGGAGGGCGTTGACGAAGACCCCCGTCCCGCCGATCTGGGCGAGCAGGGCCTTGGAGACATCACCCTCCGTGGTTACCCCCACCAGCTCCACGGCATGCCCGGTCGCCCGCGTCAGCGCGTCCGCGACCTGCCGCGACTGGGTCGTCGCCATCAGGCTCTTGCGGGTGCCGAGCCGCAGCGGACGCCGGCCGGGCTCCCCGGCCGCTCCCCCGCCTGCTTCCCCGTTCATCTCTCGTCTCCTCCGCGCCCCGCCACGGTGTCGCGGGCGCTCACCGCCCGGACGTTCGCGGCCTGCGCGTTCACCGTCTCCGCGCTCAGCCCGTGGTCACTCGGTTCCCGCGCGCTCGGCCCGTCCATCGCGGGCATGGTGCTCACGCAGTCGGCCTCAGCGCATTCCGGGTCCACCGTACGGGCGGAGGCCGTCCGCGCGCCTTCCTCGCCCTTGCGCACTTCGGTGTCGCGCATGTCGGCGCGGGCCACCGCCTCCGGGGCCTTCGGGTCGAGGTCGAACAGCTCGCGCAGCGCGTCGGCGTAGGAGTCGCCGCCCGGCGCCGACGCCAGCTCCTTGACCCGGACGGTCGGCGCGTGGAGCAGCTTGTCCACCACGCGCCGGACGGTCTGCTCGATCTCCTTGCGGGCCCGGTCGTCGATCCCGGGCACCCGTCCGGCCAGCCGGGCCAGCTCGGCCTCGACGACGTCGGCCGCCTTGCTGCGCAGCGCGACGACCGTCGGGGCGACGGCGGCGGCGCGGGCGGCGCTGAGGAACGCCTCCACCTCGTCGCAGACGATGCGCCGGACGGCCTCGACCGCCTTCGGGCCGATGGCGTGCGCGGCCTCCTCGGCCGTCCGCAGGTCGTCCAGCCCGGCCAGGCCGACGCCCGGCAGGTCGCGGACGGACCGCTCGACGTCGTGCGGCAGCGCCAGATCGAGGAAGAACCGGTTCCGCCCGTCGGAGCCGACGCCCTGCGCCTGCAACCGCTCCGCCGTCAGCACCAGCCCGGTCGCCCCCGTGCAGGACACCACCAGGTCGGCCGCGGCGGCCGCGGAGTCGACCGCCGGCAGCTCGATCGCGCGGGACGGCGTGTCCAGCGACTCGGCCAGCCGCACCGCCCGCTCGTGGGTGCGGTTCGCGACCACGATCTCGCGCGCCCCGGCGCGGCTCAGCGTCGCCGCGGCGAGCGAGCTCATCGACCCGGCGCCGACGACCAGCGCGCGGGCGCCGTCCAGCGGGCCGAGATGCCGGGCGGCGACGTCCAGCCCGACGCTGACCAGCGAGGCGCCCGCCCTGTCGATGCCCGTCTCATGGTGGGCGCGCTTGCCGACCCGCAGCGACTGCTGCAGGACGTCGTGCAGCTCGCGGCCGAGCGTGCCTTCCTCGTGCGCGACGCGGAACGCCTGCCTGATCTGCCCGAGGATCTGCCCCTCGCCGACGACCATCGACTCCAGCCCGCACGCCACCGCGAACACGTGCTGGACGGCCCGCTCCTCGTAGTGGACGTAGAGGTGCCGCGACAGCTCGTCCAGCGGGACGCCGGACTGCTGCGCGAGACGCTCGGAGACCGCCGAGACGCCGCCGTGGAACTTGTCGACCACCGTGTAGATCTCGACCCGGTTGCACGTCGAGACGATCGCGGCCTCGGCCACGTGCGCCGAGCCGTGCACGGCGTGCAGCAGCTTCACCAGGTCGTCCCCGGCCACCGCAGCCCGCTCCAGCACCGCGACTGGAGCGCTCCGGTGACTGAGCCCCACGACCAGAACGCTCACGCCCTGCCTCCCGACTCTCCCGCTGGCCTCATGCTTCGACCGTCTCCACGTACTGCTTGGTGCCGGGCGGCGCGTCGCCGCCGGGCAGGGCGGCGGGGCCGTCCGGTCCGCCGGCCTTGCGCTGCTCGTGGAACGCGAGGATCTGCAGTTCGATGGACAGGTCGACCTTGCGCACGTCGACGCCGTCGGGCACCGAGAGCACGACCGGCGCGAAGTTCAGGACGCTCGTCACGCCCGCCGCCACGACGCGATCGCAGACCCCCTGGGCCGCTCCCGCGGGGGTCGCGATGACGGCGATGGAGACGCCGTGGCCCGCGATGATGTCCTCCAGCCGGTCGATGTGCTGCACCGTCATGCCGGCGATCTCCTGGCCGACGATGGAGTCGTCCGCGTCGAGCAGGCCCGCCACGCGGAACCCGCGGGACGCGAAACCGCCGTAGCCGGCCAACGCACGGCCCAGGTTACCCACACCGATGATCGCCACGACCCAGTCCTGCGTCAGCCCGAGTTCCCGGGAGATCTGGTAGACGAGGTACTCGACCTCGTACCCCACGCCGCGCGTGCCATACGAGCCCAGGTGGGAAAGATCCTTCCGGAGCTTGGCCGAGTTGACCCCGGCCGCCGCGGCGAGCTCCTCCGACGACACGGTCGCGACGCCGCGCTCCTGCAGCCCGGTGAGGGCCCGCAGGTACACCGGAAGCCGCGCCACGGTGGCTTCGGGGATGCCGCGTCCTGCGCGGTCGCGTTGGCGGTTCTGTCGAGGTGTCACGGCCTGCTCTTCGGGCTCGCTGGGAAGGACGCTCGGACGGGGGCCGCGAGACCCCCGTGCCCCGGCTCGCGCGGCCGGGAGACGGCCTCACGGCCGCGGCCTGACCGCCTCGGGGCCGTCCACCAGGGTAAGCCTTTGTGAATACGCGCACAAAGTCGCCCCCCTCCGTAGCCCCACCGGCGGTACGGACGGGTACGGCCGTGAAGCTCTATCCAGCAGGGACTTCCAGAGCGGGGCGCACATCCCGGACGCGCGCCGGACGCGGGCCGGATGTGACCGACCAGACACCCCGGGCCGGGTCAGGAGCCGCGCAGCGCGCCGATCGCCGCGCGGAGGCGGTCCTCGTCGACGCGCCAGAAGTCGTGCTGGACGCCGTTGATCAACGTGACGGGGATCTGCTCCCAGTACTGCTCGGTGTCCCGCTCCGATTTCGTGATGTCGCGCTCTTCCCAGGGGACGTCCAGCTCGCGGGCGACACGTTCGATCACCGCGCGGGCGTCGTCGCACAGGTGGCAGCCGGGCTTGCCGAGCAGCGTGATCGTGACGCCGGCCATCGCCGTCACCGTCCGGGGAACTCCGGCGCCGGCAGCGGCACCTTGGCCGGGCCGAGCCGCAGCTCGATCACGTTGGTCGCCAGTACATGCGTGCGGGACTCGGCCAGGAACCGCTGCAGATGCGGCTGCTGCCGGTGCGCGGCGAACGCCGCCTCGTCCCGGAAGAGCTGGTAGAAGATCCGCTGCGTGGGGGCGCCGACCACCTCGTGGCAGGCGAAGATCACCGTGTCGGGCTCGGCGGCCAGCGCCGCCTTGACGAGGTCGGTGGCGAGCCGGTCGAAGGCGTCCTCGCGGCCGTCCAGGAGCGTGTAGACGGTGATCTGGCCGCACGCGTCGGCCAGCCGGCTCAGCCCGGCCTGCGGCGCCCCGGCGGGACGCGCCTGCTCGGGGACGAGCGCGCCGCCGATGCCCGCGGCACCGATGCCCGCGGCACCGGCAGCGGAGCCGACGCCGTCGACGGCGGTGGGCCCGGCCGGATTGTCCCGGAACCGGAAGTCGTCGATCGGGGCCGCCGGGACGGGGGCGGGGAACCGGAGCTCTCCCCGCCTCGGGTCCTGGGCCGGGGGCGTCGGCGCCGAGACGGGCTCGTGCCGCGCACCCGCGTAGCCCTGCTCCTCGTAGCCGGTCGCGGGCTCGTCCCTGTACCCGTCGCCGTACTCGTCCCTGCCCTCGTAGCCCTCGTACCCCTCGTACCCCTCGTAGCCTTCCTCGTCCTCGTACACCGGGATCGTGCGCATCGCGCCGTACCAGACGAGCCCGGCCGCGCCGCCGAGCGCGATCACCGCGAGCGGCGCGGGCAGGAACCCGCGGGTGCCGCTGACCACCAGCACGCCCGCGAGGGCGACCAGCGCGACCGGGATCAGCAGCTCGGCGGCCTCCTGGTCGCGCTTGCTCGCCAGCCACGCGGTGACGCCCGTGCACGCCGCGAGCGCGAGTACCGCGACGACGTGCGCGCCGTCGATCAGCAGCAGCGGCAGCGCGTCGTACGTGGAGCCCGGCTTCGGCAGCTTCTTGGACAGCTCGCCCTTGAGCGGGTCCAGGACGAGGATGACGGTCGCGACGACCGTGTAGGAGATCGCGAACAGCCAGCCGGCGAACCGCACCTGCACGTACCGCGCGATCAGCTCGATCATGCCGAGCGCGAGCCAGATCGGCCCGATGAGCGCCGCGCCGAGCTCCGCGACGCGGAACAGCACGCCGTTGAACCCGGCCAGGAATCCGACGGTCATGCACAGCAGCGCCAGCGACAGCCCCACCTGCGTGAACGTCCAGGCGATGAGGTAGAGCAGCCGGTCCTTGTTGGCGCGCGAGATCAGCAACCCCGTGGCCACTAAGGCACCAAGGGTCGCCACCAGCGCGAGAAGAGCATCGACCATCGCGCCCCATGGTGCCCGATGGCGGCCCCGGAGGGGTAACCGCCTCCAGGTGAACGCACCCATGCGGCACGCGCGGGTGGCGTGCGCGCCTACGCCCGCCGGCCAGTGCGCATACGTCAAGTGGCATGTCATCGCCAGTGGCCGAGGTACGCCATTTGGGGGTCGCATGCGGCATTGCCTCTGGTACCTGGCGGTATCTAGAGTGGCAAATCACGCCGGAGGTCGCGTAAGCCCCGAGGAGAACTGCATGAGCAGCTTGTCCCTCGATGCCGGGGTCCTCCCGCGGCCCCGGCCCCCACGAGGAGGCTTCGGCCCGCTGGGCACCGCCGGCCTCCGCGGCACCGACCGGACCATTCCCGGACGGGACGCCGCCGACCGCACCGCCGAGCAGGACTCCGGACGCGCGGAGATCCTCAAGGCGCTCGTGCTGCGGGCGCGGGACGGCGACGCCGAGGCGTTCGGCTCCCTCTACGACCACTACGTCGAGCTGGTCTACCGCTACGTCTACTACCGGGTCGGGACGCACTCGCTCACCGAGGACCTCACCAGCGAGACGTTCCTGCGAGCACTGCGCCGGATCTGCGACTTCCACTGGCAGGGCAAGGACTTCGGGGCCTGGCTGGTCACGATCGCCCGGAACCTGGTCGCCGACCACTTCAAGTCCAGCCGCTACCGGCTGGAGGTCTGCACCGCCGAGCTCGTCGAGCCGGACCGGCACCAGGAGGGGCCCGAGCGGGCCGTCCTGGACTCGATGACCAACCGGACGCTGCTGGAGGCCGTCCGGCGGCTGGGGTCGGAGCAGCAGGAATGCATCGTCCTGCGGTTCCTGCACGGCCTGTCGGTCGCCGAGACGGCGCTGGTCATGGGCAAGAAGACGGGTGCGATCAAGGCGCTGCAGTACCGGGCCGTCCGGTCGCTCGGCCGCATGCTCCCGGACGACCTGCGCCACTGACCCCCGCGCCTCGCTCTATTGAATTGATCGTCTATTCGCGGTGCGGCCGTAACCCTCCGCGCCGCCCGATCGTTTGTGCGGTCAGGAGAGCGTTTACGCCTGGACTCCAGAAGGAGAGCCAGTGAGAACCAGGCGAGGGAAGATCATCGAACAAGGGAACGCGCTTGCCCGCCTGCGGGCCAGCGAGGCGGGGCCCGACCCGCGGTTCCGTGCCGTGCTGCGCGAGCGGCTCGTCGCGGCCGCGGGCGACCGGAGTGACGGCCGTCGCAATCACGGGCGAGACGGCGGCCACAAGGAGGCGGTTGACTAGAGTCGGCCCATGCGGCAGATACGGCAGCGGTCGTTTCGGCAGGGCCCGCTTCGGCGGGGCTCGTTCTGGCAGCTCCCTTTCTGGCAGCGGGGCAAGGACGAAGACCATGTGAGTGCCGGAGAGGCCGCCGCGGCGGCAGCGGCGGAGCACGAGCCGCTGCCCGAGCCCGATCCCGCCGCGGCGGCGTTCTTCGACGTCGACAACACGATGATGCGCGGCGCGTCCATCTACTACTTCGCGCGCGGGCTCGCCGCGCGCAAGCTGTTCACCATGCGCGACCTCGCCATGTTCGCGTGGGGGCAGGCCACCTTCCGGGTGCGCGGCACCGAGAACTCCGAGCACATCGGCAGCGCCAAGGAGGCCGCGCTCGCGTTCGTCGCCGGGCAGAAGGTCGCCGGGATCGTCAAGCTCAGCGAGGAGATCTACGACGAGGTGATGGCCGACCGGATCTGGCACGGCACCCGCACCCTCGCCCTCCAGCATCTCGACGCGGGCCAGCAGGTCTGGCTCGTCACCGCCACGCCCGTCGAGGTCGCCCGGACGATCGCACACCGCCTCGGCCTCACCGGCGCGCTCGGCACCGTCGCCGAGACCCGCGACGGCGTCTACACCGGACGGCTCGTCGGGAACCTGCTGCACGGCCCCGCGAAGGCGGAGGCCGTCCGCGCCCTCGCGCACCGGGAGGGCCTCGACCTGGCGCGCTGCGCCGCCTACAGCGACTCGATCAACGACCTGCCGATGCTGACGGCCGTCGGCCACCCGCACGCCGTGAACCCCGACGCGGAGCTGCGCGAGCACGCGAAGGAGAACGGGTGGCCGATCCACGACTTCCGCACCGGCCGCAGGGTGACGATGATCGCGCTGCCCGCGGCGGCCGGGGCGGGCGCGCTCGCGGGCGGGGTCGCGGCCGGGATCGCGCTGCGCCGCCACTACCGCGCGAACTGACCTGCCCATCCGGGAAGGTGCCGGGATTAGCCTGTCCCCGTGACCGTCGAGCTGACGTTGCTGACGCGGGTGTCCTGCCGCGGGCGGGACGTCACGAGCCCCCGGATGCGCGGCCTCCTCGCGCTGCTGGCCGAGGAACCGCGCGCGGGCGCGTCCATCGCGCGCCTCGTGGCGGGGCTCTGGCCGGACGGACGTCCCGAGAACCCCGCCAAGGCACTCCAGGTCCTGGTGTCGCGGGCCCGGTCGCAGCTCGGTGCGGACGTCATCGCAAGCACCCCGGCCGGATACCGGCTCGGCCTGCGCGAGGACGAGGTCGACGCGTCGGCCGTGCTGCTCGCCGCGTCCGCGAGCGCCCGCAGCTCCCGCGCCGGCGACCACGCGGCCGCGCTCGCCCACGCCGAGCAGGGCCTCGCGCTGTGGGACGCTCCCCCGGAGCCGGACGGCGACGACCATCCCTTGTCCGTGCTGCGCGCGGGCAGGGTCCCGACGTACTGGACGCTCGCCCGCGCCCGCGCGCTCGCCCTGGCACGGCTCGACCGGCACGCGGAGGCGTTCGACGCGCTGACCGCCGTGGCCCGCGAGTATCCCCGGGACGAGGAGGTCCTCGCCGGGCTGCTGCGCTGCGAGGCGGCGACCGCGGGGCCGTCCGCCGCGCTGGTCCGGTTCGAGTCCTACCGGCGCTCCCTGCGCGACGAGCTCGGCACCGATCCGGGGGACGCGCTGCGGGCCGTCCAGCAGGAGCTGCTGCGGGACGAGGCCCCGGCCGACCGGCGCGGCGTCGCGCACGAGCCGAACCCGCTGCTCGGCCGCGACGGCGACATCGCCGCCGTGCTCGGGCTGCTGCGCACGTCCCGCGTCACCTCGATCGTGGGGACGGGCGGGCTCGGCAAGACCCGGCTCGCGAACACCGTGGCGCGCGGCGCCCCGCAGCGGGCCGTGCATTTCGTCCCGCTCGCCGGTGTCGCGCGGGACGAGGACGTGGCGGCCGAGGTGGCGTCCGTGCTCGGGGTCAGCGACCTGCGCTCGGCGGCCGCGCCGCGCGGCCTCGGCGGGGCGGCCGACCGGATCGGCGGGATCGTGGAGGCGCTCGGTCCCGGCCCGGTGCTGCTCGTCTTGGACAACTGCGAGCACGTCGTGGACGGCGTCGCCGGCCTGGTCGGCGCGCTGGTGTCGCGGACGCGTGACCTGCGCGTCCTCACCACGGGCCGCGCGCCGCTCGGCCTGTCGTCGGAGTCGGTGTACCCGCTGCCCGCGCTCGACCTGCCGACGGCCGTCGAGCTGTTCCGGCAGCGGGCGCGCGCCGCGCGGCCGAACGCCGACGTCCCCGCGCACGCGGCCGAGGAGCTGTGCCGCCACCTGGACGGGCTGCCGCTCGCCGTGGAGCTGGCGGCGGCGCGCGTCCGCGTCATGTCGGTGCCCGAGATCGCCCGCGGCTTGAACGACCGGTTCGCGCTCCTGCGCGGCAACGTGCGGGACGCGCCGTCCAGGCACCGGACCATGCACGCCGTCGTCGACTGGAGCTGGGCCCTGCTGGACCCGTCCAGGCGGGCCGCGATGCGGTCGCTGTCGGTGTTCCCCGCCGGTTTCACCGCGGACGCCGCGCGCGTCCTCCTCGACGGTGACGCCCTGGAAATCCTGGAAGACCTCGTCGGCCAGTCGCTCCTCGAAATGACCGAGGGAGAGGCCGGGACGCGGTTCCGGATGCTGGAGAGCGTCCGGGAGTTCAGCGCGGCGCACCGCGAGGCGGCGGGCGAGACTGAGCGGGCGGTCGGCGGGTTGCTCGCCTGGGCCCGGGAGTTCGGGGCCGCGCACCACGAGGCGCTGTTCGGGGCCGAGCCGTTCGGCCCGCTGGCGCGCGTCCGGGTCGAGCAGGACAACCTGCTGCGGGCGCTGCGCCACGGGCTCGCCCGGGACGACGGCCCGGCGGTCGCGGCGGTCGCCGCCGTCCTCAGCGGCCTGTGGACGCTGGAGTCCGCCTACAGCAGGATGATCGTCCTGACCGAGGAGACCGCCGGGCTGCTGAGCCGCTTCCGTCCCGGGCCGGACGACGCCGACACGACCCGGACGGCCCTCGCGCTCAGCGTCCTGACCTCGTCCATGCTGAAGGGCCCGCGGGCGACGCGCACCCTCGTCGCGCTGCGCCGGCTGCCGTCCGTCCCGCCGACCAGCGTCGCCCGGGCGCTGGCGTTCCTGACGGCGTCCGGGCCGGAGCTCCTCGACCCGGACGGCGGCGCGGAGTTCCTCGACCGGATGTGCGCGAGCGACGAGCCGGCGCTCGCCGCCATCGCGAACTGCGTCGCGGGCTACGTCCGGGAACGGGGCGGCGACCTGAAAGGGGCGCTCGCGGTCACCGAGACGATGCTGGCGATGACCGGCGACGCCTACACCCCGTGGCTCAGCCTGTTCGTCCACTCGCGGCTCGGTGAGCTGCTGATGCAGCTCGACCAGGGCGAACGGGCCGTGCACCACCTCCACGTGTCGCTCGACCTGGTCCAGCGGCACGGATGGCCCGACAACTTCGGGCTGCTGTGGGCGCTCGCCGCCGCCCACGCGAGCACCGGCGAGTACGACCGGGCGGAACGGTGGCTCGACCAGGCGCTCGTGTCCGGTCCGGACGAGACGTCCGGCGTCGCCGCGTTCAACCTCGGCGCCCGCGCGGAACTCGCCCTCGTGCGCGGCGACGCCGGCGCGGGCCTGCGGCTCTGGCGGCAGGCGGTCGAGCGGCTGGCGGACGCCGACGACCCCATGACCGCTCCCGGCCTCGACCCGTGGACGCTGGAGGCCCACTGCGCCACCGTCGTCGCCCACGCGCGGCACGGGCGGCTCGACCTCGTCGAGGACATCGCGGCCGGGCTGCCCGCCAAGCTGTCCGACCTGCTCGCGCTGCCACAGGACACGATGCCGTCCTTCTTCATGGACCTGCCGTTCTGCGGCGGCATCCTCCTCGCTCTGGCCGTCGCCGACCTCGCGCGCCGGGGCGATGCGGCGCCGCCGGACGTCCGGGCCCGGGCCGCGCGGACGATCGCGCTGGCGGAGCGGCTGCACCATGTCCGGTCGTTCCAGCCGACCATGTCCTCTTCGGCCGCGCGCCGCGAGGCCGAGGACGCCGACGCGCCGGCGCACTCCGCCGCGGTGTCGGAGTACGCCGGCCTGGACGGCGCGGCCCTGCGCGACGAGGTGCGCAAACTCGCCCGCGACCTCGCGGCTGGCGGGGCTAGCGGGGTGCCTTCCGGTTGAACAGGAACTTCGCGTAGACGTAGCCGCCGACCGCGAGCCCCGCGCACCAGGCGAGCGAGACCGCCGCGTCCTTCCCGCTCGGCGAGGTGACCAGCAGGCCGCGGACCGTCTCGATGATCGGGGTGAACGGCTGGTACTCCGCGAACCACCGCACCCCGGCCGGCATCGACTCCGGCGGGACGATCGCGCTGCCGAGGAACGGCATGAACTGGATGATCAGCGGCGAGTTGCTCGCGCCCTCCGGGTTCTTCGCCAGCAGCCCCAGCGCGACCGCCACCCAGGTCAGCGCGAACGTGAGCAGCACCAGCAGGCCGATCGCGGCGAGCCAGTCCAGGACGCCGCCGTGCGTCCGGAAGCCCAGCGCGACCGCGACCCCGATCACCGCGGCCGTGCTGATCACCGTCTGGATCATGCTGCCGACCACGTGCCCGGTCAGCAGCGACACCCGCGCGATCGCCATCGTCCGGAACCTGTCGACGATGCCCTCGGTCATGTCGAGGGACACCGACACCGACGTCGTCAGGCACCCGGACGCGATCGCCATCAGGATGATCCCCGGCGCGACATAGTTGATGTAGTCGCCCTTCGCCGGGCCGCCGACGCCCTCGCCGAGCGCGTTCCCGAAGACGCCGACGAACAGCAGCATGATGAGGATCGGCATCATCATCATGCCGACCGACAGGGACGGGTAGCGCAGCGCGTGCCGCAGGTTGCGGCGCAGCATCGTCGCTGAGTCCGCCGCCGCGTGCGAGAGCGTGCTCATACGGAGGTCACCTCGTTCCGCTGCGGCTGGGGGCGCCCGGTGAGCGCGAGGAACACGTCGTCCAGGTCGGGGGTGTGGACGGACAGCTCGCCGACCTCGATCGACTCGTCCTCCAGCCGGCCGAGCAGCGAGCGCAGCGACCGGACGCCGCCGTCGCTCGGCACCTGCAGGGCCAGCGCGTCGTCGTCCCGCGTCACCGCGCCGAGCGCCCGCGCCGCCGCGTCCAGCGCCGCGAGATCGTGGAACCGGAGCCGGACGTGCCCGCCGGAGACCAGCCGCTTCAGCTCGTCCGAGGTGCCCTCGGCCACCAGCCGCCCGCCGTCCAGCACCGCGATCTTGTCGGCGAGCTGGTCGGCCTCCTCCAGGTACTGCGTGGTCAGGAAGATCGTCACGCCGTTCCTGGCCAGGCCGCGGATGATCTCCCACATCGTGCGCCGGCTGCGCGGGTCGAGGCCGGTGGTCGGCTCGTCCAGGAAGATGATCCGCGGGGTGCCGATCAGCGTCATCGCGAGGTCCAGCCGCCGCCGCATCCCGCCCGAGTAGGTGGCGACCATCGTGTTCGCCGCGTCCACCAGGTCGAACCGCTCCAGCAGCTCGTCCGCGGCCCGGCGCCCGGCGGCCTTGCCGAGGTGGTGCAGGTCCGCCATCAGGATCAGGTTCTCGCGGCCGGTGAGCAGGCCGTCCACCGCCGAATACTGCCCGGTCACCCCGATCGCCTCGCGGACGCCGTCGGGGTCCTCGGCCAGATCGCGTCCCGCGACCCGCACGTCGCCGCCGTCCGCGGGGATCAGCGTGGACAGGATCCGGACGGCCGTCGTCTTCCCCGCCCCATTCGGACCCAGCAGCGAGAAGACCGTCCCGCGCGGAACGTCGAGGTCTATCCCGTCGAGGACGGCCTTCTCCCCGAACGCCTTCCGCAGACCGATCGCCTGAATGGCCGTCTGCGCCGGTTCTCTGTTCATGCCCGCACCCTGCACGGCCCCGGCTTCAGGCCACTTTCACCCCGGTTTCAGGCGACGGCGCGGAGGCGGGCGTCGA
Organism: Actinomadura sp. KC06; assembly: GCF_004348735.1. Taxonomy (GTDB): domain Bacteria; phylum Actinomycetota; class Actinomycetes; order Streptosporangiales; family Streptosporangiaceae; genus Spirillospora. The sequence continues at coordinate 69,229 of NZ_SMKT01000019.1, forward strand.
GCGCATCCAGATCAGGGACGAACCACACGTGACCGGACGAGTTCGACTCCTGGACGAGGGCACGCAGCGCCGAACTGGCCTCCACATGCCGGGAGATGTCGCCGACGATCGCCAACCGCAGCCGGTAGTTGACGAACTTCTGCATGACATCGCCCGCGAAGCGGGTGCCCAGCGCGAAGAAGCGCTCGTCCAGGCGGCTCGCGGGCACGGCCACCACCTCCGCACCGGCGAACGCCGCACCGATCAGGTCGAGCGCGTCCTGCTCAGTGGCGATGGGCGGCCCGTTCGGGTCGCACAAGAGCACCTGGACCCCCGCCCGCTCCTCCAGCACGTCAGCCATGGTCGATCAGCCCGTTCTCGCCGCCGATGACGGCGTCGATCAGGCGCAGCACGTCGGCGGTCGCTGCGGCGCCACCCAATATCACGATCTTCATCCGGCTCCGCTCCTCGTCATGGACGGCCTGCACCCGCAACTGATCGCCGGAACCGCCCGCGTTCACCCCGGCCAGCACGAGCGTGCTCAACCGGTCGGCCGCGACCCGGTCGACGCCGTCCACCTGCACGATGCTCGACACCTCGACCGGCGCGCCGGACGCGGGCCGTGCCGGTGGCCGCCCGGTCAGCGCCTCCAGGTCGCCGGGCGCGATCCGGTACTGCTTACCGATCCGCACGGCCTTCAGCCGTCCGGTGCGGATGTAGCCGCGCACGGTGCGCACGTGAAGGCCGAGGAGGTCGGCAACCTCCTCCACCGAGTACATTTTCTCCGCCATCGTTCCCTATATTAGGACATATAGGGAGTGATACGTACCTATGGCGCCACCGTGAAAGCATGCCGGGGTGTCGTGTGTGACTCCGCTCGCTGCCCGCAAGCCACACCACCCCTGCCACCGGCCCCCTGGGCCGACCACGCCGACAAGACCAGGGCCATCCTCGTTGAACTCGGCCCCACCCGCCGCACCGAACGCACCCGCCTGCAAGCCGACTAGGACCGCACTGCCTTCTACGGCAACCGCCCCTACGCCCACTTGCGCGAAGAGTTCGAAACCCGGCTGGCCGCCCTCCGCCAGACCGGCGACACCCCCGACCCTCGCGACGCCAAGATCACTCGCCTCAAAGCCGAGATCGCCGTCCTGAAGAAGCGCCTGGACCAGCGTGACCAAGCCATCGAAGACCTCACCGACTTCCGCAGCGAAGCCCTCTCACGCCTCGCTGCCCAGCACGAGGAGATCCTCCAGCTTCGCCGGCACGCCAACCCAGGTGAGCCAGTACGCCGGCTCCCGGCCCGAGCCACTTTCGGTCCATGCAGCTGAGGCCACCCTGCGGCAGCCCGCACATCTCAGGATCCCAGCGACAAGACTCGATCAGCGTCGGGGTCGTATCCGATCAATGGATGCGCGGGGCCGTTCTCAGGAGTGAGGACCATCGGCTTGCCCAAGCTCCGGCCGACCGCCCGAAGGAACGTGCAGACCACGTTGAGCTGCTCCTGGCCCTGAAGCTCCCGAGGGTCGAAATCGACCTCGATCTCCTCCTCGGTGAAGAAATGGGCGTTGATCAGTACTTCCGGGATTGGCCTGATCTGCAGCAACACCGCCATCTCGGTTCTGCGGGCCAGCACAACCTCGACGCGCTCGGGCAGGCGCTTGGCCTGCCCGTCCTCCGAATAGGCGAACCACCAGCCCTTCGAACGGACAAGATCAACGAAAGCCTGCCAGTCGGCAACCGTCGTATCGAAGACATACGCATCCAGCAGCGAGCCGTCCGGCTCAAACCCCTGGCGAACGTCCTCCCACAGCACGTCAGACACCAGACCATGATCTCTGACCGCGCACAGCTATCCACACTCAATTTCGAGGCACCGCCGCAGACACCAGCCGCCGATGCGACCCTTCGTCACAGCGCGCGCCAGAAATCACAACACACCCCACCATCCGAGTTACCAGCACTCGTCCCGCCAACACCTGAGATCAATCACCACACACCGAAAATCGAACACGGCGACTGCGGGGCGGAAGGCACATCTTCGCCACCGAACTGGTCAACAGCGACCTGCCCATCCACATCGGCGCGGCGCTGCTCGGCCACCTCAACCTCCAGACCACCCGCAGCTACGCCGCAGTCTTCGACGAAGACATCGTCCGCCACTACAGCGCCTTCCTGGCCACCCGCAGGTGGGCGGTTTGGAACGTTCGCTTTGTAGCGTGTTGGTCGCTCAGGGGCGACTATCTGCTCCCCAGTGACGTGCCCTCCCCCAATTCGGGCTGCCTGCCTGGTGGGTTCGGGTGTGCCGGGATGGGGTGATTGTTGACCTTGTCCAGCGCGGCGGGGGCATCGGCGGCACGATGGCGATCGTGGGAAAGGCTAAGGGTTGGTGGACATGGCTGGCGGTCCTGGCGGTGGTGGCTGCGGTCGTCGCGTTGGTGGTGTGGGCGTTTCTGGCCGGTGGGAAGCTGGATGAGCGGCTGGAGCGGATCAGCTGGATCAGCGGTGGGCTGCTGGGCGCCGGCGTGTTGGTGGTCGGGACTGTGCGGTGGGCTTGGCGGCGCTCCGGCCGGCTCGGCGCCGCCGCACCGACCGAGGACATCCTGGCGCAGGCCAAGAAGCTGCTCGCCGATCTGGTGAAACAGCAATGGCAGCAGGAGGAGCGGCTGCGGTCGTTGGCTGACCCCGACCCGATCCCAGTGCGGTGGCGGACCCCGGACGCGGCCGAGGTGATGGACCATGCCATCAACATCGACCCGTCCGCCGCACCGCCCGGCGGGCCTGCGGGTGAGCCGGCGCGGTTGTGGTGGACGGCCTCCAGCGCTGACATCGGCGCGCTGGCCGATCGGTTCCGCCGCACCCGGCGTCGCCGGCTGGTGATCCTGGGCGGACCGGGCACCGGCAAGACCACCCTGGCGATGCAGCTGCTGCTGCACCTGCTGGCCGACCGTGACCATCATCCCGGCGAGCCGGTGCCGGTGCTGCTGCCGGTGGCCGGCTGGGACACCCGGCGCCACCCCCGCCTGCAGGACTGGATCGCCGACCGCCTCACCAGCGATTATCCGGCGCTGCGCGCACCCGAGCTGGGCGCCCAGGTGGCAAGCGCGCTGGCCTGGCGAGGGCACATCCTGCCGGTCCTGGACGGGCTGGACGAGTTGCCCCCACCCGTCCAGACCGCGGTGATCACCGCGCTGAACCGCTCCCTGGGCGGCGACGACCAGCTCATCCTCACCAGCCGCACCACCGAGTTCACCGCTGCGATCAGTGCCGCCGGGGATGTGATCACCTCCGCTGCGGTGCTGGAACCACTCCCGCTGACACCCGCGGCCGCCGCCGACTACCTCACCCGCTGCCTGCCGCCCTCCCCCGGACCGGCCTGGCAGCACACCCTGACCGCGCTACGCGCCACACCCCCCGCCGACCAGACCCGGCCAGGCCAGACCCGGCCAGGCCAGGCCCGGCGGCCCGCGGCGGCGCTGGCCGACCTCACCACCACCCCGCTGGGACTGTGGCTGGTCCGCACCGTCTACACCGAACCCGGCGCCGAC